>JALYTT010000228.1 GCA_030854145.1 Chloroflexota bacterium | reverse complement strand
TGACAACCCTATGTCACTATTCCGCGTAGCGCTGGGCAATATCGAGAGCCGCCGTGCGCACGAGTTGGCGTAAGGTTGCGGGCGCGAGCACTTCAGCATCGGGGCCAAGACTGAGCAAGGTACGCACTAACCAGGTGTACTCTGTTTCGGGACAGCGAAAGCAGAGCAGGCCACCCTCTTCTCCCAGTGGTTGAATGGCATCCCCCAGTTGTGGATCGCGCTCCATCACCAGGACTCCACGCGCGGTGAGCCTTATGCGTACCTCTGCATGCTCAGGATGCCCGTAGGGCAACGAAAGCTCCGGCGACACTAGCTGTTGTGGCGCCGACGTTTCATCTACTTCAGCGAAGCGATCAACGCGATAGGTGCGTTGTTCTTGACGTTCAAATGAGTAAGCTTCGCAGTACCAGAAGCCGGCAGCAGCATAGAGGCGCAGCGGCAAGATCGTCTGCTGAGAGGCCGCGCGTTCTGAGCGATACAGGACACGCAGCCATTGCTCATTACGCGCACTTTCGATGAGCTGTTCAATATAGGGCATTGTATAGTTGCGCGCGGGAACGTCGAGGTGGACGGTTCGCAGAAGGCGTTCCATGTCCTGCTGCTGCTGCACAGGAATGATGGCATCCATTTTGGCAAGCAGCGTTTCGCGCTCCTGCTTGAAAGGTGTAGCGGAGAGTTGCGAAACGCTGCTCAAGGCCAGCTTCAAGAGGAGAACCTCGTGCATCGTCAACTGGAGCGGCGCCAGGGAGTAATCCGGCATTAAAGTATAGCCACCACGCGCGCCCGGCTCGGTGATGATCGGCACGCCGATCTCGCACAGCGATTCGATATCCCGAAAGACCGTGCGCTTCGATACCTCAAAGCGGCGCGCAATCTCACCAGCGGTGCGTTTCCCTCGCTGTAAGAGCAAGATGATGGCGGTCAAACGATCTATGCGATTCATGAGAGGATCTCCAGGCATTGCACGATCAGCAGTTGTAGCCAGAGGCAAGGATAGCAGAGATTGCTGAAAGAGACAAGTTTCCGCTCTGCCCGAAGTGCAGAAGAATCCTGGCTTTTGGGTCTACTATAATGATATGCTCTAAGAAACACCTGAACACAAGGGACAAAAAATATTATGGCTTCTCCTGCGCTTTTTTCTTACCGCGCTATGGGTATCATCCTCCATCCGCAAGGCAACCGGATTCTCCTGGTCTCCGAGCAAGAAGGTTGGTCTCTGCCTCACATAGGCTGGGAAGCAACACAGTATTCTCACTGGAGTGACGTTACTCTCCTCAATCGCGAAATGCGCCGGCAACTTGGTGGAGAACTGACAACCATGCGTTGTCTGTCCAATACTTACAACGGGGAAACCAGATGCTTCTCCAGAGTCTATGTGATGGAGTTGCATTCCTCTGATTTGACTACTCTTGCACCTACTCAATGGATTGATATTGAAGATCTGACGCACATGAGCATGCTATCACCTGATCACAGGTCACATATTGAGCAATGGCTGGCTGACTGGAGCACGCTTTCTTCCAAAACTCAACATGTGCCCTGGTACAATCCTGGCTGGTTTGCCAGGGTAGTCGCATGGACGGAGCAACAGATAGCACAATTGGGAGAACGCATCATTGATACTCCTGAACAACTGCGGGTAGGAGAGCGAGGCTATCTTCTACGTGTGAAAACAACAGAAGAAACGTTTTACCTCAAGGCATTACCTCCATTCTTCGCTCATGAGATCGCTCTTTTAGCGTATTTGGCGCTCGCTTATCCGACCTCTGTGCCGGCACTTGTTGCCGTAGACACTGATACACAGTGGATGTTGATGCGAGACTTTGGCGATGCTTTGCTCAGTCAGAGTGAGAACCTCGACGACGCTGAGGAAGCTCTTCGTCGCTATGCCGCGATTCAGATTGATCAAGTAGAGTATATCGAACGCCTTCACGCTCTCGGCTGCCAGTACCTCCCTACAGAGACGCTTGCTCAGCAACTCGATATCCTCCTGGCAGACACACCTTCGCTGACGACGAACTCCCCTCTTAGCCTGAGCGCAGAGGACATGCTTCGCCTTCACTCTTTGACTCCGCTGCTGCGTTCTATGTGCCAACAATTGACCGAGGCTCCTATTCCTGCTTCCCTTGAGCATGGAGATTTCTATGACGAGAATATTGCGCTGACCGGAGCTGGTCCTCTTTTCTTCGATTGGACAGATAGCTGTATCGCGCATCCTTTTTTCAGTCTGTATCCTTTCTTACTTGGAGCCGAAACGAAATGGTCTGCTATTGCTCATAGCAGGCAGCGTTTACGAGATGCGTATCTTCAGCCCTGGGAACGCTATGCAGCCAAAGAGCAGTTGGTCGCGATCTTTGAACTTGCACAAAAACTTGCGCCACTCTATCTTGCCTGCCTCTACTCTTCGCTGATCATCCCGAAGATGGAGGCAAAGTGGGAGATGCAGCACGGGGTTCCCTACAATCTACAGGCGCTGTTAGAGCGTATGCGCGATGAAATAGTGTCATCGTAGCGCGACCGGGCGCAGGCCAGCGGCGCCCCTACACGAAATGCCGCACATGTGCCAGCCTCGCTTGCGCGGCCAGAGAGGAGGTCCCCCAGGCACCCCAAGGGATGCCTCCCACGGATGCGGCATTTCGTGTAGGGGCGCCGCTGGCCTGCGCCCGGTACACATAGTCTATGACGACGAGCGTGCTCTTCGATGGCCTGATCTTCCCGCAAGCCCTGGGTTAGCGTCCGCGGATAAGCGCTTCGCCATTTCCAGTCGGGCGCTGCGGCATCGCGCCGAGCTGTTGCATCCAACTGAGCATATCAATCACTGCCCAGCTATCCTTCATTTGCCCATCCACGATGCGGAGCACGCGCATTTGCTGGATCTCGAAGCGCTTGCCAGAAGGAGGGACGCCGAAGAATGCACCAGGACCCTGGTGCGTTCCGCTCATGGTGACGCGGGCAGCGACTCTGTCTCCCTCTGCGATACCATCCTCGAACGCGAAGTGGAGGTCAGGGAAAGCGCTCCGCAGCATGGTGGCGACTTGCTTGAAGTGCTGGCGGCAGTCTGTTCCAGCCGGCTCGTTGTGGTCGATTGCATCGGGAGCAATGAATTCGTCAACGATCCCCAGATTTCCTTTGTTGAAGAGTTCATCAGCGAGACGTGTAGCGATAGATTTGGTGTTTTCAATTGCCATGGAATCTCTGCCTTTCTTTTGTTTACCGTTTAGCGGTATGACGATCTTTCTGTTCACAGTCTACCTGGCTTGCATGCAAAGATCATCGGCAGTATTACGCGCTGGCATTACCTATTCATGCGTCGCGTGTCGAGAGCGAGGAACAGAGAAGGCTGTTTAGATCAGTTTGTGGTCAACTGCGTAACGAGTTGCGGCGCTGCGCGAGTTGACAGCAATCTTGTTATAGATGGAGCGCAGGTGGCCCTGCACGGTACGGGGACTGATCACCAGCTTGCCAGCCACCTGAGCATCGGGCAATCCGAGCGCAACGAGACGCAGCACTTCCACCTCCCGTGTAGTCAATCCATCGGGGTAGGCCGCTGGAGCATGCAGTCTGGCGGTCATGGCCGGTTCCGCTGTCGCGAGGGCCTGCTCTGGGGTCATAGCGCGTCCCTCCTCCTGGGCTTTCGCATAGGTTTCTTTCCCCAGGTAGCTACGAGTCACGGCGATCTCGCGTTCATAGTCGCAGCGTTCGGCGGCATTCAGGTCGATGGTGACATTCAGGCGTGCCTCAGCGGCTCCAAGCAGGCATGCTGCTTGCCAGTAATATCCCTGGGACCTGGCGACGCGAGCCAGGCCCAGCAAAGACCACCCCACGACCGCTTTGACCTCGAATGTCTGCGCGAGTGAGAGGCTCTCGCGGTAGAGCGCATTTGCTTGGACAGCATCGCCCTGGCGGTAAGCCAGTTCTCCCAGGCGAGAACACGCCAGGCTGATGTTGCGCGCCGTGCCAGTTTCGCGGGCCAGGGCCAGACTCTGGTGATACAACGAGAGTGCCAGCGTATCGTCTCCCCGACCCTTCGCGATCGTTCCTAAGAGGAACAGCGCGCTGAAGACCGATTCCCTGTCACCCACCCTCTGAGCGATGGCGAGCAATTCCTGGGCAAGGGCGGCGGCCTGAGCGTCATCGCCCTGAGCAAGGGCGACGGATGCCAGGAGCTTGCGAGGGCTGATCTCGGCTCGTGTTTCTCCGATTGCCTGGCCAAGCCGCATGCTCTCTTCTGAGAGCTGCCGGGTTGCTTCAATGTCGCCTTGCTCCCAGGCCAGGCGCGCCAGACTGTCCAGCGCGTGTGCAAGCAGCCATGTGTCCTCTTCTGCCCGGCACAGGGAGATACTCTGCTCCATCAAGGTGCGGGCTTCTGCAAAGTTCTGCTGATAAGCGCGCACCAGTCCTAAATTCAGCAGAGCCTCCGCTCTGCCAGATGTCTGCTTCAATTCCCGGTAGCTGGCAACACTCCTCTCAAGCAAGAGGGCCGCGGTTGTATAGTTCCCCTGCCGCAGGGCCAACTCTCCTGCTCCACAGAACGCTTGCGCCTGCGCGGCGGGAGACACCCCGCTCTGTGGGAGCGCAAGCGCTGCTTGCAGAAAGTCGCCTCCCTCGCGAAAAGAGCCGCGTGTGATCCAGTACCAGCACAAGGCCGCACACAGTCGCACCGCCAACGCTGCTTCCTCGTATGCGATCAGCTTCACGAGCGCTGCACGGATATTCTCCTGCTCCTGGTTGAGCTGCTTGAGCCACCGAATCTGCTGCCCTCCTCCCCGCAGGCGAGGCACGATGTCTTCCGCCAACATCAGGTAGTACAGCGCATGTCCGCGCTCGCTCTCTCCGGTCTCTCCCTGCTCGGCCAAGCATACCAGTCCATACTCGCGCACCGTTTCCAGCATGATAGATCGGGGTTGCTCGTCCTCCTGGTGGACCTGTTGCAGCAGGCTATTATCGAGCAGCGCTGCAACTCCACTCAACGCGTCACTGGTCGAGCTTCCTGCGCTGCGGCAGATTTCCTCGACCGCTTCGAAGGAGCAGCCGCCAACGAAGACCGCCAGGTGCCGGAAGAGCCATTGCTCAGGAGGTGAGAGGAGATCATAGCTCCATTGCAGTGTCCTGCGCAATGTTTGCTGGCGTTCTGGAAGGGTGCGCGCTCCCCCGGTGAGTACCTGTAGTCGCTGCGCGAGACGAGCGAGCAGAGCCTGAGGGGGGAACAGCTTGATGCGGGCCGCCGCCAGTTCGAGCGCCAGCGGCAGTCCATCCAGACGAACGCAGATTTCCGCGATAGTGTGCGCATTCGCCGTCGTCACCTCAAAGGTAGGGAGCACCGCCTGCGCGCGCTCCCTGAAGAGGGCAATCACGGGATACTGGAGCAAGATATCATGCGCCGGAAGCCGTGTCAGGTCGGGCAAAGCCAGGGGAAACACAGGAAACTCGTGCTCTGCCTGGAGATGAAGGACGCTGCGGCTGGTCACCAGCACCTTGAGATAGGGGCACACTCGCAGGAGTTCCTCGACCTGTGGAGCGGCGGCGGCGACCTGCTCGAAGTTGTCCAGGACCAGCAGCAGGTGCTTCTCTTGCAGGTAGATGCAAACGCGTTCGAACGCAGGTTGATGATCAGGTACGTTGAAATCGAAGGTGCGCGCGATGGTAGGCATGACGAGACCTGCGTCATGAATGGAAGCTAGCGAGGTGAAAGCCACGCCATCAGCGAAATCACCAAGAAGTTCCGTCGCCACCTGTACGGCCAGGCGCGTCTTGCCAACGCCGCCCATGCCAACGAGGGTCAACAGGCGGATATCCGGGCGGCGGAGCAAGGTACACACGCTGGCAGCATCCCATTCACGTCCAATCAATGGCGTGAGTTGGAGAGGGAAGTTGAGAGGAGGTAGATACTCTCTGGGCGGTGTCTGATCAGGTTGGGCTGAAAGCACCGGTACACTCGAAGGCGCTCCAGGCAAGGAATCAGGTGCAACGTGAACAGCTTCCTCACTGCCAGGTTGGTCTGTTTCGCCCGCCAGTTTCCTGGCAACCGCGCACAATCGTTCAAGCGTGACACTCTCTGATTTGCCTAAGTAGGCTGACGAGAGCTTGCCCCTAACCTTGCGGTACGCTTTCCAGTACCAGCCCCCACGCTGGTTGCCTGCACGTTCTTTGCGGGCTGTGAAGCCGCCGTTGGGGCTGGTAAAGGCAAAAGCCGAAGCGTTGGCCAACCAGGCATACCACTCAGGTGTCCCGACGGTCAGAAAATGCTCGTGTTCCCCCTGTCGATCCACCAGGAGCGTGTCGCGTACGATAGGGATTGGCTTCGGCATAGACGTGCTCTCTCGATACCAACGCTGTTCGCTGTTGCAGTTACCGAACAGTATAGCAGATGTTCGGTAACCTGTGATAGATCGATTCGGCACAATCCTGACACCATAGCGAAAAAGCGGGCGCGCCCCCATAGATGGAGGCGCGCCTGCCGATGCCCTTCCCCGACTTTAGCGGCACGTTGTCGCAATGAAGGGCTGCTCGGAGGAATCGACGACACCGCTGACCCAGACGGTGCCGGCGGAGATGGAGATCGCTTGCAGAGTAGCCTGGGCCTGAGAGCGTTCGGCAACCTCTAGCCATTGATGACCATCCCAATGCTCGATGAGCGGCGTGGAGGGGCCCGAGCCGGAAAACTGGACGGTTCTACCAGCCAACCAGATATCCTGGGGACTGGCAGCATAGATCCCACCAAACTGGATCTCGAAAGTCGAAGTAGCAGAAGGGGCTGGAGTAGCCGGCACAGGCAGAGAGGTCCACTGGCCATTGCTCAGCCTGAGGAGGAGCGGTAGACCATTCTGATCAACACCCAGGGCCCAGAGATGATGCGAGGCATCGGTGGTGATCTTCAGGACTCGACCCGATGCGCCGTTATTGATGGCGTGCGACGAAACCTGGCTCCAGTTCTGGCCATTCCAATGCGCCAGCAACGGGGACTGGGACTGGGCACTCCCATCGCTGACACTGGATGAGCCCGCGACCCAGATGTCGTTGGCGTTCAGTGCGACGATGCTATTCAGACCGGCACTATGTATGCCCGGAAGCTGGACGAGCCGCCAACGCGCGCCATCCCAATGTTCGAGCAAGGGAGATGTGGTGGAGTCGTAGCCGCTTCTCCCGGTGAGGCCAGCCGCGCCAACGGCCCAGACATCGTCAGGCGCAACGACACTCACGTCCTGCAAGGTGTTGAGCGTGGCTGGCAGCAGGTCGGGGCTGGGCGTCTGGCTCCAGCGCGTGCCATTCCAGTGCTCGATCAAGGTGTGGCTCATCGGTGTGGATTCGCCAGGACCGTTGGTATAACCCGTATCGCCAACCGCCCAGATGTTGCTTGGAGAAAGGGCAGCGAGCTTACCCAGGCCGGAGCCAGCGGGCGCGGGTATTGGCACACTGCTCCATTTCGTGCCATTCCAGTGCAGCGCCAGCATCTGGCTCTGGGATGGGAAGTAGGTAACTGCCCAGATATTGCTGTTCGAGAGGACAAGCATATCGTTCAGGATGGTGTGTGTTTGATAGAGCGCGGGTAGGGTCACCTGACAGAGTGGTGCTACCTGTGCGAAGTGTGGCTGGGTCGGTTTGGGCGTGATAGACGGCGCGGGTATGCCGGTCGTTGCAGGCGTGCTGGTCAGCTTGGGAGCCACCAGGCGCGAGTCATTCCCACGATGGATGGCCAGAAAACCTCCCACAATGAACATCACGAGCAGGACTGCGGCCAGTGTGCGCACCAGGACTGGCCAGCTCCGTTGCTGTGCTCGCGGCGAACGTACTGGTGGCCGGTTGCTCAACGGGGAAGCATTGAAACTCCCAGGTTCTTTTTCCTGGGTATGCTCCTGTTTCAACAACGTCATTTCCTTTTGAAACAGGGTGTCTTCGTCCGGGGTGCTGGCTAGCAATTCCTGACTGTTGGGAAATGTTTCATGGAGATTGAAGAGGAGCTGTTCGAGGGCAGAATCGTCACCTGCTTCCTGCCATACCGCATCGATGGTCGTAAAATCGCCGTTCTCCAGGGCGGTCAGGTAGCGCTGCGCCGTTTTTTCGCGTAATATGCGTTGTGTCGTGAATGATCTAGGCATGCTTTTCACCTCCCTTTTGTCGGCTGGACTCATATTCACTCCATATGGCGCGTAGACGGCGCAAGGCCCGGTGCAGGCGCACGCGTACGGCTTCAGGGCTGATACCCAGTTGGCGGCCAACGGTCATAGCATCGCACTCATAGAGGACGATGAGACTGAGGAGACGCGCATCTTCTGGCGAAACCAGGGAGAGCATCTCACGCACCTGCTCATGCGCTTCAAATGCCTGCTCTGGTCCCGCTATTGTAGAGGTGGTGAGTTGCTCCAGAAACTCGACTTCGTTTGGCGCTGCTTCGCTGGCGAGGTCGCTCACGAGCACTTCAAAACGATAGCGTTTCGCCAGGCTGGTGCGGCGGCGTTGGATGACATTGAGCGCAACTCTGATAAACCAGGTGCGTGGCTGCTGCACAGCCAGGAAGCGCTCGCCAAGATCCATCACCTGGAGGACGGTGTCTTGAAAGATTTCTTCAGTCACCAGATGAATGTTGGCTCCCGTCGCCATGCCTGCGCGTAAGACATAGGCGGAGAGAATGTTTTTTAACGCGACACTGTGCTCTTGCAAAAAGCTGTTCAGATAGGCATGGGTCTGACCTGGACAAAATTGGGCATCCGACATTATTCGCTTGCTCACTTTACTACTTTTTTGCAGTATAGAATGTTGAACGTAGCCGATGTAGAGACGCTTCTGAGGATTAGTCTTTTTTTCGCGCGGAAACATTACAGAACAGATCAAAATGGGAAATACTCCCACTTTATTTTTGACAACACATAAAATGAGTAGGTACAATGAGCAGACACTTATGAAAGAGGAATTTTTATGAGCACGGAACCCGAAGATGCGTTCACTGGCCTGGAAGAGGCAACCATTGTCGAGTTGCAGGCCGCGATGAGCGCGGGAACACTAACGGCCGAGCAGCTCACCGAGTTTTACATTGAGCGCATTCACACACTTGACCAGCAAGAACCCCAGCTCAACTCTGTGCTGGAGATCAACCCTGACGCGCTCAATATCGCCAGAGCGCTTGACCAGGAGCGTAGCGCGCAGGGGCCGCGCGGCCCGCTGCATGGCATCCCTGTACTTCTCAAGGATAATATCGCCACCACTGACCGCATGCAAACAACCGCCGGATCGTTTGCCCTGCTGGGATCACGTCCAGCGCGCGAGGCCTTCGTGGCACAGCGCTTGCGCGAGGCGGGCGCGGTCATTCTGGGCAAGACGAACATGAGCGAGTGGGCTAACTTCCGCTCAACAGCCTCGTCGAGCGGCTGGAGCGCGCGCGGAGGACAGGCACGCAACCCCTACGTGCTGGATCGCTCGCCCTGTGGCTCAAGCTCAGGCTCGGCCATCGCGGTGGCGGCGAACCTGGCAGTGGCTGCGCTGGGGACGGAGACGGATGGCTCGATTCTGTGTCCCGCCTCCATGAACGCCGTGGTCGGCATTAAACCAACGCTTGGGCTGAGCAGTCGCGCGGGCGTCATTCCCATCGCGCACAGCCAGGACACCGTTGGCCCCTTCGGTCGCACCGTCGCCGATGCCGCCGCTCTGCTTGGCGCTATCACAGGCAACGACCCACGCGATCCCACGACGCAGCAGAGCGCGGGCCAGGTCCACACCGATTACACGCAGTTCCTGGACCCCGACGGCCTGCGTGGCGCGCGCATCGGCATCGCGCGGCAGGCATATTTCGGCTACAACGCCAAAACTGACGCCATCGCCGAGGCTGCTATCGAGCGCATGCGCGCCCTCGGCGCAGTGATCATCGATCCGGCCGACATCCCCACGGCGCAGCAGATGTCAGCCTCTGAAGCCGAAATGACTGTGCTGCTGTATGAATGCAAGGCCGACCTCAACGCATACCTCGCCGATCTGCTCGAAACGCCGGTGCGCACGCTTGCTGACATTATTGCCTTCAACGATGCGCATGCCGGCGAGGAACTCAAGTATTTTGGGCAAGAACTCTTCTTGAAGGCGCAGGCGACGACCTCGCTTGCCGATCCCGCGTACCTGGCGGCGCTCGCTGAAAATCAGCGCCTCTCGCAACAGGAGGGCATTGACGCGGTGATGGAGCAGCATCAACTGGATGCACTGTTCATGCCTACAGCGACGCCTCCCTGGTGTATCGACCTGGTGAACGGAGATCACGCGCAGGGCGGCAGTTCGCAGCCCTCGGCCCTGGCAGGCTACCCGGCCATCAGCGTGCCCGCCGGCTATATATTTGAGCTGCCGGTTGGCATCACCTTTATGGGCCGGGCCTTCAGCGAGCCAACACTCATTAAGCTGGCCTATGCCTTCGAGCAAGGCACGAAGGCCCGCCGCGAACCGGGCTATCTGCCTACCATCCCTGGGTAGCTAGCTATCTAGTTCTGATATGGCCATTCCAGCTTCCGCAAATATCCTTGTAGTGCTCTGACACAGTTCATGCGACAAAGGGATGCCCCTTAGTCGTACACATACGCGCGGCGTTATCCGTAGGGGGGGCTTGCCTCGCCAGTCACCTCGTTGAAGTGATGGGCCTCCGGCTGACT
>JALYTT010000227.1 GCA_030854145.1 Chloroflexota bacterium | reverse complement strand
GGATGCGGCTTGCCGCATCCGGGTGGCAGGGAGAGCGCCTGTTGAGGGCGCTTCCCTTCACCCGGAACTTCGCTGGCCTGGTATGTAGAGTAGGCACTTTAGTGACACCAAATAACACTCACATACTAATTGAGCACTACCTAACCACAATAGATATCGACTCCTTCTTATATCCCCACCCGTGGCCGGTATTGCACCGCCTCGGCGATATGCGGCGCCAGAATCTGATCGCATTCAGCGAGGTCGGCAATGGTACGCGCCAGCTTGAGCAGCCGGTGGAAAGAGCGGGCCGATAGGCATAATTGCTGCATCGCCGCCTTTAGCAGGCGCTGTCCCGACGCCTCGGTCTCGCAGAACTGGTGGACCTCGCTGGCGCCCATCTCGGCATTGCAGGTCAATCTGGTGCCCGCGAAGCGGCGCAACTGGCGCTCGCGCGCCGCCTGCACCCGCTGGCGGATGAGCGTGGCGCTCTCCATCTGCCTCTTGTCGGCCAGCTTCTCATAATCGACGCGCGGCACCTCGACATGGATATCGATACGGTCTAGCAAAGGGCCACTGATGCGCTTCTGATAGCGCAGGATGGCGGTGGCAGAGCAGGTACATTCTTTTACCGGATCGTTATGATAGCCACATGGGCAGGGATTCATGGCGGCGACCAGCATGAAATTCGCTGGATAGGTGATCGTACCCTGCGCGCGCGAGATAGTCACAACCTTATCCTCAAGCGGCTGGCGCAGCACCTCCAGGACATTCTGCCCAAACTCCGGCAGTTCATCCAGAAAGAGCACGCCTCGATGCGCCAGGCTGATCTCGCCGGGACGGGGAATGCGACCTCCGCCAACGAGGCCCGCGTGGCTGATGGTGTGGTGCGGCGCGCGAAACGGGCGCTGCAAGATCAGCGGGACGCCGGGCGGCAGCATGCCACCGACGCTGTAGATTTTTGTGACATCGAGCGCCTCCTCGATCATGACGCGCGGCAGGATCGATGGCATGGCACGCGCCAGCAGGGTCTTGCCTGATCCGGGCGGGCCGCTCATCAGGATGTTGTGCCCACCGCTGGCGGCTACCTCCAGCGCGCGCTTCACATGCTCCTGCCCGCGTACCGAGGCGATGTCGTGCGTGTACTCCACATCCGGCGGCGTATCCAGCAGGCGCCGGTCAGGTGGAAACGGCTCAATCAGGCGCTCGCCGTTTAGATGAGAGACCAGTTGCCCCAGCGTCTCAACGGCATACACCGCGACATCCTCGACCAGTGCGGCCTCCATCGCGTCCACGGCAGGTACGAAGACGGCCTTGACGTGCCGCTCGCGCGCCAGGGCCACCATCGGCAAGATGCCGTTGGTGTGGCGCACGCTACCATCCAGGGAAAGCTCGCCCAGAAAGAGATACTCGCCCACCTTCTCATCAAGCGTGATCTGACCCGAAGCCAGCAAGATACCGATGGCTATAGGAAGATCGTAGACGGGGCCCTCTTTGCGGAGATCGGCGGGAGCTAAGTTCACCGTGATGCGTTTAAAGGGGAAGAGACAACCGCTATTTTTAATCGCCGCCCGCACCCGTTCGCGCGCCTCCTGGATCGCGGTATCGCCAAGACCAACTATCGCGAACGCTATCAGCCCGTTGGTGAGGTCAACCTCCACCTCGACCAGCGCGCCTTCTAAACCAACAATTGCACAACTACGTACCTGCGCCAGCATAAACCCATACCCTCCTCAACATTTCTTCCTACCCATTATGCATGATGGCACGTGAAAATACAAGTCTATGGATCTAATGGATGCACTTTGACGCGCAACAGCTTTGGTACGCATGCTGCGATGGCCAGCGTTGCCAGGATGCAGGCGATACCACCGCTCACCACCGAGATCTCAGGTGAGAAGAGGCCCGCCACCAGGCCAGATTCAAACTGACCCAGCATGGGGCCACCGATGACAAACATGGCATTGACCGCGTTAGTGCGGCCGCGAAACTCGTCCGGCGTCACAAGCTGGATCAGCACGCCGCGCAGGATCACGCTCACCATATCCGCCGCGCCCGCCCCGGCAAGGCAGAGGGCCGAGAGCCAGATGGGGCCGGGCAGCAGTCCGAAGAAGACAATAAACACGCCCCAGAGGATGATAGCCAGGGCGATGCCCACTCCCTGGCGCGCGATGCGACCGACGCGCCCGCTCAGCGGCGTCAGCGCCACCGCGCCAATGGGGGTGGCCGCCATCAGCAGGCCCAGCCCCTGCGGTCCGATGTGGAGGATATCGCGCGCGTAGATCGGCAGGAGCGCGCGCGGCGAGCCAAAGAAGGTCGCGAAAAAGTCCAGCGAGAGCACCGCCAGGATGATCGGGTGCTCGCGCAGGAAACGCATACCATCCAGCAGTGCGCCCACCCCTGCCTGGGGACGCTTCTCAAGCGGGATGCGCGGGATGACCATCAACAGCAGTGAGCCAATGACCACGACGTAGGAGAACACATCGATCCAATAGATGTTTGCCAGCCCGATCCACACAATCGCGAAGCCGCCAATCGTGGGGCCCAGAATGAAGGTGAGCTGCATCATCACCTTGCTGAGCGAGACGGCGTCGGCCATCTGGCTGCGCGGTACCAGGCCGGGGATAATGGCCTGGCGCGTGGGAAACTCGAAGGAGAAGACGCTGGCAGCAATCAGCACAACCACGTAGATAATCGGCATATTGATCACGTGCAGCATGGTGCAGAGCGCCAGCACCATCGAGGTGCAGGCCAGCACGATTTCAACAACCAGCAGCAGCTTGCGGCGATCAAACACGTCGGCGAAGATGCCGCCGACCAGCGAAAAGAGCAGGCGCGGGATGGCCTGGAAGAGACCGATCAAACCAAGCGCGATGGGCGAGTGCGTCAGCAAATAGACCTGCCAGGCAACAGCGACAACCTGCATCTCTGTGCCTGCCGAAGAGATCAACTGTCCCCAGAACAACAACGCATAATTGCGGTTACGCAGGACGTGCCATTGTTTCGTCGGAGGAGAGCTACCAGGTGCAGGCACGATATCCACCGGTGAGGCAGGCGGGTTGTCTATATCTTTCTGGGGTTCGATTTGCATAAGCTTCTACGATGTTTCCTCAGTCAGAGTTCCATGTTTTTTGATGGTTAGACGTTGGTAATAGCGGGAAGCACGATCACTTCTTGTCCTGGCTTCAGCGGCGTCTGGAGACCATTGAGGCCAGTAATCATTTTATTGTTGACAAAGATCTTGATATGATCCCGCACATGCCCTTGTTCGTCACACAGACATTCCCAGACCTGGCGATGCTCACTTTGCAGCACCTCCAGGAGTTGCTCTACTGTGCTTGCCCGCACGGGTATCTGGCTCTTCCCCCCGCTGTAGGCACTTAACGTCGATGGCAGACGCAAGGTGACTACTGTATTCTCATCGCCACTCATGCCTCGCTCCTGCCTTCTTCGTTCGTTCTTGCGCGCTCTCGCTGGAGAGTTTTCACGGGTTGTGCTACCTGCTACTCTTATACTGGCAGTATACTGCATGCCCAAGCATGTTGGCAAGCGTATAGAGATAAGTGAAGGCACCTTGAACCGCGTAGGGACGATGGCCGTAGGGGCGATGGCCGTAGGGGCGCCGTTTACAAGCCCGCTGGCAGCCGATGACGTCACGATTCCGCCTGCCACGCGGGCTTGTAAACGGCGCCCCTACGCAGATTACGGCGCGCACTCCTACACGGCGTATCCAGTCCGGGCAACTTCTACAACCTCGCCAACAGTATGGACAACTTTCGCCCCCGCCTGCAACATCTCGTGTACTAGCTTCACACCTTCCCCGTCCGTGTAATCACGCGTCCCTACCCCGGTATGCCGCAGGAGATCATCACCGACGGCCGGAGGGATATCAGGTATGGCATCTGCCAGCATGACGACCGCTACACCCTGCTGGGCCGCCACCAGAGCCTCGCGCAACAGGGCCAGGTTGCCAGGACCGATGGGGACCGGGCAGATGATGAGCAGGGACACATGCGCCAGGCTGGCACGCACCTGCGCCAGGGTCTCAGGGGAAAGGGGAGCATAGGGCTGCTCTGTAATCACCTGGCTGGCGAGGCGCAGCGCCAGAGTATGATCGCTATCACCGATATTGAGCGCGCCGGCCATAAAGGGGATCTGCGCGTCGGCCAGCGCGCGCATCAGCAGTGCGCCGGAACCGCCTCCCGCCATCACATGCACGCGCGCTCCCGGCTGTGGATGGCGCTCGTCCTGCATGCTCGGCGGTAGCACGCTCAGGTGCTCAGCGCCGCGCAGGATACCCACATGTACCTCGATACCATAGACGCGGCTGAGCAGGGCTGGCTCCAGCACTTCGGCGGGACCGGCATCGGCGACAATGCCGCGCTGGAACAGCACCAGGCGCGGGAAATAGCGCGCTGCGAGGTTGAGATCGTGCATGGCGGCTATCACGGTGAGACCGCGCTCGCGATTGAGGCGCTGCACCAGCGCGAGCGTCTCAACCTGGTATTTGATGTCCAGGTGTGAGGTGGGCTCGTCCAGCAGCAGCAACCCTGGCTCCTGCGCGAGAGCCATAGCGATCATTACCCGCTGTCGCTCGCCGCCGCTTAGCTCATTGAAGATACGCTCGCCAAGGGCCGCGCTATCCGTTGCCCGCAACGCCTCCTGCACGCTGGCACGATCATGCTTGCTCTGAGAGCCGAGCAGGTTGATGAAGGGCGTGCGTCCCAGGCTGACCATCTGCTCCACTGTGAAGGCAAAGGGCATGTACAACTCCTGGGACACAACGGCGATCCGGCGCGCCACACCGCGCCGTCCCCACTGTCGCAGATCGCGTCCTTCCAGCAAGACCGTGCCCTGCCGGGGCGAGAGCACGCCGCTGAGCAGGCGCAGCAAGGTAGTTTTGCCGGAGCCATTCGGCCCCAGCAGACCCAACATCTCGCCAGCCTGCACCTGCATACAGACATTGTAGAGAATGGGTTCGCGTCCATAGCCAAATGTGAGATCGCGCACCTCCAGCAACGGCGCTCGCACATCTTCTTGCTTTACCACAGGTACTCTCGCTTGTTGCGTCTGAGCAGGAACAGAAAAAACGGGGCGCCCACCAGCGAGGTAAAGATGCCCACCGGGAGCACAGCGGGCGCGATGACCACGCGCGCCAGCAGATCGGCCAGCGTCAGGAAGATGGCGCCACCCAGCGCGGACGCGGGCAACAACAGGCGATGGCGCGGACCCAACACGAGGCGCATCACATGCGGGGTCACCAGGCCCACGAAGCCGATCAGCCCGCTGATGGAGACCGCGGCCGCCGTCAGCAGCGAACCCAGCACGATGATGATGAATTTGTCTCGTTCGACATGCAGGCCCAGGTGCGCCGCGCCCTCCTCGCCCAGCGCGAGGGCATCCAATACGCCAGAAAAGGCCCACGAGCCGCAGATGCCGGCGAGAATAATTACGCCCACCACGATAAGTGGTGACCAACTGGTCACCACGATCCCGCCACTTAGCCAGTTGAACAGGGCCTGCAAACTAAACTGGGCATGGGGGCTGAGCGTCAAAATCAGCGTCTGCACAGAGACCATCACCGAGTTGACTACCACCCCGGCCAGCAACAACGTGACGACCGGCGCGCGCCCTCCGACGCGAGCGATGCTGTAGACCAGCAGCATCGTGAGCAGTGCTCCCACGAAGGCCAGAACCGGGGCCAGCGAGAAGAGCGTGCCGTAGACAGTATCCAGCGGCAGAGCGAAGGCTATAACGGCGCCCAAGGCCGCGCCCGACGAGGTGCCGACGAGAAAGGGGTCCGCCAGCGGATTGCGCAGCATGCCCTGGAAGAGCGTGCCCGCTACCGCCAGGCCCGCGCCCACCACCGCCGCGCCGATCACGCCCGGCATACGCACCTGCCAGATGATCACCTCCAGCGAGGGGTCCCACTGGCGCGCGAAATGAAAGACGCCAGTAGCGTTGAGCAGGATACGCAGAATAACATCAAGCGGGATAGGCACCGCGCCGAAGCTCACTGCCACCAGAATGGCGATGAGCACTGCCACGCTGAGCGCCAGCAAGGCGAGGGGTACGGGCAGCACCCGTACCCCTCGCCTGCTCTGGTGCTCAGTTTGTATGTTGCGAGTCGCGAGTTTCAAGGTACACCCCCCAGATCATGGGTATACCCGATATTATACAGGCAGAGATTATACACTTGCCGTACAATACGCCGGCAATGCACCGGAGAACTTGTCTGGATGGATAATCTGGGCAATACAGCGCAGACCCTCCACCAGGCGCGGCCCCGGTCGCCCAAGCAGGCTGCTATTGATGCGGTAGACGTGGTTCTGCTTGAGGGCCGCGATGTTTCCCCAGTTGGCCCGCTTGTAGACGGCCGCTACATTGCCGCCATAGGCCGGGTCCTCGGTGAGTATGATGTACTGCGGGTTCGCGCTGATCACGGCCTCAAGGGAAACCTGGGGGAAACCACCGCCACCGGTATTGCTTCCGAAGACGTTCTGGGCCTGCGCATCCCGCAGGAGTTCATCGCCAAAGGAGCCGCCGCCAAACACATAGGGCTTGTTCTGCGTACTATCGTCCGCTTCGATCATGGCTTTGGGCGCCGTTGTGCCGGCAACCGCGGTCTTCACCTGGTCGATCTGCTGCTGGAGCTGGCTTGCTAACCCGTTGGCCGCGTCCTGCGTAAAGGTCAGGCGACCGACAAGCCGGATCTGCTGTAAGATCTGGGTGAGGTTCGCGGATGGCAGATCCACTACATTCAGGCCCTGACTCTTCAGTTGGGTGTCGTACTGCCGGGTATCGCCGCCATAGCTCAACACCAGGTCGGGTTTGAGACCGATGATCTGTTCGATGCTATACTTGCCATTCGACGAGATCTTGGGCAGCGCCGCCAGGGCTGCCGGATAGTCTGTGAAGGAGTCGACGGCCACCACGCGCTGTTGCAGGTTCAACGCGCCAAGGATCTCGCTGATACTGGGTACCATCGAGATGATGCGCTGCGGGGCCTTCGTGGGGAAGGCGATGGGCGTGCCATATGCATCCAGAGCCGGAACAGATGTTGCAGTAGGCGCAGGTGTGGAAGTACTGCCGGTTGTGCTCTGCCCCTGCCCACAGGCGGTGAGCAGTGCAAGCAGCGAGAGCAATAAGATAGGGAAGAGATGGGAAGAGATGACACGAGAGCGCATGTTGTAATAGCCTCCGAGACAGCGGAACGCTCGCCGTCACCTCGCGTGGGATAGAGAGTCAACCAGAGACCGGGGCGGGCGCCAGAGATATGTCTCGGTAGCTCGCTCCTCTTACGCGAAGGAACATGAGCCAGGCAATCCTTTGGTGAATACATAACCATCAACCAGATGGATTGCCGTTACAAGCGCCGGGCAGGTCTCCTGACTTCTGGCTGCATACGCCCCTCATCCCGCCTTCCCACCCTCTAGAGAGGACAGTGGCATAGAGCGATGAGTTGCTCGCCAGTTACAGTAGCGCGACTGCGTCGGATTTACACCGACTTCCCTATTCTGCCGTATTGACGCTTGCTTGCTGACGAGAAAACTCCTCGACGAGCCTATAACAAGCGGCTCAGGCCACCCGGCACCAACATTACATTTTGTGATACAAGTAGTATATGCGCGGATATCCATCAATGTCAACGTAAAACAGAAGCAAAGACCTGCGCACATTTTAAATTATCCTGACCTGCCCCTTTGTACAGTTGACAAGCATAGTAGCGGAGAGGATACTACATACTAACAGCGAACGCGCATTTTTTATCAAGGAACATCTACATGGCAATCGAAAAGAACTTTTTCCGGCAGGTGATGGGACGCTTTGCAACCGGTGTAACGGTCGTCACCACCAGGGGAAGCGAGGGAGTGGCCGGGCTGACCGTCAATGCCTTCTGCTCGGTCTCGCTTGAGCCGCCGCTGGTGCTGGTATGCGTTGATCTACAGAGCGTTACCCTGTCTGCGATCCGCGAGAGCGGGGCCTTTGCAGTGAACATCCTGACCGATCAGCAGGAGGAACTCTCGCGCTGCTTCGCGATGTCCTCTGATGAGCGCTATACGAACTTCTGTCATGCTGCCTATCATGTCGCAGCAACCGGCTCGCCTATCCTGGATGGCGCGCTGGCCTTTGTCGATGCACGCATCGTCGCCGAGTATCCCGGCGGGGACCATGTGATCTTTATTGGGCAGGTGACGGCCATAGGCGCGGGCAACCAGGTCATCTTCGCTGACGAAGCCAATCAGATCCACGCGACCGCTGGCAAACAAAATGGCAAATCGGCAGACCACAGCCAGAGGCCGCCCCTGGCCTACTATCTGGGGCAGTATCGTCACCTCGCGCCTGGCTACCAGCAACCGAGTCTACCGGTAGCAGCTCAGCAGCAGGAAAAATCATCTGACTAACGAACAGCCTACCAACCGACCGGCACTGCTGGTCCAACAAAAAGAGACTGAAATTGCCGTATTGCAACAACGCATCCTCGCCTGTCGCCTCTGCCAGGACCAGGGCTATATTCAGCAGGCGCAGCCCATTGTCAGCGGGCGCGCCAGTGATCGCGTGCTGGTGATCGGACAGGCGCCAGGGCATCGCTCAGTTACAAAGGGCGTGCCCTTCAGCGGATCGGGTGGTGGCATCCTGCAGAAGTGGCTGGAACAGGCAGGTTTCCTGCCAGGCTCCCTCCACCAACAGACCTATCTGAGTTCCTTGACTCGCTGCGATCCCGGACGCAACCCACGCGGCAACGGTGACCGCCGCCCCTCCCCACAGGAGATGGCGCTGTGCCGGCCATACCTGGAGGCCGAGTTATGTATCGTGCGCCCGAAGGTTATCCTGCTGGTTGGTACAATGGCCATCGAAGCATTTTTCGGTAAAGTCCGCCTGGAAAATATCATCGGCACCTTCGAGGAGCGCGAGGGAATGCTGCTGTTGCCCCTGCCGCATCCCTCAGGCGTCAGCCGCTGGCTGAACGATCTCGCCCATCAAGCACTGCTTCAGCAAGCATTGAGGATACTGGCCGACTGGCGCGTGGAATATGGCTTGTGAGAGCCGCATAGGGGAGAACATCGATGAACGAGTATTTTCCGGTCAGTTCCAGCTATGATGCCCTGGCAGAAGAGTATGTCGCGCATATCTATCACGAACTGGAATATAAGCCACTGGACCGTGAGTGGCTGGCGCGGTTCGCCGCAACCATGGGAAACCCTGGCCCCATCTGCGACCTGGGCTGTGGGCCAGGGCATGTTGCTCGTTATCTTCACGAGCAAGGCGCACACGTGCTGGGTGTAGATCTTTCGCCGCGTATGATTGAGCTGGCGCGGCAACTCAATGACGATATCGAGTTTCGTGTTGGGAATATGATAGCACTGCCGGTAGCCGACAGGAGCTGGAGCGGCATTGCAGCGTTCTACTCGATCATTCACATTCCGCGCACCCAGATAGCCACCGTGCTGCGCGAGTTCTGGCGCGTGCTGCGACCAGGTGGAGAGGTGCTGCTGGCCTTTCATGTAGGAGAGGAGGTACGCCATTTCGACACGTTATGGGAGCAGCCGGTGTCTCTCGATTTCATTTTCTATCAGCGCGCGTGGATCGAGGAGCATCTGAGAGCAGCGGGCTTCGAGATCGTGGAGAGCATGGAACGGGACCCCTACGAGAGCGTTGAGGTGCCGACGCAACGTGCCTATATTCGCGCACGCAAGCTAGAGCGAGCCTCTTGATTTTTCTCGCGTCTCCACTTACTCTGTCAAACCTCCATCGACGGCTCTATGTGTAGTGGCGCCCCTCGCGGGCGCCATGTCTCACTACGAAGTGGATGCAGTTTCAGAAGCGCCAATGGCTTGATCTGGTTCCGCCGCCAGTTTGTGCATGCGATACTCGTGGACGCCCTTCTTGAGGGTACCCAGCGCCAGAGTGGCGCATGTTGGGCGCGTCATCACCAGTTCGCGGCCAAGCTGCTCAATGAGGTCCTCAAAACTCAGTTGCTCGACCTCTTCAGCCGTCAGGCCCTGCGTCATCTCCGTAACATACGAGGCGGCGGCACGGCTAATCGTGCAGCCCTCGCCCTCCCAGTGAACATCCGCCAGTTTGCCATCCTCGCCGAAGCGCGCATACATGGTAATCACATCGGCGCAACCAGGATTGCCGCCATTCAGGCTCACATCGGCATGCTCCAAGGGCCCCACGTTGCGTGGGTTCTCGTAGTGATCCATTAAAAATTCCATAGCTTCTTGTCGATCCATGTGTTTACGCTCCTGAGAGGTTGAAAATTACATATGCGCGATGTGTCTGGGTCACAGGGGGAGACGTAGGGGCGCCGTTTACAAGCCCGCACGCCTACGCTCGATGACATCATGATAACGCCGGTCGCGCGGGCTTGTAAACGGCGCCCCTACGTCTCCCAAGGCATCCCGACACGCAAGGTCTACTTTTCGATGGGCGCGCGTACGATGTTGCCCCACTCGGTCCACGAGCCATCATAATTGCGTACACGCGGATAGCCGAGCAGACGCGTCAGAACGAACCAGGTATGCGCCGAGCGCTCGCCGATACGGCAATAGGTGATGACATCCTTTTCAGGTGTAATCTCATTGCTGCTGTAAAGCTGGCGCAGTTCCTCGGGTGACTTGAAGGTTCCATCCGTGTTGGCCGCCTGCGACC
>JALYTT010000675.1 GCA_030854145.1 Chloroflexota bacterium | reverse complement strand
ATATGCTTGCCAGATTGCGCTCTGACTTCAGAGATAAACGCGTTGAGCATGGTGATCGCTCTGGAAGCATGCCCGTGTCTGAGTGCATTCTCAGCACTGTCGAGCTTGGCAAATAGACTCCAGGTGACCCAGCGACTGTTAATGAAGCCCTGATCCGCCGCATGATCAACACAGGCTTCAAGGGTATCTATGGTTGGTTGATGGACGCACCCATCCATTGTCGTCGTCTGTGCGTGTGCTGTCGCAGAAGTGCTCAGATTGAAGCTAACAAAAGCCACAAGGGCCACACATATTACCGCTACCAAACGTAGCTTTCTCATCGAATTGGTCCTTTCATGAACTCAAGAGATGTTCAAATGGACGTACTTCGTAAAGCATACCTTGTTTTACTGTGGCGAAGCTGAGTGGTTGCTGCTGCTTTCCTGAGGGTTTCGCCATAGATCCGGTTGGAAATTGAGACATTCTTTGCCTTCTGTCAGGTGTTCTCTTCCAGGTGTCAGTTGAAGCGACACCTGGCGCATTCCAGCGGATGATCCCGCCAGCGTTACGCGACGGGGACTTCCTCCAGCCTGGCTCGTGCCTGTTCGTACTCGGCCGCGTTGATCTCCCCGGCGGCATAGCGCCGCCGCAGAGTCTCCAGAGCCTGATCGTGTCCCGAGCGCATCTGGCGCGGGAACAGGCTGCGCACCGCCCAGATCACCAGTAGAATAATGGCCACCCAGAAGAGGAGCATCTTGCCCATTCCTATGAGCCACCAGCCGCCGAAGCTGTCCATCATGGTAAACATGTCTTTGTTCTCCTCTTGTGAAATGGTCCATGCGGACCATGCTCTTCTCTGGTCGTCATGCCTGGGAGGAAATCGCGTTGATTGCTAGTGTGCTCCCCGGCGTCTGATACAAGTATAGGATGACTTCTTCAAGAGCAGATGCGCGTTTTCATCAAGATTCGATCAAGAAACCGTGCTCGAAGGGTAAGGTAATACATCAGCAATTGATGGGTGTGCTGATGTATTACCTTACCCTTCGGTCTTGAGCACTTCTTTGATACGTGGGATTGCCTCATTATAGGGAAGCTGCAATGTTATCCCAAAACCATACCGACCTGTCATAGGAAACTCCTCTCAAGCACAAGCGTTTTAACGACGAACGGCGATTGGGGGGGTATCGCCTATATCTGCGGCGGCCAGGCGCTCTCGCATCTGTTCATATGTGGCTGTATCGATCTCCCCGTGCGCATAGCGTTGTTGAAGGACTTCTAGCGCCGATGGACGGTACTGATCCGGTCCATTATGCTCATCATGATCGCCCTGCATCCCCTTCATCATGAAGATCATCATCAGTGGACATAGAAGGAATAGAGCAAATGGCAAGAGGCCTAGCAATTGAGCGGTATGCCCGGTGATCAGAAAGAGGGCGCCTACAGCTAGCACTACAGGTAACACCCAGATCAGGCGTTTTGGTTGGAGCCAACCGTTGTATGGTGCATGTTTATGTGTATCCATGATTGTATCTCCTCTATATCTTTTCTTTTGTGAGGTGTTTACAGATCTTCTTTCTCTAATACCAGTGTAAATCATTCTCCTGATGCTACGCTGAGAGAAAACTGATGCGATGCTGAGCATTTGAAGAGTTTCAACGTATTCTATTCGCACGGACTGGCTCTTCACATTGGTTCGATGCCTGCCCTTCCCTTAATGGTCTACTGCATACGCACCATGGAATCAGCCATGTCTGATAAGGGTGAGGAGCCGGACAGATTGGACGTGATAAGGGGCGCCTTGCCAGCAGCAGTTTTCGGAATCGTGGTCACCCGCTGCACTTCCACATGTGCAACCATGGCTCCCTGTTCAGCCAGCGCTCGTTGCATGCTATCAGCCAGCGCTTCATCCTCGAACGAGCCGCGCACACCGCTCAAGAGCACGCGCAGGCGATTTGTCTCTTGTGTTACCTGCCACCCACTAACTGGGAGCATATCCATGACGCGGCTGAAGACCAGCGGCTGCACGCTCACCACCCCGCCTGCGACACCCGGGAAGGAAAGCACATTCTCCTCACGCCCTTGAATAGCGTCGATGAGCGCGAAAGGGTGCCCAGAAGAGCAGGCATTGAGCGAGAGGCGCACACTGTCACTCAACTCGTAGCGGATCAGCGGCTGAGTGCGGCTGCCGAGCACCGTGATGAGGAGCTTGTCGCCATACACTCCCGGTGCCACCGGGCGGTTGTCCTGGTCCACCACCTCGAAGATCACGAGGTCTTCCATGAGGTGCATCCCCTGGTGCTGGTTGCATTCAGCGGCCAGGCTGCCACTTTCTGTGGCCGCGTACTGGTTGAAGAGCCGGTCGCCCCAGGCCAGCACCATGCGCCGCCGCGTTTGCTCTGTCAGCACCTCGGAACTGGTGAAGACGGCACGTGGCCTGATCTGCAGACGTCCCGCAAGCTGCTCATCGGCCAGGATGCGCGCCATGGAGGCATAGGCGATGAGTACCTCCGGCTGCCAGCTATTGAGGCGTTCGACGATGGTTTCAACTGGCTCGCTCGCCGCCAGGCGAATTTCGGGCATCCACCAGCTATGGGCCATCGCGTTGACCCGCGTCGACATGTGAAAGGCTGAAGTCGAAGCGACCGTGGCCGTTTTGACGCGGCGAGTCAGCTCAAGCCTGACAGCGCCCCATTCGCGTGCATGGGCAAACGAGGCCAGTACTGCGATCCACTCAGCGCGATTGAAAAGGAAGACGCCAGGGTGGCCACTGCTCCCTGAGGTAGCGCTCATCGCCAGTCAGCGCTCGCAGGTGTGCCTTCACCTCCTCCAGTCGAATGGTGCGGTCCGTCACCAGTTCGCCGAACTGTTCCATCAGCATGGCTTTCGTGAGTACAGGAAGCTCATGCAGCGGGGCATCATACAACCCCTACGGAACTGCTGGTAGAAAGGCGAGCGTGCATACGCGTAGCCACGTAAGCTGCGCAACGCATCTGCCTGGTATGCTTCCAATTGCTGGTGTGTCCAGTGAGCTCGCTGGCGAAACAGTCGCATCTGCGCTAGCACACTCGAAATGATGTGAATATCCATGGTGTCCTCCTGTTGTCT
>JALYTT010000674.1 GCA_030854145.1 Chloroflexota bacterium | reverse complement strand
CCCCTCTCCAACGAACCGCTTGCCAATCGGACGTTCGCCTCGCTTGACGAACTGGAACAGGTTCAGGCCGAGCGCTGTCGCTGGTTACAAGCTCATCCTGAAGTGATTCAGGGCCGCACCTCCTTTCATTGGTGGCCTGCTTCTTTAGACACTACTTAAACGGTTTTGATATCATCCATGAGCGCGCTTGCCACACCTTGCCCGCGCGCTGCTGGCGCAACAGCCAGCAGGCGCACTTCTGGCCAACTGGCGCCAACTTCGGCACCGGGATAGGCCTGGGCCAGTGGGGGATAGAGCAAGACGCTCCCGACGATCGCCCCCTCGCTCTCAGCAACAATACGCTCCACTGGTCTCTCTTCGTCAAGCGTCAGAAGTAGTTGGCGCCGGTACCCTTCCCACAAAGGTCAGAGCATGATTGTCGCGTACTCCTCTTGAAAAAGGCGATGCCGAAGCCGACCAGCACACTGGCCAGGGAGGCGATGATGGACGCGGCGGCGTGCGGGAACGGCAGGCCGAAGATCAGCAGGCCGACGCTGTTCAAGGTCATCGAGAGGTAGGCCAGCAGCCCACGCTTCTTCATGCGCGTGGCCTGTCCGATCAAAAGCACCGCCAGGATTGAGCCGACGGCCTCGGTAGTGCCGATCAGGCCAAGCAGCCAGGCGCCCTGGCCGTAGACATCATGAACCAGCTTGGGCATGGATGTTACCAGCGCCGCCATGATGCTAAGATTCCCGATAGCTGCATTGACCAATGTGACCCATAGCCAGCGCGAATTGCGCACGTAGACCAGGCCCTCTCCGATGTCAGCCAGAACACCCTGCATACCCCGTCGCCTGGCCGGCTGTTCTTCTGGAATGCCCTCTATGGCCGGCACGCCCTCAACCAGCGTTCCGGCAGCGCCAGGGTCCTGTATCTGGAGCGATTTGTGCATATGCCGTTCCGGGATGCGGACCGACATGAGGAAGGCCAGCGCGATAAAGAAGCTCACGGCGTTGGCGGCAAAGGCCCCCGATGGCCCGGTCAGCGCGATAAAGCCGGCGCCCAGCGCGGGACCCAACAACTGTGCCAGTGTGCCGCCGAGCGACACCAGGGCGTTGGCCGAGGCCAGGTCATCCTTCTCAACGAGATCGGGGGTAATCGCCAGGATGGCGGGATTGAAAAAGCCATCGACGACGCCAAAGATCAGTGCTTCGACAATCAGGTGCCAGAATTGCAGGTGGTTCGTAAAACCCAGTATGCTGATCAGCAGCACAACCACGCCTCGCCCGCCATCCGACCAGAGGATGATCAGGCGTCGCGGCAAGCGATCCGCCGTTACTCCCCCGATCAGCACAAAGAGCAGGCGGGGAATCATACCCGCGATCAGCACGATACCCATGGCCGTGGCAGAGTGGGTCATCAAGAGAACCTGCCAGGCCAGCGCGATATAGAAAATGCCATCGCCCAGGTTCGAGATGGTCTGGCCGATCCAGATCATCGCAAAGGGACGCGATTGTAAGGCACGAGCAAACTTCATGCCTTTTAGCGAAGCTGTGAACATGAGTATGGATATTCCTTCGCGAACTGACTCCATTGTACACAGGCTGACACGCTCATCCCTTCCAGGGGAGTGAGCGTGTCAGTGAGAGGTTCGAACGAGTGGTCTGACCACCCTCTTCCCGCGTAGGGATTCGGCTTGCCGCATCCGTGTCTCAGGCCTCTCCCGCCCTCGCACGCGAGGCCGTCCCCACGGATGCGGCAAGCCGAATCCCTACGCGGGAGGAGGCTCACTCGTCACATGAGGGTGGTCAGATAACTATGGTCGCATGGAATGGCTAGTTACTGCGCGGAGATCGCCGCTTTGCCGCCGCGCAGGACATATTTCTGGATCTTGCCGGTGGCCGTCTTGGGCAATTCATCAACAAACGTGAACGACTTCGGCACTTTGAAGTGTGCCATGTGGTCACGAACGAAGGTGCGCAGCTCCTCCTCCGTTGCGCTCTGCCCTGCCTTGAGTACGACAAAGGCGTGCGGCGCCTCGCCCCATTGCGTATCGGGCAGGCCCACGACCGCGGCCTCCTGCACGGCCGGGTGACGCAGGAGCATAGCTTCGACCTCGACCGAAGAGATATTCTCGCCTCCGCTGATGATCACGTCCTTCATACGGTCGCGGATCTCGACATAGCCATCGGGATGGATGACTGCCGCGTCGCCAGTATGAAACCAGCCGCCTCTAAAGGCGCGCTCTGTGGCTTCGGGATCGTTGTAATAGCCCTGCATGACGACATTGCCGCGCGCCACAATCTCGCCGAGGGTCGCCCCGTCGTGCGGAACTTCCTGATCCTGTGGATCGACGACCAGCAGTTCGCCGGAGGTGATCAGCTCCACCCCCTGGCGGGCCTTGATGGTCGCACGTGCCTGTGGGGAGAGTGCCGCGTGCTCTGGTCGTGGCTCGCAGATCGTGATGAACGGCGCCGTCTCGGTCAGGCCGTACACCTGTGTGATCTCCCACCCCAGTTCACCCTCGATGCGCTCGATAGTCGCGGCGGCCGGTGGCGCGCCTGCCGTTACCACACGCACGATGCGCTGCTCCACTGCCTTCCCGTCTTCAGCGGGTTGCAAGATGCGCCGCACATCAGCGGGCGCATTGCCGATGCCGATGAGGACGGTTGGCGCTGCACAGAGCAGCGTGATCCCTTCAGCGCGGATCAGCGTGAAGATCGCCCGCGGTTCTACCTTGCGCAGGCACACATGGGTGCCACCAACGGCGGTGATCGTCCAGACGAAGGTCCAGCCGTTGGCGTGGAACATGGGCAGCGTCCACAGGTAGCGCTCGGCGGGCGTCATCGAGATATGGATCAGGGTGCCGACGGTGTTCATATAGGCATTGCGGTGCGTAATCATCACGCCTTTGGGGCGCGAGGTCGTGCCGCTGGTGTAGTTGATGGTCAGCAGGTCATTCTCGGTAATCTCCGGGTGGGTGAACGTTTCTGGCGCCTCCGCCAGCGTAGTCTCGTAGTCAAGCCAGCCCGCTTCGCGTAAGGCATCGGTCAGACCTTCGAGGGCTATGACGTGCTTCACCTCTGGCAACTCGTGGCGAATACG
>JALYTT010000226.1 GCA_030854145.1 Chloroflexota bacterium | reverse complement strand
ATCGTGATGCCGTCGGTGAACAGGCGGGCTTGTAAACCGCGCCCCTACCTCTCATGCGCGTTGGGAGGCCACGAGGGAGGCGTACCAGTGGCCGCTGTCTTTGATGATGCGGCGCTGGGTTGGATAATCTACGTAGACCAGGCCGAAGCGCTTGCGATAGCCCTCGGACCACTCGAAGTTGTCCAGGAAGGACCAGACGATGTAGCCCTTGACGGGTATGCCCTCGCGTACAGCCTGGGCTACGGTGTGAATGTGCTCCTGCAGGTAGTCTATGCGTTGTTGGTCGTGAATGGTGCCTTTGCCATCCCAGTGATCAGCGAAGGCGGCGCCACTTTCGGTGACCACCAGCGCCCTGGGAGCATACTCGCGGTGGATGCGCGTTAAGATGTAGGCCAGGCCATCGGGGAAGATCTCCCAGCCCATTTCAGTATAGGACGCACCGGGGACGCGCGCGATAGTTTCATAGCTTCTGGTGGGCGTCGTGTGCTCTGCTGTGTTCGGGTTATCTGTCTGTCCCCTCACCAGCATGCGCGAGTAGTAGTTGACGCCGAGGAAGTCGATGGGAGTAGAGATGATGGCGAGGTCATCGTCGTGGATAGGCGGGGGTGTCACGCCTAGATTGGTAAAAAGATTGTCCGGGTAGCGCCCACGCAAGATCGGGTCGAGGAACCAGCGATTGCGGAAGGTATCGGCCTGGGTGACCGCGAGCAGAGTTTCGGGGCGCTCATCGGCGGCGTAGACGGGGTAGAAGTCGAGGGCAATGCCGACCTGCGCTTGAGGCGAGAGGTGCGTACGCATATATGGGACAGAGAGGCCATGCGCGAGCAAGACATGGTGGCCGGCAGTCACGGCCAACTGGGTAGCGTGCAGGCCGGGGGCATGGAGGCCCACTGCGTAGCCCAGGTAGGCTGAGCACCAGGGCTCGTTGTGTGTGAGCCACCAGTTGACGCGATCCCCCAGACGGCGCGCCACGGCTTCGGCATACTCGGCGAAGGCGTAGGCCGTGTCGCGTGCGAGCCAGCCGCCGCGATCTTGCAGGGCCACGGGCAGGTCCCAGTGGTAGAGCGTGGCCAGGGGTTGAATGCCCCGGGCGAGCAGGGCATCGACCAGGCGGTCGTAAAAGTCCAGGCCGCGTTCATTGACGGTCCCGGTCCCCTGCGGCAGAATGCGCGGCCAGGAGAGCGAGAAGCGATAAGCGTTCAAGTTGAGGTCGGCCATAAGCGCCACGTCTTCTGCCATATGGTGATAGTGATCGGCCGCGATCTCGCCGGTCTGGCCCTGGTAGGTCTTGTCGGGCGTGGCGGCGAAGCGGTCCCACATAGAGGGGGCGCGCCCATCTTCATGTACCGCGCCCTCTATCTGGTAGGCTGAGGTAGCTGCCCCCCAGAGAAAATCGGGCGGGAAGGCAGCAGTCACCGGGGCCGACTGTGTCTCTATATGAGATTGTGATAGAGATGCGGTGTCGTTGGTAATGTTCATCGATTCTCCTGTTCATCGGGTGAGCGCGGGCGAGGCTAGCCGTCGCCCCTACGCGCCATTGTGTCATCGGGTGAGCGCGGGCGAGGCCTTGTCAGCGGGCGATGATGCCTCGCCGTCGCCATACAAAAAACAATGTGTCCAGTGGCCCTCACCAAATTCGGTGCGCCTGGGGAAACGCTGGCGACAGATATCCATCGCATGAGGGCAGCGCGGGTGAAAGCGACACCCGCCTGGCGGATTGATCAGGCTGGGTGGCTCTCCTCGTGCCGGGGAGGTGGCCTCATTCGTAGGTGCCTGCGCATCCGTCGGGTGGGCCATGGCCCCCGCAAGGGGGGCCACTACACTTCTGGTTCTCTGCCCCATTGTATCGGGGTTGGGCGCTGCCGCGAGCAACAGTTGTGTATAGGGATGCCGCGGATGCTGGATCACCTCTTCAGTCGGTCCTCCCTCGACCATCTGACCGGCGTACATTACCAGCGTCTCTTCGGCGAAGTAGCGCGCGCTGGCGATATCGTGTGTGATGAAGAGAAACGCCAGCGCGTCCTCTTCTTTGAGGCGTAGTAATAGATTGAGCATGTCCAGGCGAATGGAGACATCCAGCATCGAGACCGGCTCGTCGGCCAGGATGACCGAGGGACGAACGGCCAGCGCGCGGGCGACGGCGATGCGCTGGCGCTGCCCGCCACTGAGTTGATGGGGAAATTTATCGATAAATTGCTCGGCAGGCGTCAGGTTTACGCGCTCAAGGAGCGCCAGAATTTGCCCCCGTGCCTCACCGGTACGCCGAGCGTATCCGTGGAGACGTAACGCGCGTCCCAGGTGATACTGTACGCTATGGACCGGGTTCAGGGACGAAAACGGGTCCTGGAAAATGTACTGCACCTGTCGTCGATAGGCCCGCAGCGCGCCGAAGCGTTTCGTGACCGGCACTCCCTGGAAGCGCAGCGTGCCGCCTGTTGGTTCGTATAGTCGCGCCAGCAAGCGGGCCACCGTCGTTTTGCCGCTGCCACTTTCGCCGACCAGCGCCATCGCCTTCCCCGGATACAGGGCCAGCGATGTGTCTTGCACGGCGTGTACGGAGCGCGCCGATCCGAGCCAGCGTGTGGCGCCTAGTGAAAAATCTTTCTTCAAGTGTACGGCCTCCAGGACCGGCTCACCCGCTAGTTTCACCCTCTCGCCAGGCACATCTGTTTGCTCATCCACCATTGCCGCATGACCAGGCATAGCATGCCGCGCCTCGGCATCATTCCCGTTCATTGTTCTTCCCTCCTTCTTCTCCCTGAGAGGGAGGTGGGTCATCCGTAGGGCGGGGCTTGCCTCGCCAGTCAACCGGAACCGCTCCGGCCGGCCCTACCTCACGGGTTGACTGGCGAGGCAAGCCCCGCCCTACGGTACGATCCGCCCGCCCTACGGTACGATCTGTCTGCTCTACATCACTCCCCACTCCCCCGTTGGCACGATCGGTCTCCTCTTCTGCTCCTACGCTCACAAGTTCCGTGTTATACAAATGGCACGCTACCTGGCATTCCTGCGAGCGCGTCGATATGACAGCGCCTGCCAGTTCGCTGTCTGGCTCCAGGCCGTGGATGCCAATATGGACCCCGGCTCTCTGGGGAGGTGCCAGGGCTGGTATGGTTTCGTGGCAGGCGTCGAACGCGAAGGGGCAGCGTGGGTGAAAGGCGCAGCCGCGCGGTACGTTACGCAGGTCGGGCGGGGAGCCGGGTATGCCGCTCATTCTTTTCTGTGGCCCATATAGGGAAGGGAACGAGTTCAGCAGTCCATAGGTATAGGGATGGCGCGGGTAGCGATAGAGTCCGTCTGCGGAGGTGCTCTCGACGATGCGACCCGCGTACATGATCGCTACCTGATCGGCAATTTCCAGCAGGAGCGAGAGGTCGTGCGTAATGAAGATAACCGCGAAGTTCAGGTGCTCGCGCAAGGCCATCAACTCATCCAGGATATCGCGCTGCACAACCACGTCAAGGGCCGTGGTTGGCTCATCCATGATGATGATCTCTGGATTGAGCGCCAGGGCGATGGCGATGATGGCGCGCTGGCGCATGCCGCCACTTAGCTCATGCGGATAGCTGCGCAGGCGATCAGGCGCGATGCCCACCAGCCGGAGCAGCTCCAGGGCACGTCGATGGCGGGCAGCAGATCCCATTGCTGGATCGTGCTCCCTCAACACATCCAGGATCTGTGTCTCCAGGCGCAACACCGGATTCAGCGCGTTCATGGCGCTCTGGAAGACGATCGCCAGTTCTCGCCAGCGAAAGGCTCGCAACTGAGCGGGCGCTAATGCAAGCACATTGACCGGAACGCGGGGATGGTCTCTTCCAGCGGTTGCATGCTGTATGCGAGAATGGCGTAGCCCTATTGTCTGGCGCTCCTCCAGTTTTGTTCCCACTGGCCGGTCGTCGCGTGGATAATACCAGATCTCTCCGCCACTGACTGTGGCGGGGGGATGCAGCAAGCGTGTGATAGCGTAAGCCAGCGTCGATTTGCCGCTGCCGCTCTCTCCCGCCAGCCCCAGGATCTGCCCCCGGTGCAGCGTAAAACTCACATCATTGACAGCATGGACAGGGTCGCTCCCCGTCTCGTAATCCACCCTGAGGTGTTTGACCTCCAGCAACACGCTATGTTCTTGCGCGGAGGCACCTGGAGCAGACCTGGCAATGTTGGGTGTTATCATCACGCGACCGCCTTTTTCTTTGCTGACAACAGCCGCTTGCGCGGCGCACGCGCAACCCGCAAGCGGGGATTCGCCAGTTCGTCGATGCCGAAATTGATAAACGCCAGGCCGGCACAGAGGGTAGCTACACATAACCCTGCCGGGATGAAGAGCCACCATTTCCCTGATATGAGCGCTGTGTTGTTCTGGGCCCAGAACAAGATCACACCCCAACTCGCCCGTGAGGTGTCACCGAGGCCGAGAAACTCCAGCGCGACCTCGGCGCCCACCGCGTACACAAAGGTGCCGATAAAGGTTGAGGCCACCAGCGCTATCTCGTTAGGCAGGATTTCGGCAAAGATGATGCGCAGCGTAGTTTCGCCGGTGGCACGCGCGGCCGCCACGAACTCGCGCTCCCTCAACGAGAGCGTCTGTGCGCGTAAGACGCGCGCGCCGTAGCTCCAGGATGTAAAGAGCAAGACCAGCGCAATCACAAACTCATTTTTATTCGCCGCGTCGGCGCTGCTGGCCAGAGAAGCCAGCACAATAGCCAGAGGCAGACCCGGTAAGACCAGAAAAATGTTAATGATCAGAGAGAGCACATCGTCAACGAGGCCGCCAAGGTAGCCGGAGGTCAGGCCAAAAAAGACCTGCAACGCGGTAGAGCCGATAGCTGCCACGAAGCCAATGATGAGAGAGACGCGTGCCCCGTAGACGATCTGGGCAAACATGTCCTGGCCCAGGCCTGTGGTGCCTAAGATATGCGCGGCCGATGGAGCGTGGGAGCCGCGCACGATACTGGCATCGGGATCATAGGGTGTCAGCAGCGGCGCGGCCAGCGCCACCAGCACAAACAGGGCCACGATCCCCAGCCCGAGAGAGATTTTAGGATTGGATGTGATGACACGGAAGATATTGTTCCCCCGCCCTGTTGCTCTATCCAGGATACTGGAGGTCGCGATATGCTGATCGGTCAAATTTGTGGCTTGCATGATTAGCTCCTCCCGTGTCGCACGCGTGGATCGAGGAAGGTATACACCAGTTCGGACAGGAAATTTGCGGCGAGCACAGCTAGAGCGATGACCAGGAAACAGCCCTCAACCAGGGGGTAATCGTCACCTTGCACGCCGTTATAGAGGGCAAAGCCAATGCCAGGATAGTTGAAGACAATTTCTGTGAGCAAGGAGCCACTGACCACCAGGCCCAATGAGATAGAGAAGCTGGTGATACTGGGCAAAATCGCGTTGCGGGCTGCGTAATGAACCATCACCCGCCTTTCGGATAGTCCCTTGGCCTGGGCCATCAGGACGTAGTCTTCTGACAGCGTCGTCAGCATCGTATTGCGCATGGTCAGGACCCAGCCGGCCAGCGAGCCGATGACAAGCGTGACGACCGGCAGAATGGCATGTTGCGCGACGCTGCTGATGAAATCGCCGTTCCAACCAGGAACTGCATTGAACACATCGTAGCCGCTATCGGTTGGGAACCAGTTCAGGTTCACGCCAAAGAGATAGATCAGTGCCAGGGCCATCCAGAAATACGGGACCGCGGAGAAAAACGTCAGAAATGGCGGCACAGCGGTATCGTACCAGGAGCCGCGCCTCCAGGCGATCAACATACCGATCAAGGTACCGATCAGAAAGCTCAGAATGACAGCCACGCCCACCAGGCCGATGGTCCACGGTAAGCTTTGTGCCAGGATAGTCGAGACCGACGAAGGAAATTGCGAGATCGAGAGGCCCAGTTGACCATGGAGTAAGGCATTCACATAATTGAGATACTGCTGCCAGAGAGGAACACGGGGGTCCACACCGAATTCTTGCAGCATGGCATTGTATTGTGCCGTCGTCACATTTTGGGCATGGATCTTGGCTAAGTACGCTAAGGCTGGATCCCCTGGCATCAGGCGTGGGAGGATGAAATTGAAGGTCACTGCGGCCCATAGCGCTGCCAGATAGAAGCTTACCCGTCTCAAGAGATAGCGCATTCTCTGTCTCCTTTCCCTGGCCCTCCAGCTCCTGGCATAACACAGGAGCTGGAGGGCCTACTGGAAGAACGCTCTACAATCAGGAGACTGGCGTCAGATGAAGAATGACGTTCTCCTCATCGGGCATGGTGTAGGGCGCGCCGGCACCATAGGGGTTTGCCTCAGAGGGCCAGCCTGTGAAGTGCGCTGTCCTGTATTCGTCCCAGTACACATTGACGGTCAACGGAATAACTGGTAACTGGTTCACCATGATACTCTCGATGCCCTGCATCGCTTGCATCTGCGCCGTGGGATCAATGGTCGACTGAAACTGCGTCAGTAGTTGATCGGTCTTGGCAGAATAGCCATTGCTGGTGGTCGCGTCCCAGCGCTCGAAGTTGGTGCCAACGGCGACCTTGGGAGCGGCATTCGCGCTGTTCAGCAATGCCAGGTAGGCGTAGTACGGATTGGGACCGCTATTCGTCCAACTGATGGCCGCGTCGTACGCGCCGGTCGAGATGGCGGTATAGTACGGCGTGTAGCCGCTCTCCGAATTCATCGAAGCTTTGATACCAGCTTTGTTCAGGTCATTGACCATAAACTGAACATCCTGGTCCCAGTCGCTCCAACCAGTGACCACGTCCACCGACATCGAGAGTACCTTGCCACTGGCATCGTGATAGAAGCCATCGCCGCCCTTTTTGAAGCCAGCCTGAGTCAGGTAGCTATCAATCTTGTCCTGGCCTTTCTCGAAGGACATGCTTTGAAAATCCGTCGAGATCCAGTTATTGTAGACGGGTACGATAACGCCGGTTGGACTGGCAACCCTGGCATATTGAGCCACACCCTGGGGCAACTGGCTGCGGTCAATGGCCGCGCTGATGGCTTTGCGCACCAGGAGGTTATTGAACGGGGCTTTGCGCAGGTTCAGGTAGAGCATGACGGTGTTGCTGCCAGTAAACCAGCTATGATTGTGCTGTGGGTCCTTCGCGGTATATGGCGTATCGTTGTCGGGACTCCAACCAATCCCAGCCCAATCGAGCTGGCCATTGATCATATCGGTAATGGCGGTCGTGTTGTCTTTGATCGAGGGGATCTGGATCGTCTGCACCTGTGGCTTTGTACCCCAGTAGTTGGGGTTGACGGTGTAGGTGATCAGATCAGGGCTGAAACTCTTGAGCATATAGGGGCCGGTGCCGACAGGCTTGCTGTCGTTGGCGAACTTCGCCGGGTCACCGCTGATATTTGACCAACTATGTTGTGGCACGATGAAGACCCCATCGCCAATGCGGAAGAGCGCGGTGCTATCGGGGTGCTGCAGCGTGAATACAACGGTGCTGCTATCGGGGACCTCAACGCTCTTGAGAAGAGAGGCCCACAGCGAGCCTTGATCAAGGGCCGGGTGCTGCTGCATCAGGTCAAAGGTGAACTTGACATCGGCGCTTGTGAAAGGCTGGCCGTCGTTCCATTTGACATCTGTGCGCAGCTTGAATGTCAACTGCGTCAGATCGCTGGAGTAGGTATAGCTGCTGGCCAACCAGGGCGAGGCCTTACCGGTATACAAGTTTGTGAAGTACAACTCTTCATACAGCAACCCCTGGGCGCCATAATCGCCCCCCTGGTTGGTGTTAAAGTAGGGGTTGAAGAGATCAGGATTAGGTTGACCAGGCGATGAGAGAATACGAAGTGCTGTTGTCCGTGCCGCAGTTGGCGTTGTGTTATTACTGCCACCACAGGCGGCCAGCATCATAGCCAGCACGAGCAGGAGCGAGAATGCCGCCGCCAGGCGGTTCCGGTGTAGCGAAGATGTTAGATGAGGGGTCACGTTTTGCCTCCTAACGCTGGAAAACGAATCATTCGATGATCCACACACGTTGAGAAGCTCCATGCTTCTAAAACGTGCCTTAAAAAAGGACAAAAGGACAACCTGACAACGGTACAAAGCGGTTTACACATTGATACAATCCGTTGCATCGATGGGAACAAAGTGCGTGCGTATTAGGTTAGCCGTTGTGCCTGGACATCAGTCTCCACAAACGACAAGGATGTAAAGAAAACTACCAGCATAGCTCAAGAGTTTATGCTTACTCCCTTCTTAACTCACTGGTGACGCAGTGCTGCGCCACAGGATGTACGCACTATAAGGGTGGGCGGCATTTTGATGCGAAATGCTTCAGCGGCAACTGCCACAGATATTTCCGCTCTCCGACCATTGTGGTTCGGTCCACTTAGCGGATGGGGGGTGTCGACGAGGGTCAGAAGAACCTCGCAGGCGCGCTGGCCCAACTCATAGAACGGCTGCCGGACGGTCGTCAGCCCTGGCTCCATGTGAGCGGATGAAGGGTTATCGTCGAAGCCAACGACTGCTAAATCCTCCGGTACGCGCAGGCCCCGCTGCTGTGCTGCCGCGATAGCGCCATAGGCGATATAATCGCTGGCGGCGAAGATGGCCGTGGGGCGTTTCTGGGCGGGAAGGTCAAAGAAGACACTGGCAGAGGTACGCCCGGTGGGGGGCATGAAATCACCTTCCTGCACCAGGGTAGGGTCGGGAGCAATACCCGCTTCGTGCAATGCATCGCAGTACCCCTGGTAGCGGTCATGCGACACCTGGTACTTGAGCGGACCCTGGATATGCGCGATACGCCGATGCCCCAGGCCAATCAGGTGGCGAGTGGCCTCATAGGCGCCCAGGTGGTTATCGACGCTCAGCCAGGGTGTGCCCTCTGGCGGTATCCCCTGGTCGTCGATCAGCACAACGGGAAAGTCCGGCGAGTGCAGTTTTGCCAGGTACTCCCGCGAAGCACCTGGGAAGACTGCCAGGAGTCCAGATGCCAGGCGGGTCCCCAGAATGCGGTCAATGATATCGCTGCGGTCTTTCTCGTGATTCACCTCAGCGATGCTATACAGGATGAGTTCGTACGAGGTATTGCCCATGACTTCGCCGATGCCACGCATCAAATCCGGGATGAGCGGCCAACTGAGAGAGGGTACCAGGGAGCCGAGGAGCCGGTTGCGTTTCCTGGATAGGCCGGCAGCGGTGATGCTGCTGACAAAGCCGTGCTCTTCCACAATGCGCAGTATATGCTCACGAGTCGCCGGATTTACATCCGGCTTCTGGTTCAGCACGCGCGAGACCGTGGCCTTGGAAACGCCTGCCAGGCGCGCGATATCCAGGATCGTCAGATTCTCGGCCATAGCCAACCTTCTCAATAGACGCTCCTACAGGAGAAGCGCGTAACAATATGTACCGTAACCGTTATCGGGAACGGTTACGAAAAGTATACCTGATGAAGTTTCCTCTTGTCAATGGGTTATAGGTACCTATAGTTGGAGCAGAGCTTCCTCTAGCTGCTGCCATGCCCGCAACTCGGCCTGGGCAGTATTCAGGGACTGTTCGGGCCCTGTTCCCCTCAGGAGGGCGAGGACGCGCTGACGGAAGTTCGTGAAGTACGTGCGCTGTGTCTCCAGGTCGGGCATCATGCAGAGTTGGATGATCTCCGGGGGATAGAATTCCTCCGGCTCGAATGCTAGCCCCACGAGGTTGGTGTAGCCCTGGATCAGAGAGGTGCGGGATTGTGAAAGAAAGTAGTTAGGCTCTGTACTGGAGATGAGGAGGCAGCCTGCGATCCGGCTGGCGAACATGATGGGATAGGCGATCGAGCTGACCTCGTTTTCTGTCTGGTAGGCGGGCAAGAAGGTGCGATCTTCCTGGAGATTCTGGATGGGCGCGGGACGACACGTGGTAACGGCGTACCCGGCGAGCGATTCTGCGCCTAAAAAGAGGGCCTTCTCCTCCAGGTCACCTCCCCATGGCGGGCTTCCGAGCCCGACACTCTCGCGCAGGCTGAGGATCTTACCATTGCTGGAGGGCGGCATACAGCGCACAACTGTGATGGCCATCCCCACCTGCTCAGGATCAAGCTGCCTGAGCGCCTTCTGTAGGACATGACGGCTGATGGTCCAGAAGCGCAACTGGTCCGCGATGGTAGCCCGGATGTCGAAGACCTCCATGATGAATTTGGAGGAGATTTCTTCCTCGCCGTGTTCTACTTCTATAGTTGCCAGGTCGGAAAATGCTTCCTCAAGTAACTCTTGCATGTGCGAGCGATGCTGCTTGGGTAAGGCATTGAGCAGATGGCGCAGATTTTGCGGACGCGGCAGGGAGCTACCACTGGCCCAGCGAGCCAGGGTAATAGAGCGGACCCCCACCTCGTTCGCGATGCGTTCTCTCTCCGCCGGATCACCGATAATTTCGCTGAGTGCTTCACGCCAGGCCGATGGTTCTTGCATCGCTTCTTCCCTTACACATAACAATAGAGATGTACGCTTTACTCATAAAAGATGGTATCAGAGTTTTTACGTAATGTCAACGGTTTGAAATATTATTAATGTGCGATGTACCATCTTATCTTGTGTAAATGATAAAACATGTTATAGATATTTGATAAATATGTATAGAAAATAGATAAAAATGTTAAGGCCTATGGAGGAAGGGAGGGAGGTAGGGGTGCGATTGACAAGCC
>JALYTT010000225.1 GCA_030854145.1 Chloroflexota bacterium | reverse complement strand
GGGCGAAATGGCCAGGCCATTTCGCCCCTTCCGCACACTCTCTCCCCTTACTAGACGACCTGGGGCAGGCGTTGCTGGGCGGCCTGCACGGCTTCTGCCGGGTACTCGTAGTCCTGGAGCTGGCCGGCGAGGTAGGCATCGTAGGCCTGCATATCGAAGTGACCGTGGCCGGAGAGGTTGAAGAGGATCACACGCTCTTCCCCGTTCTCCCTGGCCTTGAGGGCCTCATCGACGGCGGCGCGCACGGCGTGGCTGGCCTCTGGCGCGGGCAGGATGCCCTCGGTGCGCGCGAAGAGCACCCCGGCCTCGAAGGAGGCGTTCTGGTGGTAGGCCTGGGCCTCGATGATGCCTTCACTATGGAGCAGCGAGACCAGCGGGGCCATGCCGTGGTAGCGCAGGCCACCGGCGTGGATGCCAGGGGGCATGAAATCATGGCCCAGCGTGTACATCTTGACCAGCGGCGTCATGCCGACGGTATCGCCAAAGTCATAGGCGTACAGACCCTTGGTCAGACTGGGGCAGGACATAGGCTCCGCCGCCAGGAAGCGTGTATGCAGGCCCTTCTGGCGCGCCTCGCGGATGAAGGGGAAGGCCAGGCCCGCCATATTGCTGCCGCCGCCGACGCAGCCGATCACGACATCAGGGTAGTCGTCGGCCATGGCCATCTGTAGCAGTGCCTCCTCGCCAACAATGGTCTGGTGCAGCATCACGTGGTTCAGCACGCTGCCCAGGGAGTACTTGATCGTACCGCCGCTCTTGCCAGCCACCTCCACGGCCTCGCTGATGGCGATGCCCAGGCTGCCCATGTTCTGCGGGTCCTTCGCCAGGATGCCGCGCCCGGCGTCGGTCAGGTCAGAGGGGCTGGCATGGATGGTGGCGCCGTACGCCTGAATCATCGAGCGCCGCGCCGGCTTCTGCTGGTAGCTGATCTTGACCATAAAGACCTCGATCTCTACACCGAAGAAGGCCCCCGCCATCGCCAGAGCCGAGCCCCATTGGCCGGCTCCGGTCTCGGTGGCGATCTTCCTGATGCCCTCCTCTTTGTTGTAGTAGACCTGGGCCACCGATGTATTGGCCTTGTGGCTACCGACCGGGCTGGCCCCCTCGTACTTATAGTAGATGCGCGCGGGGGTATCCAGGGCCTTCTCCAGCCGGCGTGCCCGGAAGAGCGGGCTGGGCCGCCACTGGCGGTAGACCTGGCGAATCGGCTCCGGTATCTCGATGTAGCGCTCGCTGCTCACCTCCTGCATAATCAGCGCCATCGGGAAGAGCGGCGCGAGATCATCGGGTGTCACCGGCTGACCGGTGCCGGGATGCAGTACCGGTTGCGGGGGACTGGGCAGATCGGGCAGGATGTTGTACCAGGTGCGGGGCATCTGGTCCTCGCTCAGCACATACTTGGTGTGGAGGGTATCTGGCACGGTGCGTTCCTCTCTTTCACTACTGACAACCAGGAAATACATAGTGGTCGACATGTCGCTTTGATTCAAAGAGGCATGCGGCCATGGTAAACCGTGGCACCGTTGCTGTCAAGGGTTCTGGCTATCTCCACCCACGTACACTTCTCCGCCCGCATGCGCGTACACGCCGGCAAACGCGGGCAGGCGTTGCTCCGCCACAACCAGCACGCGGCGCATAGCGGGTCTCATCCTGGCGGCCGTCAGCAGGAAGAGCGGGTATGCGGCACAGCAGAAGTACGAGGGCAGGCTGCGCCAGGCAAAGAGCAGAGGAACGACAGCCAGCAACATAGCGGCCTCAGGATGCTGGCGACAGATGCGCCAGTAGCAGGCGAGCGCGCCCAGCATGGTAACGCCTTCGAGCAGCGCGTAGACATAGGTGGGGAAGTAGGGCAGCAGGTGCGTGATGCTGAGCGTAATGAAACCAACGCCCAGCGGGAACATCGGGTCCATGACGGGCGCGAGGATACCGGCCAGCCAGGCCTGCGGGTTCCACAGCATAAAAGGCAGGTTGATAGCCAGCGCCAGACTCCCCGTAATCAGCAGCCGGGAGAGCATCTCCTTGAAGCCCACGTGGCGCCAGACCATGATTAGATAGAACGGGAGGAAGAGCCAGGCGATCTGTTTGCTGGCCACGGCCAGTCCCAGCAGCAGCGCCGATCGCCAGCGCTGGTCCCGCAGCAGCCACGCCAGGATCAGCAGCAGAAAGGCAAAGATATCCAGATTCCCCCCCATCGTTGAGCCCCACATGGGGATATTTGCCAGTCCCAGCAGCAGCACCCACGGCCGGAGCTGGGGGCGCGCAACCTTCCAGGCGATGGCGATAATCAGCAGGTATGAGAGCAGGTAGAACGGCAAAACGTTATCCTGGTTCAGGAAGACAAACGGCACCAGGGTCAGAAAGGCCAGAGGTGGATAACTCACCCTGGACTCGAATTCGGGGGCCTGCCCGCTAACCTGGGCGTGGGCGAAGGCGGCCTGAAACTCCTGGGGGGTGGGATAGTCCAGGCGCCCGGCGAACTGTCCCTGGCGCAGCGGCGTGGTCCAGGTCGGCTGAATGCCAAAGCGGCGCGCCACGTCCAGAATGCTTGAATCGCTGTAGGGATTGCGGCCGTGCAGCAGCAGGATAGCCGCATTGGTATCCAGGGATGTGCCATCGTTGCCGAACTGGGGCGGTAAGAAACATTGCGCCAGCGTGATGCTGCCCAGCACGCCACCAATGATGGCCAGCAGCAGTGTGGTGGCCAGGATGACGTGCTGCCAGAGCGCCGGGTGCCGCCTGGCGTAGTGGCTCTGTCGCTGTAAGCTGGCGGGTCGCAGGGCCAGCCACATTGCCCAGAAGCTGCCCAGAATCAGTGCAAGTGGGAGTAGCGCGTCGAAAAATACCACCAGAGGCGCCAACCAGGTACGATCGATGGTCGTGATCCCCTGGTCAACTTCATTGAGAGACTGGAGCAGAAGCGCAAGTCCAATCCAGCAAGCCCGCCTCTGAAGATCGCTGACGAAACGCTTGCCGGAGGACAGATCTCCGGCGAAGAAGTATTGCATCCAGCGCGCTATGATGGTAGGTTGCCTGGCCTGCGGTTGCGTGGGCCGTGTGAGGACAGATCGCTGTTCCATACGTTCGCGACCGCTGGCCCAACGCAGCATAACACCATGTTCCCTGGTAGCAAGAAATAGAGATCAAGGGAACATAACCAGGTATGCCCGTGGGTGAGCGCGCTTTTTTACCTCCCATCGAAGTACCGGTGATACTTCTCTGTCCTTTTACTCATTCCCGAATCGAGTAAAGCAGCAGAGGGTTCTTACGGCCTGAGTCTTACAACGAAGGGGGAAATAATTACGTCACAAATCTAACGATGGAACCAGCTTCGCAGCAGACCAACGCCAACGAACAGGTTCCTGGCCAGGGGTGAGCGCTGGTAGTGCAGAGGTGTGGCAGGACAAACGGCTGCATTGAACGTAAACGGTTCCGCGAGTTTTGTGAGTTCTATCACCGCAATCGCCCTGGCCCCGCTCGCGATGTTATCGTACCTGATAGTGCTCAATTCCCCGGCGGCCGCCTCGACCCAGCGTTGATGGGGATTGCTCCAGCGTGACTCTAGAGCGACACGCTTCAGGTACCCCACTGATAACGCTTCCTGAGGGATGTTATACTTTGTGGTGAGCAGGCCAAGATACTCAGAGCTAAACTGGACGTACCAGCCGCCATCCACAAGCTTGCCAAAGGGAACAGTCAGCAGGGCATGGCCATCGACAGCCAGGAGATCGTAGATCTTGGCGATGGCGGTCAGGGGAGCCTCCCGGTCCGCGCTCTTCTTCTGCTCGCCAAACCGGCCCGTGGGAGAAGAGTTCTGCCCCACATGCTCAACAGTTGACACGGAGATAATAGTTTGATATTTTTCCTCTGGGTCCACGTTGATAATATCTATGTTATCTATGCCGTACCCAACTTCGAACTTATCTATGATACGCCTGCCGCGAATGCAGAGAACGTCACTCAAAGCGTTTTCATAGTATTGGAGGACATTGCCAACTTCAAGCATTCTCTCTTTGCTCTGCCGCCTGGCCAGGAAATCAAAGGCTAGCGGCACCTCCACGGCGCGCTCGGCGCGATTATTGAAAGGGATGCGATTATAAAAAATCTCTCTATCGCGAAACGTAAACTGTCTACTCCAGGTAGCAGGCCGTTTTAGCATAAATATTATCCTTTACGGCATATATGAGACAGCGCAAGGCTGCATATCGCATTGTACATGGAAATCTATATTCAATCAAGCCAGGTCCAGGTTATAGGGGTAGGTGAGGTGTGGTGGGGGCGATCATCAGAGAGAGACAGGTTAGAAAGGGAAACAATCGCATGGCGACCGCGCCACTGGAGCCGGAGGCGGAATCTCCCCCTCCAGGCCCTTCCGTGTTCAAACTACCGAAGCTGCGCTGGACACAAATCATAGCCATCAGCATCTTCTGGTTCGCGCTCAACTTTCACTGGGCGGCCCTTGGCTTTATCATTCTTCCCAGCCAGGTACTCAAGATAGTGGGAGAGCTTCATAAGGGGCAGGAGCTGGCCTTTGTGCTGGTTCCGGGGGCCTTTGTCGCGCTCGTGAGTAATCCGCTGATTGGCATGCTCAGCGACCGGACGCGGGGCCGGCTGGCTATCTGGGGACGACGGCGGCCATATATCGTGCTCGGCACATTGGTAAACGTGTGTGCGCTGGTGTGGATGGCGAACGCGTGGGATATCCCTTCGCTGACCCTGGCCTTCCTCGTCGTACAGTTCTCGAACAACGCGGCCTCCGCGCCATTTCACGCGCTCCTGCCCGATCTTGTACCCCCGGAGCAGCGCGGGATCGCCTCAGGTGTGATGGGCACGCTCAGCATTGGCGGCACCATCTGTGGCGTGGCTGTCGCGGGCCTGTTTGTGAATGCCAACCAGCCATTGCTGACCTATCAACACAACCTGGCCCTCACCTATGGCATCATCATCGCTGTGCTGCTGGGGCTGATGCTCATCACGATCTTTTCGGTAAATGAGGGCAAAGGCACGTCGGCCCATATGGCTGAAGAGGAACTGGCGGCGGCCATGCGCTCTTCTGGGGGAGCCGCCATGAAGCCGGTTGCGCGCCGGTCCTGGCTGACGCGCGCGCTGCTGTACAATGTAGTGGGGATCAGCGCGGCAGTCCTGATAATATGGGGCGGGATAAGCATGTGGAATATGTTCCATCCCGGCGGCATACAGGTGCAGAGCGACATGCAGCAGGGTATCCTGATGGTAGTGATCGCGCTCGGCGTGCTGCGCCTCTTCGATTTCGATCCCCGGCGCGATCCCGATTTTGCCTGGGTGCTGATCACGCGCCTGCTGATGATGCTGGGTATCTATACGATTCAAACCTTCCTGCAATATTACATGCGCGATGTCATCGGCGTGCCTGATCCCGAGCAAGAGACCACAAAATTTGTGATTATCGCCTCGCTCGCCAGCCTGGTGAGTGCGGTCTTCGCCGGCTGGCTCTCCGATCACGTTGGACGCAAGCGCGTGATCTATCTATCGGGTGGCACGTTAGGTATGCTGGGCCTGGTGTTGATCGTGGTGCAGATGTTCACGCACTCATTGACGATTATGTTTGTGGCCGGCTTCTTCTTCGGCATCGGGGCCGGAGCGTACCAGAGCGTGGACTGGGCGCTGGTGGCCGACGTATTGCCCTCCCATAAAAATTTCGCCAAGGACATGGGCGTCTGGAATATCTCCCTCTCCCTCCCCCAGGTCATCGCCCCTATCCTTGGTGGCCCCCTGATCGATGCCTTCACTCAACGCGGCATGCCCGTCGTTGGTTTTCAGGTACTGTTTGCTATCGCGGTTGTATACTGTTTACTTGGAACGGTAACTGTGCGTTTCATTCATGGCGTGAAGCGCTAGGAAGGCGTGATTATAATTGTAGCGGGAAAGAGGTACATTCGATGCTGCAAGTAGACGCGTTGCGTTCGCTAAAAACGCTCTTACCGGAGGGGCAGGTCCATACCGATAGAGCCGCTCTCGTTACCTACGAGTCCGACGCTGGCCTGGACCGGGGCATACCAGAGGGGGTTGTGTTTCCACGCACACCCGACGAGGTGACGCGCGTCGTGTGCTGGGCCGCCGAACACCATGTCCCGCTGGTGGCTCGCGGCGCCGGCACGGGACTCTCCGGGGGAGCCGTAGCCGACCGGGGGGGCATCGTAGTAGAATTCTCGCACATGAACCGCATCCTCGATGTCGATAGCTACGGTCGCAGCGCTATTGCCGAGCCGGCCGTAATCAACCTGGCGCTCGACGAGCGCGTGAAGGCCCATGGCCTGTACTTCCCGCCGGACCCGGCCAGCCAGCGCGCCTCGACCATTGGCGGCAATGTTGCCGAGAACGCCGGGGGGCCGCACTGCTTCAAGTACGGCGTCACCACCAACTATATTACCGGCCTGCACGTTGTCCTGGCCGATGGCAGCCAGATCCGCGTCGGTGGCCTCGCTATGGACTATCCCGAATATGACCTGCGCGGCCTGATTACCGGCAGCGAGGGCATGCTGGCCCTCATGACCGCCATCTCCGTGCGGCTCATCCGCAACCCACCCGGCGTCAAGACGCTGCTGGTGGCCTTTGACTCCGTTGAGCAGGCGGGCGTGGCGGTCTCCGCTATCATCGCCGCCGGGCTGGTGCCCGCGACGATGGAGATGATGGACCGCAAGATCATCGGGGCCGTTGAAGATTTCGCGCATGCCGGGCTGTCGCGGCAGGCGGGCGCGCTGCTGCTGATCGAGGTGGATGGCTACCCACAGAGCCTGGACGCACAGATGGGGGAGATAGAGCAGATCTTGCGCGCGCATAGCGGGTACGACCTGCGCATTGCCCACAACGAGGAGGAACGGGCCAGGATCTGGCTGGCGCGCAAAAGCGCGGCCGGGGCGCTGGCGCGCCTGAGTTCCGCGTGCTATACCGTCGATATCACGGTCCCGCGCAGCCGGCTTGCGGAGATGCTGGCGCAGGTGGACGAGATCTGCGACCGCTACGGGCTACGCGTGGGCCATGTCTTTCACGCCGGCGATGGCAATCTGCACCCGCTTATTCTGATCCCCGAACCCGAAAATCCGGTCATGAGAGAGGCCGTGCATCGCGCGAGCTGGGAACTGGTCAGGGCCTGCATTGAGATGAATGGCAGTCTGTCGGGTGAGCATGGCGTAGGCATCGAGAAACGCGAGTTTATGTCCGCGATGCATACTCCCGCCGAACTGCTGGCGATGTGGGATGTCAAGCAAGCCTTCGACCCACAAGGTATCTTGAATCCCGGCAAGGTCTTCCCACCAGCGAAGGCAGGCGACCTGGCGCCGTTCGCGGGCTACACTGCGCGGGAATCCATTGCCGTCCCTGTAGCGGGAGGTGGTCCGCAGATCGGCGAGGTATTCACGCCAGCGACAGCAGAGGAGGCCGCACAGGGACTCGTCGCGCTATCTCACGCGCGGCGCAGTGTCTCCATCAGCGGCGCCGCTGTTCCTGGCGCGTTACCTGAAGGAGGCGTGCTGCTCAGCACTGGCGCGCTACGAGGGATCAAGACATACGCGGCCGACGATTTGTATATCACCGTTGGCGCGGGTACGCCCCTGGCAGAGATTCAGGACTTCCTGGCACGCGACCGCAGGCAGGTTCCGCTGATCTCGCCCTGGCCCGAAGCTACTATCGGTGGCCTGGTCTCCGCCAATGTGAACGCGCCGCTGCGCATGCGCTACGGGGCTGTGCGCGACCTGGTGCTCTACGCGACGGTGGCCCTGGCGGATGGACGCGTGATACGCACGGGGCGTCCCATCACGAAAAACGTCGCCGGGTATGATCTCACCAGGGTCTTCATCGGCGCATACGGCACTCTGGGGCTGCTCGCCGACGTGACGCTCAGGCTGCTGCCACAGCCGCGCGCCACCCGCACGCTACTCATTCCAGTTGAGGATATGCGCCGGGGGCTACTGTGGGCCAGGCAACTGCTGCCCGTGGCGCTGGTGGCATCGGCCATCGTGCTCTGCCGGGGGTGTAAGAGGCCCGCTGTCCCGGACAGCGCCTACCTGCTCGCCTATACCGCCGAGGGGCTGCCGGAAGACGTGCAGGCCGAACTCGACCAGGTGCGCCAGGCGCTGCACAGCGCAGGCGCGCCCGCCACACTGGAGGTTGAGGCGCCCTCTGGGAGCGCGTTGTGGGCCGAGATGCTCGGCAGCTTCCCCGCTGAGGCGCTGCACCTACGCGTCGGCCTGCCGGCACGCGACCTGCCAGCATATATGCAAGATCAGGCCTCTGTGTTGAACGCCGGATCATTCGTGGCGGATATAAGCAGCGGGCTTCTCTACGCGGCCCATACACTGGAAGACGCCGGCGCGGCGAGCGCCTGGGTCGCCGGTTTGCGAAAGCCGGCCCTGGCGGCCGAGGGGTACGCGTTGGCGATCCATCTGCCCTCGCGCTTCCAGGGACAGATCGAGCGCCAGGGCTATCGCGCGCAGGGATGGGACGTGATGACGAACCTGAAGGCGCGCTGGGACCCGGCCAGCATCATGAATCCAGGTCTATTCATCTGAGAGTGGATAGGAAGAAGGTAATCTTGAGTTGCAGCCTCCTTAAGTCGATCGTCATAAGTGCAGTGTGCGGATGCCTTCTGGCGGCCATCGATGGGAGGAAGTATGCGTGAAGAGCGAAAAGGTCAATGACTTTTGCACTAGGAACTAGGAGAGAGAGTTTTGTATGGCGACACTATCGACACCGCTCATTCAAGTAGCTGGCCGTGAGGAAAAGGCCAGTTCTGCTCCTTCGGGGCCAGGCCGTCCCTGGTGGTACCAGGCCGCTCGCTACGTGGCCGCCGGTATTCGCCTCTGTCGCAGGGATACCCCAGGACTGGTGACGCTGGTAGGCCTGTTTATGCTGCCGCCACTGGCCGCCGTGATCGTCGGCAGCCAGCCAGGCCCGGTGGCGTACTGGGTCGCTACGGTGCTGCCCTGGATCACCATCACGTTCGGCAATATTGCCATCGTGCTGGCTATCGAAGCCATCGACGCGGGTCAGGCGGTCATTCCGGCGCGTATCTTGCCATCGGCGATCCGCTGGTTCCCGCGCTACATCTGGACCAATGGCATCACTACCGCGCTCTTCTGGGGGCTGTTCACGCCGTTGCAATGGGGGCTGAACCTGGAGGCACAGCGCCTGAACTGGCCATCGTTTGTGCCGCTGGCATTTCTGGTCCTGCCAATGCTGATCTGGCACGTCCACCTGGTCTTCGCGACCTATGCCGCCATCGTCGATGACCATCCAGGCATACGCTCGGTCCTGATTAGCATCGGGCTGACGCGCAGCCGCTGGCTCATGGTGGCCGCGGCCTTCGCCGGTTCGGTGATGGTGGAGGCGCCTATCGTTGGCCCGCTATACTTCATGATCCTCTTCAAAATCGCTAATCCGCTGGTCGCTGAGGGGTTCACCTGGGCGCTCATTATGTTGATGCGACCCATATTTGTTGCCACGCTCCATGAAATCTACGAAGACTACCGCCCCGCCCTTGCCCTCGTACCAACATGTGAGCATTCCCAGTCCGCCCAGGCAGATCCTCATTGTCTTTACGAACCGCCCTGCCCCTGCTGCGCCAGAAGCCAGCAGCCCGGCGCTGGCGCGCCTCGCACCAGCTTTTTCGACCTTGCGCTGTTCAATAGGAAACGAGGTCGTCGATGAATGAACTAGAGACAACCTTGCGCTGTGGTGATGGCACAAACATTTTTGTGCATGCCTGGACGACGGCGGACAGCGAACCGGAGCGTGTGCTTGTCTGCATTCAGGGATTGGGCGGCCATGGCGGCTATTACGAAGTGCTCGCCGAGCAGCTCACGCCGACCGGTACACTGGTCGTTGCGGCCGACCTGCGCGGGCATGGTCGCTCGGAGGGAACGCGCGGCGACATCGACCGCTTCGACCGCTACCTTGAGGATATCCAGGCCACGATCACCTGGGTGTGTACGCGCTGGCCGGCGCTCCCCATTGTGCTGCTTGGTGAGAGCATGGGCGCCTCTATCGCTATCCAGTATCTGGCTAGCGGCCTGCATGGCGCCGAGATCGCCGGACTGGTGCTGGTCTCGCCTGTGCTGCGTCCGACGATTCATCCTTCGATGCGCGAGGTGGCACGTTTCATGCGTTCGCTGCTCACCGCGCCCTCGCGCCCCTCAATCGCGGTCACGGGCCGCGAGGAACTGGGCTGCCGCGATCATGCCTTCAATGACAGGCTGCGCGCCGATCCGCTCTTTGTGCGCCATGTGAGCGTGCGTTTCCTCAATAGCCTGACCACCTGGCTACGTCAGACCAGGCGCAAGGCCAGTTCTGTCAGGCACCCGATCCTGATTCTCCAGGGTGCGCAAGATTACATCGCCCATCCCCTGGGTACCAGCCGCTTCCTGCGCCAGATCGCTACCAGCCAGCGCCAGCAACACCTCGTCACCTTCCCGGATGCCTACCACTGCCTGCTCTACGACCCGGCCACCCCGGCGGTGATGCAAGAACTTGCCGCATGGCTCGTGGCGTACTCTGCGCGCGTAGATGCGGAGTGTGTGGACGCGAAGATCGGGTAGGAATGACAGGAGAGATGGGTCATCCGTAGGGCTGATCATCCGTAGGGCTGATCATCCGTAGGGCGTGGCTTGCCTCGCC
>JALYTT010000673.1 GCA_030854145.1 Chloroflexota bacterium | reverse complement strand
TTCATCCAGACATAGAATAGGCTGTGGCATCGGACACCTCCGTGGTTTCAGGTTGTTGTATTCACCTGTTTCATACCACATGGTGTCCTTTCCTGCTACCCTCTTTCCAAAAAGTGCAAAGATAGTGATCAAAGTGTGTCTGCAAAAGAATCCGGAACATTTGCAAGAGGCACTCGTGATGCAGAAGGCGATGATGCAGGAGAAGCGCATCCAGTTGGCTGCGCTTCTTCGGGCCATTGAGAAAGCTGAAGGATTGTTAAAAAGGAACCAGGGAGATTGGGAATCGATTATTCTCGACGTGATCCAGGTGATGCGTACGGAACAGAATAAAGCGTGGGTGAAGGAATATCTTACGGAGGAACAACAACAGAAGTTGGCGGAAATCGCTCAGAAACCGTACAGTCCTGAAGCAGCGCAGAAGCTGGCAGTATGGGAAGAGAACTGGACCGAGGAGGATCAGCAACGTGCAAGTCAGCAATGGGATGCCGTGTTCGCAGAACTGAGGAAGCTGGTTGTGAAGGGAAAAGATCCAGCCAGTGACAAGCGGGCCGTCATTGGAACGATAGGTGACGTGGATTGGGCCCCTTGAGTATGAACGAACCCGATTACAACGCTAAGCGCTTAGCGTTGTAAATTTCTCCCGCGGGCTAATAGGCCGTAAAGAGGACCACCGCATAGGTAGAGACCACCAGCGTCGCGCGAGCCGGGACCTCTGGGGGAAGCGCGAGGACCAATGCCAGCGAGAGCGCTCCCCGCAGTCCGCTCCAGAAGAGAATCAAGAGCCAGGAACGTGGCAGCGGTTGTCTGAGCAGTTCTCCTGCCTGGTTGTAACTCGCCCGTCTGGGGAGCCGCAGCCACGTGTGGGTGGTCAGCGTCAGGATGAGCACCAAGCGTACCAGCAAGACCACCCCAATAGCGATCAATACAATCCCCCAGGTTGCAACCACCGGGCCACTGAGCAGCAAAGAAGCAAAGGGATGAATTTGGACGCCAATCAGCAAAAAGATCAGGGCGCGCGCCAGAAGGTGTCCACGTGGCTGCGAGTACGTTCGGACATTCCGATCCGACGCCCATAGTTTCCCAGCAGCAGGCCCAGCACAATCACCGCGATGATCGCCGAGAGGTGCAAGGCATCCGCAACCCAGTACAACCCGTATGCGGCAATCAACGTCAGGGTGGTCTCGCGCACTGGCTCATCCCGAAGCCAACCACGAGACCCAGCACGATGCCTCCCCCGGCTTCTTCCACAAAGAGCAGAAAACCGTTTCCTTCGGAGCAGTCCTATGGCGAGGGAGGTGTCTCACCCTCGCCCTCTTCAGCGTGCTGGACCGCTGATGAGATCCCCCGTGGGCGTCCCGCCCGCACCCAGAGCAGGTAGAGTCCTCCGGCGATGGCCAGCGCTACCACCAGGGAGAGTAGCGGCCAGCCACGAAGCAGATTCATGACGAGCGTGAAACCAACGACCACCGCCCCCAGGAGATTGATCATCTGGGAGCGGGGCTTGCCACGAGAAAGGTGGGCCATCGCCAGCAACCCGATCAGGAAGCTGAGAAAGACGGCCACCGCATAGAACAGCACGAGGGTTTGATCCTGCGCGCCGGAAAGCAGCAGAACGCACGCGGAAATCAACAGATAGACCACCAGACCCAGATACGGCGTGTGGTGACGATTGGTGCGCCCCAGCCACGCTGGCAAAATGTTTTGGGAGGGTCCCTGCGCTCGCTCGCTCCGCGCCAGCGCTTTGAGCAGGCCCGGCCCGGCTTGAAACGAGGAACTGGCCGCCGATAAGAGCAACAGGGTGGTCGTGAGTTGAAAGGCCGCAAAAAGCCAGGAACTCCCTACCGCGCGGGCAATCTCCGCAATCTGGGTGCTTTCGGCAGGCGGCAGACCAATCCCCAGGCGCACGGCCAGCGCGGTGATCCCCAGGGTCAGTCCTCCCACCAGGAAGAGCGTCAACCAAAGCGTGATCTGCCCGAAACGTCGCCGACCCTCTTGATCGAGTTGTCCCAGTTGCGCGATGGCAGACGACGGTGCCTCAACGCCGGTGGCCAGGGCCATCGCCACCGGAAAGGCCAGCAGAACCGCCAGGATCTGCGCGCCCCCTCCGGCCTGTGGCACTGTTGCGTGCGGAAGGAGCGGCCCCATCTGTGCTGCATGGACCCATCCGGTCGCGAGCAACGCGATACCGATGCCGAGAAAGGCCAGGGTCATCCCCGCAAAAATGGTGCGTCCGCCATGTCCGAACCAGGTGAGCCCACCAACCAGGCATAACAGGCTCAGGGCAAGCGGCACCCGGAAGCTGGCGAGCAACGGGACATACGCAATAAGCGCCGAGGTGCTGGCGGCAACACTGATGGAGATCGTCAGCACAAAATCGACAATCAGTGCCCCAATAGGCACAAACGCCCAGGCTTCGCCTAGCGCCGCGCCTGCCGCCGCCGCCGCCCCCCCACCTTCAGGAAAACGCGCCACCAATTGATGATAGTTGATGGTGACAATGGCGATCACGGCAACCACCAGGGCCATCGTGGGGAACAGCAACGCCAGATTGCCTCCAAGTTCGCGTAAGGCTGCTTCAATGGCATAGGCAACCGAAGAGATCGGATCAGCCATGACCGTAAACGCGAACGCGATCAAGAGCAGCCAGTGCCGCCGTGGACGAGAGGGAACACGCACGGGCGTTCGCTGTGTCTGAAGAGGTCCCTGAATAGGGAATGGCGGAACCGTGCGAAAGGGCATACGTGACTCCTTATTTGTGACAAAAGGCGCATTCCCTCCATGGAACGGCGTCCTATTTCTGTGGTGTCCCGCCGCGCACAAAAAAACGCCGGGACGTGCCGACCAGGCTTCCCGGCGCTCCAGATTGCATGGACGAACCTCTTTTTTGTGAGACAGACATGGGTTCGTCCGTGTCTATTGTACCATCTGTCTCCTGACGCGCGCAAGCAGTCCCCTTCATCCAGCAGGGCTTTGGAGTGTACCCGTTTTGCCTGTTTACTCGCTTTTCAGCAGTACCGAAGAGAGGGCATAAAGCTGGGTGTTTCCTCACTTCAGGACAAAGGATCGCGATCCTCTCTATTACTGCAAAT
>JALYTT010000672.1 GCA_030854145.1 Chloroflexota bacterium | reverse complement strand
TCTCTCACATGCTAAGTAGGACTGTAGTACTAGGGCCTGTTTGCAAATCATAACCAAAGCATGATAGAGGCAAGGGTGACCATCGCCAGGAAGTTGACCGCTCGCTTTTCATAGCGCGTGGCCATGCGCCGAAACTGCTTGAGACGATGAATCAGGCGTTCGATGTAGTTCCGCTCTTTATACATCGCTCGATGAAAGGGTCCGGTGCGCGTCTCATCGCTGCGGCGGGGAATCGTGTAACCAATTCCTCGTCGCTTGAAATAGCGGCGGATCTTGCGGCTCCTGTAGGCTTTGTCTCCTAAGACGCGTTTGGGCCGTATCCTGGGACGCCCTCGTCCGACACGCTTGACCGCCCCTTGCTCCATCAACGCTTCCAATTGGGTGGCCTCATGACGCTGTCCGGCGGTGAGGACAAACGTGATCGGTTTGCCTTTGCCTTCTGCCCGTACATGCAGCTTCGTACGAAAGCCACCTTGACTCTTGCCTCATGCCTCTCGATTTTGATCCCCCCTTTTGCTCCAGCTGCATGCTGATGCGCTCGAATGATTGTGCTATCGACACTGTGCTTTTCCCAGTCAATTTGCCCAGCAGCATCACTCTGTTGTTGCAGTGCTTCCAGGATATGGTCCCACATGCCGGCCTTTTGCCACCGATAAAATCGGCTCGCCACCGTGCTCCACGGGCCATAGTGCGGATGGCGAGGTCTCTCCAGGGCGCTCCCGTTCGCAAAATCCACAGGATGGCATTTACAATCAGACGATGATCGTGTGCTGGACGACCCACTTTTGGCTTCTGCGGCGGCAGCAAGGGATACAGCCTCTCCCATTGCTCATCCGTTCGTTCTCCTCTTCTCATCCTTTCAGTTTAAGAAGATTTGCAAACACAGCCTAGTATCGAAGCTGGTTTACAGGGGTATTCCCAGCACACGTGCCAGGCGCAGGACCTCGCCCCCGGTATTGATGTCGCGACTCTCGATGGCCGTCTTGGCAGCCTGACGCAGCAGCAGGATGGCTTCCGGCGTGTTCAAATCGGTCTCCATAGCGGCGCGGAAACGATTATTCAGCATACTGTCGGTGCCTCCCGTGCGATCGCCGACGATCTCGCGTACAGCCTGGAAGAGGTGGGCTATCTCCATAGCCACCTCTAGATCTTCGGAGAAGCATTCCCAGGGATAGCGATAATGGTGATTCAGCAGCATGACGCGGATCGTATCGGCCGTGTGGTGCTTGAGCAGGTTGCTCACCAGGGTCAGGTTCCCCAGGGACTTGCTCATCTTCTCGCCATCCTGATATACCATGCCGGTATGCATCCAGATACGCGAAAATGGCACCACCCCCGTGAAGTGCTCTGACTGGGCAATCTCGCAGGTATGGTGCGGGAAGGCCAGGTCCGCGCCGCCGCCGTGGATATCGAGCTGCGGGCCAAGGTAGTGCATAGACATGGCGCTGCACTCAATGTGCCAGCCAGGACGGCCGGGACCCCAGGGGCTGGGCCAGGCTGGCTCGCCGGGCGCCTGGGCCTGCCAGAGCACAAAGTCGAGCGGGTCCTGCTTGCGCTGGTCGTCGGGATAGTTGCCGCGCTCGTTGGCGATAGTCAGCATGGATGGGTAATCGTTCAGACCGATTGCCCGCGCCAGTTCACCGAAGTCCGGGTCGTGGCGCACATTATAGTAGACATTGCCGCTGCTCTCGTAGGCATAGCCGCCCGCGAGCAGGCCTTCGATCACCTCGATCATCGTCGCAGTCTCTTCGGTGGCGCGCGCGTAGACGTTGGGGCGGCGCACGTTCAAGGCGTCCATATCATTGAGGTAGCGCTCGGTTTCGCGCCGGCCCAGTTCGTCCCACGATAGCCCCACCTCGCGCGCCTTACGCAGGATATCATCGTCGATATCGGTCACGTTTTGCACATAATTGACGGTATAACCGAGGAATTCAAGGTAGCGCAGCAGCGTATCGAACGAGGCATAGGTGAAGGCATGCCCCAGGTGGGTTGTGTCATAGGGGGTCACGCCGCATACATACATACGAACAGTATTGTCCGTAGGGGTAAAGGCTTCGAGCGACTGGGTCAGGGTATTAAACAGTTTCATGGTGTTCTCCAAGGCCGAACAGGCGGACGGCATTTGCTGTAGTAACCTGTGCAATCTCTTCCAGAGTCATGGCGCGGATCGCCGCTAGCCTCTGCGCAGTGTGTGTGACAAAAAGTGGCTCATTGCGTTTGGCGCGCAGCGGCTGCGGAACCAGGTACGGGCTGTCCGTCTCGACGAGGATGCGGTCGAGGGGCGCCAGCGCTGCAACCTCTGGCAGGGCGTTGCCCTGGCGCGTCAGCGGGCCGGCGAACGAGAGCATAAAACCCGCAAACTCCAGGCATTCCTCCGCCTGAGCGACGTTGCCCGAAAAACAGTGGAAGACACCCCGCAGACCTTGCCCGTGCGCGCGCAGCAACTCGACGACATCGTCATGAGAGTCGCGGACATGGATAATGCAGGGTAGATCGCAGTCGCGCGCGAGTTGTAAGTGCGCGCAAAAGACCGCGCGTTGTACGTCGCGCGGGGAGAGCATACGAAAATAATCCAGCCCGAATTCGCCGATGGCGACCACCTCAGGCGCGCGCGCCATCTCTCGAAATTGCGTGCCCACCTCGTCGCTATACGTGGTGGCATCGTGTGGGTGAACGCCAACGCCGGCGAACACCTGGCCGGGGTGCGTCTTCGCCAGGGTCAGGGCCGCGCGACTGGAAGCCAGGTCGATGCCAGGATCGACGATACGGGTGACTCCGCCCGCGTAGGCAGACTGAAGCACAGCTTCGCGGTCGGCCTGAAAGCGCGCGCTATCAATATGGGCATGGCTATCAACGAGCAAAGAGTGCATCCTTTCCAAGTAGGCAGAGTGATTAGCCCAACAGGCAAAAAAAGAGAGATACAGGTCTGCACCTGTGTGTCATCAAAGGATTGATGAGGCGCCAACCGCCCATAATTATAGCACATAGACGCGGGCAAGGATGTTGCGTGTAGGGCGCAGGCCAGCGGCGCCCGTACACGAAAAGGGACTCGATCGCGTAGGGGCGATGGCTTGCCTCGCCCGTGGGAGCCGACGTGTAGGGCGCAGGCC
>JALYTT010000671.1 GCA_030854145.1 Chloroflexota bacterium | reverse complement strand
GGCAAGCGCATCATTGTCCTCTGCGCGGGCGTGACGATGAACTTCCTGCTGGCGATGGTCCTGTTCAGCGTTGCCTATAGCCTGGGAGAGCCGACCTACCCTGCCATCATCGGCAAGGTTGTTCCGGGTACTCCGGCGGCTCAGGCCGGACTGCGCGCTGATGACACCATCGTATCGGCCAATGGCCACCCGGTGCAGCTATTCATGGATGTACAGGATATCGTGGGACAGGCGCTTGCCAATAACAAGAGTCACGCTTCCTCCATCCCGGTGCAACTGGTCATCAAACATGCTGGCAGCTCGCAGCTTGTTCCTACGACTGTGAATGCGCGCGTGAATCCGCCGGCGGGGCAGGGATCGATGGGGGTTGAGGAGAAGATTGTCTACATCAGTTCCCCGGTGTGGCAGGCGCCCATCAAAGGCGTGCAACATACCTTTGTGGTGACACGCGATTTTATCGGGGGGCTGGTACAGATCATTACCGGCGCGCAAAAGGCGCAGTTCGCGGGCCCTGTGGGCATCGTGAAAATTACCGGCGAGGTGGCCCAGAGCGTGCCCGTCTTCGGCTGGTGGCCGATCCTGAGCCTGACGGCGATCTTGAGCCTGAACCTGATGATTATCAACATTCTGCCCTTCCCCGCTCTGGACGGTGGGCGCGTTGTGCTGATCTTGATCGAGATCCTGCGCGGCGGCAAGCGCCTGCGGCCAGAACGTGAAGGGCTAATCAATTTTGTGGGTATGGCCCTTCTACTCACCTTGATGGTGGTGATCACGATCAGTGATGTCCTGCATTGGGGCGGGTAAACTCTATCATGACCTGGATGCCGGTTAGCAGGCGTCTCAGTTATAAAGACATAAAATTTGGAGCTGTTTACTATGCGACGGAAAACCCGGCAGATTCATGTCGGCAATGTAGCCATTGGTGGCGATGCGCCCATCATTGTGCAGTCGATGTGTACCACCTACACCCGTGATGTTGAGAGCACGGTTGCGCAGATCCTACGCCTGGAAGAGGTCGGCTGCGAGATGGTGCGCGTGGCTGTCCCGGAGGAAGAAGATGCTCTGGCCATCGGCGCCATTAAAAAACGTATTCATATCCCGCTGATCGCGGATATTCACTATAAACACAGCCTGGCCCTGGAAGCCATTCGCCAGGGGATCGATGCTGTGCGTATTAACCCCGGTAACCTGATCAACGGCCGTCTCTCGCTGGAGCAGATTATCGCCGCCTGCAAAGAGCGCGGCATCTCTATGCGTATCGGCGTCAATTCTGGCTCGATTGATGCCCTCGATCAGCGCGCTCAGATGCAGCGCGTACAGGTCAGGCTGCGCGATGATGGCGTCTTTGAGCGTAGCGATCCGGCTGAGATGCGCCGTCTGGAGCGCGAGCGCCTGGCCGAGCGTATGGTGAGCAAGGCGCTGGAGTATATCGGCTGGTGCGAAGAGTTGGATTTCCACGAGATCAAGGTCTCCCTGAAATCCTCCACCCCGCTCACCGCCGTCGAGGCCTATCGCCGCTTCTCGGAGCGCTCGGACTATCCCCTGCACCTGGGTATCACCGAGGCTGGGACGCACGTGACCGGCGCCGTGAAGTCGGCTGTGGGTATGAGCCTGCTGCTGTCCCAGGGCATCGGCGACACCATGCGCGTGAGCCTGAGTGCCGAGCCGGAGGAAGAGATCCCCGTGGCTTACGAGATCCTGCGCTCGCTGGAGCTGCGCAACCGGGGCGTGACCTTCGTCTCCTGCCCCTCGTGTGGGCGCGTGGAGATCGATGTGATCGAGGTGGCCAACGAGGTGGAGCGGCGCCTGGCAAAGGTGCAGACGCCGATCCACGTGGCCGTGATGGGTTGCGTGGTCAATGGACCTGGCGAGTCGCGCGATGCCGACGTCGGCCTGGCCGGCGGCAAGGGCAAGGGCGTGATTTTCCGCAAAGGCGAGGTCATCAAGACCGTCCCCGAAGATCAGTTCCTGGATGCCGTGCTGAAAGAGGTTGCCAGCCTGCTGCCACCCCATGAAGCGAAGATGATCTATCCCGAAGGTGGCATCCAGGCCACCGCCGGCCACCATCGCACGCGCGAGGAGGGCATCACGCAACTGCCTGTGCTGCAATAGGAGCGGCTTCTGAGCTGCCCACCTTACGCGTAATGAAAAAGAGACAGCCTCATCGAGGCCGTCTCTTTTTTGAGAATGGGCTGTACAGAATTCGAATCTGTGACCTCGTCGATGTCAACGACGCGCTCTAACCAGCTGAGCTAACAGCCCCCGTCCCTGAGATGTCGTCCAGCCTTTGGACATGAGGAATAATAGCACTGCCTCAGCCCTTTGTCAAGCCTGGTAATCCCCAATTTGCTGCTCGGAAGCTTCTTTGATCGCCATAGAAAAAGGACCTACCTCAACACGTAATCTGGCTGACCAACGTTAGAGAAAAGCCGCTAATTGCCTCAGCAAAAGCTACGTTGGAGTCTTGCGCGTATTTCGTTACGATGATATACTCTACACGGATTGAAGTGAAACGCGTATGCCTGTGCTGTGCCTGCAATACTGCTCAGGTGCCCAATGTTTATTTCGTAGGTAAGGAGTGGTCGCATGCCTCCTTCGGCTATCTTCCGATCAGCGATGCACAGTGGAAGGTCGCTGTTTGCTTTTGCTCGCCGGTGCCGCCTGGCCGCTACCGTTGGGCTGGTACTTTTGTGCTGTTTGATCTGTGTTGAGTTTGGTCCCTTCAACAGCCAGGTCAATGCCACGTCACTGCTGAATCATACCAGTCCGACGGTAGACGCGTCCTGCCAGCACCTGGCGTTCTCATCAGATGGTAACCCGTATGGGCTATGCCCAGGTCCGCTTCCGGCCGGTGGCAACTGCGTCTGGTGGGCGTGGGAACAGTGGCACTTACTTAACTATAATCTGCCGCCTAACTGGGGAAATGCCGCCGAGTGGGGCGTGAGCGCAGAACGGGCCGGGCTGCCATCGGGGAACACGCCCCGCGTTGGCTCGCTGGCCGTCTTTCCGGTCGCCGATGGGGTCTGGGCCTTTGGTGCCGCGGGCCATGTGGCCTTTGTGACCCGGGTGAGTTCTGACGGCATCACCTTTAATGTGACCTATCAGAATTATGG
>JALYTT010000224.1 GCA_030854145.1 Chloroflexota bacterium | reverse complement strand
GATGCTGGCGGCGAACAGGCGGGCTTGTCAACCGCGCCCCTACCTTGTTACGGAACAGGTTTCAGATACGTGGTAAGCGTATCTTGTGGCACTTCGACCTGCTTTTTTTCGGTCTCTACGCCGGCAGCTTGCAGATCCCTGACGGTGACAAAGCCGCCGGCTAGCTCGCTTTCGCCGAGGAGCACGGCGTAGGCGGCGCCGGAATTGTTGGCCTGCTTCATCTGAGCTTTGGGGCTGCGATCGCCGTAGCTCATCTCCGTTTTGATGCCCGCGTGGCGCAGTTGTGCCGCGACCTGCACGGCGGCATCTTTCAGTTCAGGCGCGCGGCCCAGGTACACCACGAAGGCACGTGGCTGCTCTTCAGGTGGCGCCTCGATGCCCTGACGCTTCATCTCCAGGATGATGCGCTCGTAGCCCATGCCGAAGCCAATACCCGGCGTGTGCTGCCCACCAAGGACCTCGGCCAGCCCATCGTAGCGCCCGCCACCATTGAGAGCCTGGTTGCCGACATCGGAGGTAAACTCGAAGACGGTGCGCGTATAGTAGTCCAGGCCGCGCACAAGCAGCGGGTTCAGCTCGAAGGGGACACCATAGATAGCCAGGAAGCGCCTGACGGCGTCGAAGTGTTCGCGGCATTCCTCGCACAGGTAATCCACACTGCGGGGGGCGGCGGCGATCTTCGGCTGATCCTGCGGGTTTTTACAGTCCAGCAGGCGCAGGGGATTCTTCTCGAAGCGCGCCTGGCAGTCCCGGCAACTCTGATCGAGCAGCGGGCGATAATAGTCCTGCAGGGCCTTGATGTACTGCGGGCGGCATTTGGCGTCGCCGATGCTATTCAGGTGGACGCGAAGCCCACGCAGGCCAAGCTCGCTATAGAGCTGGTAGAGCAGGGCCACGATCTCTGCATCGATGGCGGGATCTTCCTCGCCCAGCGCCTCGCAGCCGAACTGGTAGTGCGCGCGATAGCGACCGGCCTGGGGACGATCATGGCGGAGCATGACCTCTCTGACATGGTACAGCTTGACCGGCTGCGGCAATGTGAAGAGGCCATGCTCCAGATACGCGCGCACCACGCCCGCCGTGCCCTCCGGGCGCACCGTCAGACTATTGCTGCGGCCCTCCTTGTCGGGTCGATCATTGAAGGTATACATCTCCCGCTCGACGATATCCGAAGTCTCGCCGGAGGTCTTGCGGAACACGCCGGTATCCTCCAGAATGGGCGTCTCGACGCGCCGGTATCCATAGCCTTCAGCCACCTTCGTGGCAGTGCTTTCGATGAAACGCCAGTACGGCTGCTCATCGGGCAGGATATCTCTGAAGCCTTGCAAGGCTCTATATTGTTCTGGCATAGGTAATTTCTTCTTTCCAGGTAGAATGCAAGGCTTATTATAGCAAATTACGCGGACGTTGTCTGTGGGGGATTTCCTCATGCCCAGGTTCCCCACAGATGTCGGGCTTGGAGCAGGAGCAGGGCACCCGCCAGGGGTGCCCCTACATATCATACCCCGCAATCGGCGCTCTCGTACAAATGACCCGATCGGCCATGGAACCCCTTACGGGCGATTGTCCCCATCACCACGCCAACTCCGCCAAGTCAGATATGTAGGGGCATCCCTGGCGGGTGCCCTGCTCCAAGCCCAACAGATGATTTCGTCTTACCGCCTGTCCCTGGAGGTCGCCCTGTTCCATCACGACAAGGAAAAAAAGTGTATAGTATGTACAAGTCCATGTCAGTCTATAGCTAGAATGGCAGCAGTAAGGAGGAGAGTATGGAGCCAGATATGGCCCATAGAAAGGTGCGTGCCGGCATCGTCGGCGGCGGCCAGGGATCTTTCATTGGCGCGGTTCATCGCATCGCGGCCGAACTGGATGGCCAGGCAGAGATTGTCGCCGGGGCGATGTCGACCGACGCGCGGCGAGCGCAGGCATCGGCGCAGGCCTGGTTCTTGAAGCGCACGTACACCAACTTCCAGCAGATGGCGGAGGCAGAGTCGCGGGCAGCGGATGGCATCGACGTGGTGATCATTGCCACACCTAACCATATGCACTATCCCGTTGCCAAAGCATTTCTCGAACGCGGCATCCACGTCGTCAGCGATAAGCCCATAACCCTGAACGTCCACGAGGCCGAAGAGCTGGTGGCGCTGGTGGAGCGCAGCGGGCGTATTTTCGCGCTCACCCACAACTACACTGGTTATCCCGCCGTACGCCAGGCCCGCGCCCTGGTGCGCCAGGGGGAGATCGGAACGATCAGGAAGGTGCTGGTAGAATATACCCAGGACTGGCTGCTGGAGCCGGTCGAGAGGACCGGAAACAAACAGGCATCCTGGCGTACAGACCCGGCACAAGCGGGCATCTCCGGCTGTGTCGGCGACATCGGGACGCATGCCGAGAACCTTTTAACGTTCATCACCGACCTGAAAATCGCCTCGCTCTGCGCCGACCTGACGACCTTTGTCGAGGGGCGCGCCCTTGAGGATGATGCCAACATGCTGCTGCGCCTGGAGAACGGCGGCAAGGGCATCCTGACCTGTTCGCAGATCGCTACTGGCGAAGAGAACAACCTGAGTATCCGTATCTACGGCAGCAAAGCCGGCCTGGCCTGGCAGCAGATGGAGCCGAACACCCTGATCTTCAAGCCATATGGGCAGCCACAGCAGATCCTACGCAGCGGGCAGGCCTATATGAGCGATGATGCCAGGAGCGCAACGCGCCTGCCTCCGGGTCACCCTGAAGGCTTTCTGGAAGCCTTCGCGAACCTCTATAAGATGGTTATCAGCGATATTCGCCGGGCCGCGGCCGGTGAAAAGTCGCTGGGCGGTTACCCTACGGCCGCCGATGGTTTACGAGGAATGCGCTTTGTAGCCAAAGTCGTCGAAAGCTCCCAGAGGGGCAGTATCTGGATGGAGGTAGAATGAACACAACATCGGTAGCGTTAGAGCTGTATACCGTGCGCGATGAGACGGCCCGTGACTTCGCGGGCACGCTGCGCCGGGTTGCTGAGATGGGGTATCCCGCCGTAGAATTCGCGGGCTATGGTGGTCTCACTTCCAAAGAGATGGCCGCGTTGTTAGCTGAAACAGGACTGCGGGCGGTGGCTACGCATGTCGGGCTGGCCGTGCTGGAACAGGACCTGGAAGCGGCCATCAGCTACTGCCTCGAGATCGGCTGCTCCCTGCTAGTGATGCCCTGGCTGGCCCCCGAACTGCGCAACGCCGCCAGCATCCGGTCACTCGCGCCGCGCTTCAACGAGATGGGACGGCGCTGTCGCGAGCACGGCGTGACCTTCGGCTACCACAATCACGACTTCGAGTTTCAGCAGAGCGATGGCGAGTACCTGCTCGACATCCTGCTCAAGGAGACCGACCCGGCCCTGGTCACGCTTGAACTTGACGTATACTGGGCGGCCTATGCCGGCGTCGATCCCATCGCCTACCTGCGCCGCTATGCTGGTCGCGTGCCGCTGGTTCACCTGAAAGATATGAGCGCCGACCGCACATACACCGAGGTAGGCGACGGCCTGCTGGACATAGCGGGCATCTGCAAGGCCGGCCAGGAAAGCGGAGTGCAGTGGTACGCGGTAGAGCACGACCAGCCGCGCATGCCATCGCTGGAGAGCGCCAGGCGCTCGCTAGAGAACCTGCGACGTATGTAAGGAGATAAAAAGACATGTCACAGATCAAAGGACCGGCACTTTTCTTAGCGCAATTTGTGCAGGATGTTCCACCATACAACACGCTCGCCAACATCACGGCGTGGGCCAGAGACATGGGCTTTGCCGGCGTGCAGATACCCGCGTGGGACAGCCGCCTGATCGATCTACAGCAGGCGGCCGAGTCCCGGCAGTACTGCGACGACCTCAAGGGCGCGTGCAATGGGCTGGTCATTACCGAGCTAGCAGCGCATCTCTTAGGGCAACTGGTCGCGGTCCACCCGGCGTATGATGTGCTGTTCGATGCCTTCGCGCCCGCCTCCCTGCAGGGCAATGCGAGCGCGCGCAGCGAGTGGGCCAGGGGGGAGATCGTCAAGGTCATCAAAGCATCGCGCAACCTGGGGCTGAGCACCATTCCCATCTTTTCCGGCGCGCTCCTGTGGCACACGATGTATCCATGGCCGCAGCGTCCACAGGGCCTGGTGGAGCTGGGGTTCCAGGAACTGGCCCGGCGCTGGCAGCCCCTCTTGAACGCGGCCGACGAGCACGGGATCGACTTCGCCTACGAGATTCACCCCGGCGAGGACCTGCACGATGGCGTCACCTTCGAGCGCTTCCTGCACGCCACCGGCAATCACCCACGGGTCGGCATCCTCTACGATCCATCCCACTTTGTGCTCCAGTGCCTGGACTACATCGGCTACCTGGACTGCTACCTGGACTACATCAAGGCCTTTCACGTCAAGGATGCCGAATACAACCCCTCCCCGCGCTCAGGGGTCTACGGAGGGTACCAGGACTGGCAGGATCGTCCTGGTCGCTTCCGCAGCGTCGGGGATGGGCAGGTCAATTTCAAACGCGTCTTCTCTACCCTGACACAGAACGGCTTCGCGGGCTGGGCCGTTCTCGAATGGGAATGCTGTATCAAAGATTCCGTGCAAGGCGCCAGGGAAGGGGCCGCGTTCATCAAGAGCATGCTCATCGATACACCAGAGCGGGCCTTCGATGACTTTGCCGGTGGCACACAGGACGAAGAGCGCAACCGACGCATCCTGGGTCTGGCCTGACCCGTAGGGCGTGGCTTGCCTCGCCCTACGGGTCAACCGGCGAGGGTGGTGTACTCTATAATCTGCATCTCTGCTGTTGTATAATATTCTTGTATATATCAGGCGAGCGAAACCAACCACCGTTCGTACGTGTATTGAGGGAATCCGATATATTGTGACAACGTGAAGAGCGCGAATTTTCTTAGCCATGACGGTATCATCGAGTGGCTGCTAAAGTCCTTCATTCGTTCATGGGTTGTAAGCACCTGCTGCCAAAGAGTGCGTACTGACCGGAACCAGCAGCAGAACATGCGCGGGAATAGGCCTTCGGGTATCGGTAATCAAGCTACAAAGACGCGAGAAAAGCGTGGCGTCTCCTCGCCGGTGTAGCTAATCTACAAGGGGAGCACGAAAAGATGAGCAAGATGCAGTCAGAGTCGGATACCAACGATATCAAGGTCAGGACGCAGCACAGCCTATCGGTGATTCTGCCAGCACATAATGAGGAGGCAGCGATTGCAGATACGGTGCGTGAGGTAACTGACACACTGAGCCCCTGGGTGCAGGACTTCGAAGTCATTGTGGTAAACGATGGCAGTAAAGATACGACTGGAGAGATGGTGGAGAGCATGGCGGCGGCTGATCCACGTGTGCGCGTCATTCATCATCCTGTAAACCAGGGATACGGGGCAGCGCTTGTGAGCGGCTTCGAGGCCGTGACGAAAGATCTGGCCTTCTTTATGGATTCCGATGGGCAGTTTGATATCCATGATATAGAGCACTTCTTCCCACTCATTGAAAAGTACGATGCCGTGCTGGGCTATCGCATAGCCCGGCAGGACACGTGGATGCGCAAGCTCAACGCCTGGGGCTGGAAAATGCTGGTACGCCTGGTGTTTGGCCTGCGTGTGCGCGATGTGGATTGCGCCTTCAAGCTCTATCGTGCGCGCTTCTTTCATGACCATCCCCTGGAGACGCGGGGCGCCATGATTAACACGGAGATCATCTATAAGTTTACGCGTGCGGGCTACACCTATACGCAAGTAGGCGTCCGTCACCTGCCACGCAGGAGTGGGCGGGCCACAGGGGCCAAACCGGCCGTCATCGCGCGCGCGTTTCGCGAGCTATTTGTGTACGCTCGCAAGTGGCATCGCGAGGAGCGTGCAACGGCATAAGTGCGCCCTCCCATCTTCCCCAATCTACGATCTACGCATTATACAACATACACAGTCAACTCAGCAATTGCCTGCGTGATTGGTTTGTGACCCGATTCTCTGTACACGATAGTAAGCGGTATGCTATTATGATAAGAGAGAGGATAGTACCTTTACTGTGTTAGGCAAGATGCCCTTAAACGTATGTATTGATGAACTTAATTGGGCGACTGCAAGAGCCGTTCCTGTAAGGAGTGCTACCATGGGCGATATATTTGCGGAATTGTACGGTCCAACACTCAAAGAAGTTTTTACAACACACGCGCGCGAGAGGCTAGCGCAGGGCGCTGATTGCACTGAATGCACACGCGCCTACGCCCAACGGGGCAAGCCCGAATTCGTCCTGGCCTACCTCCTCCTGAGCAAGCTGCCGGAAGAAGAGAAACGTGAGATGCTGGCCTATGCTTATGAGCGGCGGGCAGCGCTCTCTGAAGAAAAAGCCGAGGCACTTCAGATAGAGTTTCATCGCACCTTCCCTCTTATCATGCTGGAGGTACATAAGGACCGCATGGATGCTCAGAGGGTACGGGAGGGCCGTCCTCTCCATAGTGAGACCGGAGTCAAGATATTTCACATGAGCTGAAGTCATGTGCAGAGACAGATGCTACCCCGGTCCACGTTCACGCATCGTCGGAGGAGTACATTGAGGCACAAGAGAAGGAGACGAGGGTGTACTGCTACACGCCCTCATCGCCTTCGCCCATCTCTTGCGCTTCTAGCTCCTCTACGCCGGAAACAGGCTTATCCTCTCCACCTGTTTCCAGCGCTTCCATCTCTTCCATGCCTGGTATAGACTCGCCATCGGACTCGTCCTCAAGCACATCCTCAGCCTTCTTGCCGTTCGTCGTGGCTACTGCCACCACGGTATCGCCTTCAGCGATGGACATCAGGCGCGAACCCTGGGTATCGCGTCCAGAGCAGCGAACACTGCTTACGTCGGTACGAATAACCACGCCGGCGGCGGTAATAATCATCAGGTCGTTATCCTGCTCCGTGATGATGCGCGCCGTGGCGACAGGGCCGGTCTTCTCAGTGATCTTCGCGGTAAGCACACCATTGCCGCCGCGATTATGCAGCGGGTAGTCATCGATGGGAGTGCGCTTGCCGTAGCCGCGCTCGGTCACCGCCAGCAGTTCGCTGTCCCTGGGCGTGAGGTTCAGCGAGACCATCTGGTCGCCCTTGCTCAGGCGGATGCCACGCACGCCGCCGCTGGTGCGCGAGGCTGAACGCAGCTCTTTGACCGTAAAGCGGATGGCTTTTCCCTGGGCACTGATCAGCAGGATATCGTCGTCGGCGTGGGCCAGTTTCGCGCCGATGAGCATATCGTCCTCTTCCAGGTCCATAGCGATCAGGCCCTGGCGGCGCACCACCTCAAACTCATCCATCACCGTCTTCTTGACCTCGCCCTTCCTGGTGGCGACGATCATAAAGTCGCGGCTGACGCCTTTGGAGACGCTCACAATGGCAGTAACGCGCTCACGTTGCTCGATAGAGATCAGGTTGATGATATGTTCGCCCTTGGCCGTGCGGCTCACATCGGGCAGCTCGTAGACCCGCAGTTGGAAGACGCGGCCCTTGTCGGTGAAAAAGAGCAGAGAGTCGTGGTTATGGGTGACCAGCAGGTGGCGCACAGTATCATCCTCGCGCGTGACCATACCGGTGATGCCCTTGCCGCCCCGGCGCTGGGCGCGATAGGTGTTGGAGGGCAGGCGTTTGATGTAGCCCTTCTCCGTCAGCGTCACCACCACCTCATCGTTAGCGATCAGGTCTTCCTCGGTGAAATCGCCGATCTCGGCCTCCTGGATATCCGTGCGGCGTGGATCGCCATACTTGGTCTTGAGTTCCTCCAGGTCCTCTTTAATCAGCCGGCGAATCTCACCGATGTCGGAGAGCAGCAGGAGGTAGTAGTCGATGTTTTTCTGCACAGCCGCCAGCTCATCATCGACCTTCTGGCGTTCCAGGGCGCCCAGTTGGGCCAGGCGCATCTCCAGGATAGCCCTGGCCTGCTCTTCTGACAGCGTGAAGAGCTGCTGCACTTCGCGCACCAGCGCGATCCCAGTAGAACGCGACTGCCGGATCGTCGAGATGAGGGCATCCAGGTGATCGAGGGCGATCTTCAGGCCCTCGAGGATGTGTTTGCGCGCCTCCGCCTTTGCCAGTTCGTAGCGCGTGCGGCGCGTGATCACCGTCTCGCGATGATTGATGTAGTATTGCAGGAAGGCCTTGAGCGTCAAGATACGCGGCTGCTGCTCGACCAGCGCGAGCATGTTAGCGTTGAACGCACTCTGCATGGCCGTGTATTTGTACAGCGAGTTAAGCACACTGGGCGGGGAGGCGTCGCGCTTCAGCTCAATAACCATGCGCATCCCCTGGCGATCGGACTCATCGCGCACCTCACTGATGCCCTCGATCTTCTTATCGCGCGCCAGCTCCGCGATCTTCTTCACCAGGTCGGCCTTGTTCACCTGGTAGGGCAGCTCGGTGACGATGATCGTCACCTTGGAGCGCTCGCCCTCCTCAAAATGGGTACGCGCGCGCACCACAACGCGTCCGCGCCCATTGGCGTACATATTGCGGATACCCTCGCGCCCCTGGATGATGCCGCCGGTCGGGAAATCGGGTCCGCGAATGATGCGCGAGAGTTCTTCCGTGGTGGCCTCAGGGTTATCGACAAGGTAGATGATGCCGTTGCAGACCTCGACCAGGTTGTGGGGGGGAATATTGGTAGCCATGCCGACGGCGATGCCTGTAGAGCCATTGAGGAGCAGATTAGGCAGGCGCGCGGGCATAACGGTAGGCTCGGTGGCCTGGTTATCGTAGTTGGGTATGAAATCGACGGTATCTTTGTCGATATCGCGCAGCATCTCGTCGGCGATGGCGGCCATCTTGGCCTCGGTGTTATGATTCACAAAGCCGTTTGCCACGAACGAGTGACACTCGCTATCCACGCGCACGGAGTAGACCGGATGTTCTCCCGCATATTCGATGCTTTCGACTCGCTCAAAGAGATAATGCTGGCTCACCAGATTCTCGATCTCGGCAACGGCCACTGCTGGTAACACCTGAGCGAGTCGGGACTGCGCTGCGACCAGGCGGTCTGTACGATCAAAATTGTGTTTGGACAGCCACTCACGCTGTCCACGCGAGGCATGTGTTCTAACATATTTGGCCAGATGAGGGATAAAATCGGTGCGTGATAATGCCTTGCCGGTGTGCAGTTTAAGGATTGCAGCCAGCGCATTGCTCTTCACTGCCGAGGTAAAACCGATATCGCGAGCGAACAGGAGCAGATTGTTGTAGCCAGAAATCAGGAGGCGATGCATCTTCCGAGTTCTATCTTCATTCAATGACGACACAATTCCAAAACGTAGCAAAAGCGTTTGAACCTGGCGTAGCATGAGACGATTACTGGCCGTCAGACTTAGCCGTAGCAAGCTACGGCCGGATTTTTCGACCGCACCATCACCCTCAAACAGGCCGCGCAAGAAAGCCGCTACTACAAGGCGGGGTGAGCGCAAGATTGCCTCAGGTATCTGCCGTTGTGCCGAGCGTCCTGACAATCCAAGAGCTTTGATGAACGCGATGACATGTTGACTTACTACCTGGATTTGCAGGAACGGCTTCTTGCCGTAGCCGACTGGTTTCCTTTCAAAGATATGCAAGCGACACGTTGGGAAGACGCGTTGCCACGACTGGATAAAGTGCTCGGCAAAGTTGCCGAGGGTATTGGTAAACTCTATGACCTCTTCGCGAAACGTTCCTTCTGCCAACAATGCACCCAGAATGAAGGCCAGATCCTCGTCCAGCGCCTCTGGAAGTACGTGCTGCTTTACACGAGGTTTTGGGGGAACAGAGGAAGAGAACGAATGTAGGGCAACGGACTGCTCCGGCCACAGGTTGCTGCTTCGATCCAGTACGACATAGTCGCCAACAGCTAACTGAGCAATAGTTTTCCAGGTGAGCGTGACGCGCCCATCAGAAGCATGAGGCTCTGCCACCAGCAGAGGATGGTTTGACGTACCTGTGACTTCGTATCCTCGCTGTGTCCGCACGCTCCATGTCGAAAATTCGCCGCAATCCCACCACTTGCTGGCTGTATTAGTTTGCCCATCTTTTGACAGGACACGCACGGAAACGTCTTCGACGCCCGATTGTGAGAGCTGGCTGATGGGTAGCAGCCCGCTGTCAGTGATGACGAGTGTGTCTCCCGTGACGCAATAGCGCATCGCTGCCGGCGGATCGTCATCTTGCGAGCCAAAGTTCCCCTGCCCCAATACGAGCGGGTAGCGCATAGACCAGGGCTGGGCCATACGCACAAGGCTATCATAGACGGCCACATCGCCGTGGGGATGGTAGAGCTTCAGCACCTCACCTACGGTACCCGCGCTCTTGCGGAAGGTCTTCGACGATTGCAGGCCCATCTGGTCCATAGCGTATAATATACGGCGATGCACGGGCTTAAAGCCATCGCGTACATCCGGGAGCGCGCGACTAACAATCACGCTCATAGAGTAGTCAAGATAGGCGCTCGTCATCTGCTCGACGATACTAACGACCTTGATATTGCCAAGTTCCATAGAAAGCATCCTCACAGAAAAATCAGGCATAGCCAGGAGGCGATAGAGAGTTGAGATGACAACCTGTGTATACAGGCGGCTCCGTGCAGGCGATTTTTGAGAATCAATAGAGCTGGCCTCGCCGTGCCAGCCTGCCACGCCCATCGACGCCTCAAGCGGACAAGGCGGTTCCCGTTTCTTCTAGTATATCATATCTGAGGCAAAGATGCGAATTTCTGTTCTTTTTGGATAGGGCTATTTAAGAGTCGCAGGCGCACCCCGGTCCGCGTAGGGGCGCCGCTGGCCTGCGCCCCTACGC
>JALYTT010000008.1 GCA_030854145.1 Chloroflexota bacterium | reverse complement strand
ACCTACGCGTCAAGCAAGCGCCCGCGCGATAAACTCGCGCAGCTACGAAAAGGGGAGATAGCTCCACTTGTCAGATGAACGGTGCCAAAGCACTACGCGGAACATAGTCTACCGGTCACATGTGCTGCAGAGCAATACTATTTTGAAAGAGGAACTATTATGAAGGCAATCCGCATCCATGAAACTGGCGGTCCCGAGGTGATGCGCCTGGAAGAGATTGAGACTCCCCAGCCACAAGAGGGGGAAGTGCTTATCAAGATCGCGGCGGCGGGCATCAACTATGCCGACCTGGCGCAGCGCCAGGGCGCGTATCTCACACGCACCCACACGCCCATGACGCTTGGCTTCGAGTTCGCTGGAACCGTGGCCGGACATGGCCCAGGAGTAAGCAGCCCGGCAGTGGGGACGCGCGTGGTGGCCTTTGGCGCTGGCGGCTATGGCGAGTACGGCACGGCCAGGGCCGATACGGTCATCCCCATTCCGCCAGAGTTGGACTTTGTGCATGCCGCCGCGTTTCCCGTGCAGGGCATCACCGCCTTCCAGTTGCTCCGTGAGTCCACGCGCCTCCAGACGGGCGAGAGCGTGCTCGTGCATGCGGCGGCAGGTGGTGTGGGAACGTTGGCGGTGCAGCTCGCGAAACTCATGGGCGCCGGAACCGTCATCGGGACAGCCAGTAGTGCCACCAAGCTTGAACTGATACGCACGCTGGGCGCGAATGCCGCTATCAACTATACCGAAGAGAACTGGGTTGAACAGGTCCAGGCTGCGACCGGCGGGCAAGGGCCGGATATCATCCTGGAGATGGTCGGCGGAGAGATCGCCGATCAAAGTCTGCAATGCCTGGCGCCTTTCGGGCGCATGGTGATCTACGGTGCCGCCAGCGGGCAGATCACGCAGTTCTCCGGCATCCAACTCATGTACAAAAACCAGACCGTCACTGGCTACTGGCTTACCGCATGGATGCAGCGCCCCGACCGCACCTTGAAGGCCGTGATGGAGTTGTCGCAGTACCTCACCAGCGGCCAGCTCAAAATTATCGTTGGCCAGACCTTCCCGCTTGCCCAGGCCGCGGAGGCGCACCAGGCCATCGCCGAGCGTAGGACAATGGGGAAAGTTGTGCTGGTCGTCTGAGCTGCTCGCGTTCACAGGGGGCAGCATGATGGTGTGCGATGCCCCCTGTGGACATGAGCAGCGCAAAACTATTGACAACCTGTGTAGTCTCCGCTATACTGACATCACAGCGCACATGGTGACCGTAGCTCAATAGGTGGAGCTCTGGATTGTGGCTCCAGTGGTTGTGGGTTCGAGCCCCATCGGTCACCCTTCTTTTTTCTCTACCAAACTTTGCTGTTACTTTCCCCATAGTTCGTTTGCTATGCAGGTATAAGAACAGCCCCTTCTTTTTCCGCTACTTGCGCTATATGCCTGATACTCACATACTGCCAGATCAGAAACGCTCGTTGAGAACACATCAGCACAGCAGCGCAGATGATACAATGACAAAATGGGATGGCAATGTTCATGTTGCTGTCATGCTCACAGAATATACTGTGGATACAAACTGAAAACCACTCATGAAGATAACCGATTGGAACGTTCTGACCGACTCCATGATTAGTCTCGCGGGGTTCTCCCCAATCTCCATTAGAAAGGAACACGAGGGCGTGAGATCTCTCATCGAGCCATTAATCAGCAATGGTTATACACTGGAAATGACAGCGGCGAGACTGGGCTGGCTTGAGCCAACCGATGCGGGCCTCCCACTGGAGCAGTTGAGGAAAAGGTATCGGCAGAACGGCTATCTCTGGCTGAAAGGATTCTTTGATCGAGACGTTATCCTGGGCTTCAAGCGTTTTTTCTTTGATGCCATCACGTCGGGAGCGAAAACGTTCTTTGAGATCATCAGTTCGCAAGAATACCAGGATTTCTGCACCATGCCCCGTCTCTGGAACTTCTACCAGGAGTTTCTGGAGGGACAGCCCTACTTGCATAAGCGCAAGATTATTCGCTTCACCCGGCCTGGCGAGGATCACTGCACAGGCGGACACTACGACCTGATCTATCTGCGTGCGGGAACCGACCAGTTCTCTACCAGTTGGATACCCCTTGGTGATATCCCGGTCGAGATGGGAGGCTTGATCTACCTGGAAGGCTCAGACGCGCTGGGACGCCAGATGGAGGCCGAGTTTCGCGTGAAGAACGCCGGTCTTCCCCCTGAAGAACGCATCAGCGCCTTCAACCGCAATATGCGCGAGAACGGCTGGATCACTCCCAACCTCGTGGAGATGGCTGATCGCTTCAAGAGCCGCTGGCTGATCGCCGACTATGAGGCCGGGGACATGGTGATCCACAGCCCCTACATGATCCATGCTGCCACCCTGAACCATGATCCATCGGACAGGAGCAGGCTCTCCACCGATATTCGCTACCAGCGTGCCGACGACCCGATTGACCCGCGCTGGGCCAAAAACTGGACCATCGATGACAATTTATAACACGCATCTCTATGATAGCATGATGAGCACATGTACAACACATACTACACTCTGATCGTAGAGAAGGTGTGACGAACGATCCCGTGACCGGTCATACGAGGACTACATGCAACACATGAGCAATGCACTTCCTTCACTGCCTAGCAAAGCTATGCAACTGCCGCGACAAATAACAGGGGCAACAATACCTCCAATACCAATTATCAAGGTTGAGCACCTGGTAAAACGTTATAAACGCGAAGAGAGCAACGCCGTTGATGATATCTCATTCACGGTAGCCCCTGGTTCGCTCTTCGCGCTTCTGGGGCCAAACGGAGCAGGGAAAACGACGACTATCTCTATCTTAACAACAATGCTCACCCCGACCTCCGGCAATGTCCTGATCGCGGGCTATGACGTTTCGAGACAGGCCAAAGCGGTGCGTGAGATGATCGGTATCATTTTTCAGAAGCCCAGCCTGGATCTGAATCTGACTGCCGAGGAAAATATCCGCTTCCATGCGTCACTCTATGGTCTCTATCCATTTCGTCCATCCTATCGCAGCATGCCTCGTGCCTATCGAGAGCAGGTTGAAACGCTTGCTACGATCCTGGGCATCAGGGAAGATCTGTTCAGATCGGTCAAAAAATATTCCGGTGGTATGAAGCGCAAATTAGAGATTGTGCGCAGCTTACTGCATCAACCCAGAGTGCTCTTTCTGGATGAACCAACCGCTGGTCTTGACCCATCGAGCCGGAGAGGTCTCTGGGATTATCTGCGCCAGGTGCGCCAGCAAAACGGAACAACTGTGTTTTTGACCACGCATTATCTAGAAGAGGCTGAACAGGCAGATAGCATCTGTATTATTACGAAAGGCAGGATCGTTGCTAGTGGTATGCCGGCGCAGATTAAAACGAAGCTAGTGAAAGAATATCTGCTGATTGATGCGGAGGACCACGATGGGCTGCGTAATGAGCTTATCCGTCTCCATCTCCCATTTACAGAAATGCCACAGTTTCAGCTTCCACTCAATGCTGGAGCGATTCATACAGCATTGAAGACGATAGAGACGCCCCTCACCTTTGTTCAGACCCGTGTGCCGACGCTTGAGGACGCCTACCTGGAAATCGTCGGGGAGCAATAACATGGTTGGGACTACACGAGAAGCCAATGCGATCATAACTATCGCCTATCGTGACGTGCTGAAATTCACGCGCGATCCTTCACGCATGATTGCGACACTGATACTACCGGTCTTCCTGGTTGGCCTGTTTGGCGAGGGGCTGCAAGCCACGCTCGGTGCAAGCGTTGGCTATAATTATCTTACTTTCGTTTTTCTGGGAGTGTTGGCGCAAACGCTGTTTCAATCCACCGCCCTGGGCATCGTTTCGCTGCTTGAGGACCGCGAAAACGACTTCGCCCAGGAGATTTTTATCTCCCCCATCTCGCGCTACTCGCTTGTCTTCGGAAAAATCCTGGGCGAATCAACGGTGGCTTTTGCGCAAGCTATAGTGGTTGTGGCCTTTGGCGCCATGCTCGGCGTATACATAAATTTGGCGACTATTCCGGCTCTGCTCTTCGTTGCCCTTGTCACCTGCCTGCTTGGTGGAGCTTTCGGCCTGGTACTGCTTACGATGATGGGCAGTCAGCGCGCTGCTCATCAAATTTTCCCCTTTTTGATTATCCCTCAGCTCATTCTGGCAGGAGTCTTTAACCCGCTCAAAGGGCTTCCACTCTATCTCGATCTTGCTTCAAGAATAGTTCCCTTGCGGTACGCGGTGGACCTGACACGAGCCGTATACTATGCGGGGCAACCAGCAACCTATAATAAGGTCGTGCTTGCTTCACCGGGCATTGATCTTTTGATTATGACCATTATGTTCGTGATTTTTCTTGTTATCGGTACCATATTCTTCGTCCACAGTGAGCGCAATAAATAATGAAAATTTTGCGAACCATCGCTCTTAGTGCTGCTGCTGCGAGCCTTCTGACGATACCACTCGCGTCAGAAGTTCGGTTGAAGCAGGCAAAACAACCCCTGACGGATGCCTGGCAGCACCTGCCCATCGAACCTCATGGTTCCACGCAACTCGGCATTAGCTTTCGCCCGCCGCAAGCTGCCACATTTCGTTTAGATGCGCGAACCACTCTGCAAGCGTTGCTCAGCTACCCATTTCAACTCATTCGCTTAGGAGCCTACTGGAATCGCATAGAACCTGAACCAGGCATGTTCTCTACCGATGAGCTTGATTGGCAGATCGATGCCGCCGAACGAGCCGGAAAGCAGATTATTCTGTGCATCGGCCCCCTGAAAACCTTTAGCTATCCCGAGTTCTTTGTGCCGGCACACCAGCTCAGGCAACCTTTCCCGGAACATGCCCTTGTCAAGCCGTCAGCTTACCCGTCGCTGCTGACCGCTGCGACGGAATTCATCACCCGTCTGGTGGAGCGCTATAAACATCGTCAGGGGATTGTGGCCTGGCAGGTGGAACACGAGGCCGTTGATCCGCTTGGGGTAGAGCATAGCTGGCGCCTGGATGTGGCCTTTGTCGAAAAAGAAGTGGCAGCAGTCAGAAAAGCCGACCCCAGCAGGCCGATTATGATGAACGGCTTTTTGCCGACCTCTTTGCCTGTTCGTCTCTCTCAATGGTGGCGAACGCGCGATCAAGGCGACTCTCTCACAGTCGCGCAGCACCTGGCGGATATTGTCGGGATCGACTATTACCCGCGCCACGCACTGATGACTGTAGGGCCCAGAACATTGTACCTGGATGGAAGCAGGCGTCCCTGGCAACAACGGAGACGGAAGCAACTGTTCGCATCGACCCGCACCCATGGGCAAAGGTTGATGATTGCTGAGGGCCAGGCAGAACCATGGGAGTCGGTCACGACTCCACCTGATCCATCGGGGCAGGGCATGTACAGTTGTCTACCGGAACAGGTCATCACCAACTATAATACCTGCATGTGCTGGTCTCGCCAGGAGGCCCCCCTGTACGCGTATCTCTTTTGGGGAGCAGAGTATTGGATGCTCCGAAAGCAAGGCGGTGACTCAAGCTATCTCCAGGCGTTCGCCCGCACCCTTGAAAACGCTTGACAAGGATGCTGCATGGATAATATACCTTCTTACGTCCATACATGCAATCAGCAAAAGGAGAAACATATGAATGCTCGTCTACGTTATGCCACGGCCGCGCCGGGAGTGTACCAGGCAATGCTACGGCTTGAGGAGTATGTACAAAACTGCGGTTTAGAGGTATCGCTTATCAGGCTGATCCAGACGCGGGCCTCGCAGATCAACGAATGCGCTTTTTGCCTGGACATGCACACCAAAGATGCGCGTGCTGAAGGCGAGAGTGAGCAGCGTCTCTACCTGCTTTCTGCCTGGAGCGAGGCGACATGTTACAGCGAGCGCGAGCGCGCCGCCCTGGAATGGACCGAGGCGGTCACTCTGCTGGCCGACAATCACATTCCCGATGAGGTCTATGAACGTGTTCGTCCGCACTTCACCGAAGAGGAACTGGCGAACCTGACCCTGGCGATTGCGACTATCAACACCTGGAACCGCCTGAATGTGGCTTTCCGCACCCCGGCTGGCAACTATCGCCCCCGGCAAACAACCGCCCATTGATACGATGAACACGAGTCGTCCCTGAAGAGGGGCATGGTTCAGCTTCATGAAGATAAGCTGAACTATACCCCTTTCTTTGTCACTACTACTCTGTCAGAGTTTATTCGACACCTGGGCTGCCCCGTCCGCGTAGGGATTCGGCTTGCCGCATCCGTGCGAGGCATCCCTTGGGGTGCCTGTGTGGCCTCCTCCCAGGCCGCGCACGCGAGGCCGGCACACGGATGCGGCAAGCCGAATCCCTACGCGGACGGGGCCATCTCACCCGTGCATTGACAGCCATCTTTCCTATCTCATAGACCGTCTCCTTGCTGAGTTAACCAAATTTGAGTAAGATACTCAAGTTATCAAGAATAGAGCAAGCCGAAGCGTATGAGTTTTAAGCCAGGGAGGAAGGCTATGGCCAATCAGGAGCAGCTTGATCTGCTCGCCCAGGGGGTAGAAGCATGGAACCAATGGAAAACAGACACTCGTGAGACAGCGCCGGCCCCTAAATGGAATCTCAGTTATGATGCCGATCTGAGCGATGCTGACCTGAGTGGAGTCAATCTGGACGGGGTCAATCTGGGGAAGGTTGATCTCTCAGGGGCCAATTGTGCCGGCACTCATCTGGTTGGAGCGTGCCTTGCTGAGGCTGAACTCGCCGAGGCCAATTTCACTGGGGCAACCCTCACCGGGGCTGATCTGAGTGGAGCTAATGTCTGTGCCACCAACTTCACTAACGCTGATCTCAGAAATGCGGACCTCCGTTGGGCCAATGCCTGGACGGCTAACTTCACTAACGCTGATCTCAGAAATGCGGACCTCCGTGAGGCCGATTTGAGCGATGCTCGCCTGCAAGGGGCCAATCTGAGCGGGGCTCATCTGAGCCGCGATGATCTGCGCGAACTTCACCGCCAGGGAGCCAATCTGAGTGGGGCTAACTTCAGCGGAGTCCATTCCAGTGCCTATCTTCTCGAATCCTATTTCCATCGCGCGCAGATCCGTGAGGCGAAAGAAGCCGGTGCGGTGATGCAGCCGCTGAATACGGATCACCAGGAAGCAAAGAGAGGTATAAGGTTTTTCCTCAAAAAGCCAACCCTGAGCCAGGGCCAGGATATCATTTTCTACACTCGCGCAAATATCCGATTGTTGTATCTGATAGGAGTCTCGCTCCTCTTCGTGATTGGTGGCGTCTGGTTACTGCAAAAACCTGAGAATCCGGTGCAAATGGTTATAATAATTAGCGTCGTTGTCCTTTCTGGTTTGGGTGGGGTAATCTTGCTGCTCCTCTTTCTGCGCCAACTGTTTAGTCACACCCCTCTCCTGATCATTAATGAGGAGGGAATTCAGTACTTCTACCCGTTTCTGCTTGAAGCGGTAGAGAAAAACCAGATGACCCATGGCAACATCACGCTCAAATGGCAAGAAATCGGCGCGCTTGGTTTAATCATAGAACAGACCAACTCCTTTGCTGTCTATGCCTCTGCAAGACGCTGGCGATCTGGTTGGTCTCCAAGTCTTCGGCTTCCTCAGAGTCTTTTGCCAATCCCGGTTAAGCAGTTGATAGTCTTGATTCACGAGCACTATCAGGTACAGATAGAAACTTATGGTATTGAGAATGTTGAGATAGCTGATTAATCTTCCTTCTCGCGTAAGAAGAAAAAGGTGTAGCTCCTAAAATTACTACAGTTAATAGAAAGCCAATAGCGGGCCGAATCCGACCTCTTTTCGTGTTACACTGAAAGAAACAGACGTTCTATAAAAGTTACACCGCATAGATTGCGCTATAATAGGATCATCTCATATGCATCAGACAGTACGCCAGCGCATAGACGCTGAGCCTTCTCTAGCACAAGCCATAATACAAGAAATAAAGGGGTTCTCAATGCGCCAATTGCCCACGGGGACGGTCACGTTGCTCTTTACCGACATCGAGGGGTCTACGCAGTTGCTCCAGCGGCTGGGTGAGCGCTACGTCTCGGTGCTCGCGGAGTGCCGGCACCTGCTGCGCGCGGCATTCCAGCGCTGGAACGGCCACGAGATCGATACGCAGGGGGATGCCTTCTTCGTCGCCTTTGCGCGCGCTACCGATGCTGTCTCGGCGGCGGTTAACGCGCAGCGCGCTCTGACGGCATATTCCTGGCCCGAAGGTGGCGCTGTGCGCGTGCGTATGGGGCTGCATACGGGCGAGCCAGTGCTGGCTGCCGAGGGATATGTGGGGATGGATGTACACCGCGCGGCACGTATCATGAGCGCCGGGCACGGGGGTCAGGTGCTGGTCTCTGAGACAACGCGCAACCTTGTCGAGCAGCATCTGCCTGACGGCGTGAGCCTGCGCGATATGGGCGAGCAGCGCCTCAAGGATGTGCCGCGACCCGATCATCTCTTTCAACTCGTCATCGCGGATCTGCCTGCCGATTTCCCAGCCCTCAAATCCCTTGCTGCCCGTCCTGGCAACCTCCCTATGCAGTCCACACCCTTCATCGGGAGGCAGCGGGAAATAGCTACCATTGAACAGCTTGTGCGCCGCGAAGATGTGCGCCTGCTCACCCTGACGGGACCTGGCGGCATGGGCAAGACACGGTTGGCCTTACAGGTTGCAGCGTCTCTGAGTGATCTGTTCGCGGATGGCATCTACTTCGTGGACCTGGCGCCTGTGAGTGATCCCGCCGTGATTCTGACCGCTATTGCTCAGACCCTCGGCCTGCGCGAGGAGGGTGGCCAGCCTCTTCTGGAGCATTTCACGGAAGATCTGCGACACAAGCACATGCTCCTGCTGCTGGATAACTTTGAGCAAGTGATAGGCGCGGCGCTACAGGTGGCAGAGCTTCTGGCATCTTGTCCGTGTCTCAAGATGATCGTGACGAGCCGGATAGTGTTGCGCGTGCAGGCCGAGCGCGAGTATATCGTGCCGCCGCTGTCGCTTCCCGATCCCATATCTGCGCCCGACCTCACGGTGTTCACCCAGTACGAGACTGTCGCGTTGTTCACTCAACGGGCACAGGCGGTCAATCCCAATTTCCAGTTGACCGTCTCGAATGCATCTGCCATAGCAGAGATCCTCGCTCGCCTGGATGGACTACCGCTGGCTATCGAGTTGGCGGCTGCGCGCATGAAACTTCTCTCACCCGATGCGCTGCTTGCACGCTTGAGCCAACGGCTGCAGGTGTTGACGAGCGGAATACGCGATGTGGCTGTGCGGCAGCAGACCCTGCGCAATACCATCGAGTGGAGCTATCTCCTGCTGGATGCTCAGGAACAGCAGCTCTTTGAGCGGCTTTCTATCTTTGCCGGTGGGTGTACACTGGAGGCAGTTGAGGCGGTCTGCGCCGCGCTTGATGGAGAAGTGGGACCGGCTTTAGATACCATAAGTTCGCTCCTCGATAAAAGTTTATTGCGAAGGGAGACGCACAATGCTGGAGAGGAGCCGCGCTTCATCATGTTAGAGACGATCCGCGAATATGGGTTGGAGGCTCTCTCGGCGAGCGGAGAGAAGGAGGCCGTGCGCAAGGCCCATGGAGCGTACTTTCTGGCATTTGCGCAAAGGGCTGATGAGCAACTCTGGGGTCCAGAACAAGCGCTATGGCTGGGGCGTTTGGAGCAGGAGCATGACAATATGCGTGCTGCCATGCAGTGGTCACTGGAGCAAACGGGATCTGAGAGAGAGATAGCTCTGCGCCTGGGGGCAGCTCTGCGCTCATTTTGGTACACGCGTGGTTACTTCAGCGAGGGATTAGATTTTCTAGAGCGTGCGCTTGTGCAAAGTGGTGAAGTGGCGGCACCGGTGCGCGCGGTAGCTCTCTATAGTGCCGCAAGGCTGAACGAGGTCCGGGGTAATCATGACCGGGCAGAGACTCTAATCACTGGGTGCCTGGTGCTGTACCGAACAATTGGAGACCGGGCGGGCATTGCCTACGCTCTGCACTTACAAGCAGATATTGCCTGGGGAAGGGGCGACCTCGCCCTGGCCCGCGCGCAAGCCGAAGAGTCTCTGGTACTCTTCAGACAGTTAGATAACAGGGGAGCCATTGCGGGTATATTGCTCCACCTGGGAGGTGTGGACGCCGATCAAGGTGAGTATGTCAGGGCGCTTGACTTGCTCGAAGAGAGCCTGGCGATGAACAGAGAACTGGGAGAGAAGGATAGCATTGCTGAATCGCTCCTCAGCCTGGCAAGGGTGGAATATCTCTCCCAGGGTGATCGTACTCGCGCCCGTATGTTCCTGGAGGAGAGTTTCGCAACCGTTAGAAAGTTGGGTGACAAGGAGACGATGGCCTATTGTCTCTGCCTCTCGGGCCTGTTAGCCCTTGATCGTGGCGATGCTTCCTCGGCGCGTGCGCTCATTGAGCAGTCGATGACGCTCTTCAAGGAGATGAGGCAACGTCATGGCACAGCCTTAGCGCTCTCCTCGTTGGCGAAGGTAAGCGCTGCTCAGGGTGACAACGCCACGGCTCGCACCCTCTATGAGGAGGGGATTGTGTTAGCGCGGGAAGCAGATAACAAGATGAACCTGGCCTCCGACCTGGAAGGTCTGGCAGGTGCCGTGGCGGCACAAGGGGCATATGCGTGGGCAGCGCGGCTATGGAGCGCGGCGGAGGCCCTGCGCCTGGCTATTCATATCCCCCTCCCGGCGATTGAGCGTCCTGGCTACGAGCAAGCGGTGATGGCAGCTCGCGCTCAACTGGGGGAGCAGCCCTTCGCCGCTGCGTGGAGCGAAGGACGCGTCTTGACACTGGAGGCTATCCTGCAGGGCAAGGATATGAGGCAAGGTCAATCGATCGCTAACTCCTGAAAGAGGTCCTTCCAGAATAGGGGGCAAAACGCTTGCTTGCCGGGCATCTAGAGAACCTCTTCTCAAGCAAGCGTTTTGCCCCCTATTCTGGAAGGACCTCTTGTTCACCTTCCTTATCGCGCCGTCCGGCGTCCATAGGCCCATACGGCCAGCGGGATAAAGACGACCAGGATGCCCACGCACCAGGCGAGCGCCTGCCAGATCGTCGAGGCATCGGGTTGGTCGAGGAGCAGCCCACGCACCGAGTTGACGATCAGCGAGACCGGCTGATGCTCCGCGAAGGTGCGCAACCAGTCAGGCATGCTCTTCGTCGGCACAAACGCGCTGCTGGCGAAGGTCAGCGGGAAGAGCCACACAAAGCCAGCGGATTGTGCCGCCTCCACGCTGCTCACGAGCAGCCCGATCGTCGCCGAGATCCACGAGAAGGCAAAGCTGGTGAGCAGGAGTATCCCGGCGGCCGCGAACCAGGCAAGGACACTGCCCTGCGGTCGGAAGCCGACCAGCAGGCCGACCGTCCACATCACGATTACCACGAATGTGTTGCGCACAAGGTCAGAGATGGTACGACCCGTGAGGACCGCCGATTTCGCCATCGGCAGCGAGCGGAAGCGATCAACCAGGCCACGCTGCAGGTCGTTGGCCAGGCCGATGCCGGTAGTGGTCGAGCCGAAGATCACCGTCTGCGCGAAGATGCCAGCCATCAGGTAGTTGACATAGGTTGTGCCAGTGACGGCAATCGCCCCGCCAAACACGTAGCGGAAGAGCAGCACGAACATGATCGGCTGGATCGTCGCGAAGACCAGCTCCTCAGGGATGCGCGGGATCTGGGTCAGGTGGCGCTTCGCCAGCACCAGCGCGTCGGCAAGTACCCAGTACAGTGCAGGACGGGCCAACGGCGTCAGCGTTCCAGTTGTGTGGAGACTGCTATTGTTCAACGGGAACTCCTTACCATAGGCCGCGCGGGCGGCGTATCCGACGACAGCTCTGCTGAGGTGGCGGCATGTCCGGTCAGCGAGAGGAAGACATCATCCAGGGTGGGCCGGCGCAGTGCCAGGTCGTCCAGGGGGACCTGTGCAGCATCGAGGTCGCGTACGACGGTGGCGAGGAGCTGCGCACCCTGTGTCACCGGTACAATCAGGTGGCGATGCTCCGTGTGAACCTGGATCTCGCCGGCGCTGTAGGGCCGCACCGCCTCCACAGCGGCATTCAGGTCGCCTCCCTGGGCCACCGTGAGTTCGAGTCGCTCGCCACCAACCTGGGCCTTCAATTCGTCGGACGTGCCTTTGGCGATCACGTGCCCGTGATCAACGACGACGATCTGATGGGCCAGTTGATCGGCCTCCTCCAGGTACTGAGTGGTGAGCAGCACCGTTGTCCCCTCGGCGACAAGGGTGCTGATGACCTCCCACATCGCCAGGCGGCCACGTGGATCAAGGCCGGTTGTCGGCTCGTCCAGGAAGAGCACCGGAGGCGACATAACCAGGCTCGCCGCCAGGTCGAGGCGCCGGCGCATGCCCCCTGAGTAGGTCTTGACGGTGCGCCCGGCGGCCTCGACCAGGTCAAAGCGTTCAAGCAGTTCGTTGGCCCGCTGGCCTGCCATTCTCCCCGATAGGTGATAGAGTTGCCCGACCATCTTGAGATTCTCGTATCCGGTAAGATGCTCATCAACGGCGGCATACTGGCCGGCCAGGCCAATACGCGCGCGAATCGCATCTGCGTGTTTGACGACATCGATGCCAAGTACCTCTGCGCGCCCGGCATCAGGCTTCAAGAGCGTCGTCAGGATGCGCACGGCGGTCGTCTTGCCGGCGCCATTGGGGCCAAGCAGACCAAGCACGCTGCCCTCCTCGGCGATCAGATCAATCCCTGCCAGGGCCTGTGTTTTTCCGTAACGTTTGTAGAGTCCCTCAGCCAGAATGGCTGGAGTATTTGACATGGAACATTCCTTTTAGTAATGCCGCCAACGACAGGTCCCTTTGGACACCGGCACAGGCGCATGGACAAGCAAGTTAAAGTGGATGGCTGAGTGGTGAACTGGCAGGCCACCATGGGCTGCACTCTCTGTAGATAGTTGACTACCTGTACTATTGTAACGGGTAACGTGCCGCTTGCCAAGAGGAAATAGTCACCCCCAGGGCGATTATACAAGATGAGTGTATCCCATTCCCTTGCTACAGGACCAACGTACACAGTCGCCTGCTCAGTATAGCATGCTCCTTCGGAAAAACTTCTCCTGGCTTGCTCTTTTCCGCCCTGCCGTAACCTGTTCTCAATAGACTTATCACGGCGTTTCAGGTACAATAGATGACCGGAGTAAGACAAAGGAGCCAGTGTACCTTTGAGGAACTGGGCCATCGCAAAGACAGCGAGGGACGTGCCTGGTTAGAGTCGCTTCCGGCACCCACAGAGGAGTAAACATGCGATAATGGTTGGGTCAGGAGAGACGCAACGCGGAGGTGATTGCCGATGTCAGCGTTTGGAGCTTGAAAGGTTTCTCCACCACGATTGCCTGGGGCGCCAGGTTCAGCGCGCGCGCGATTTCAGCGGGGGTGGCCGCCGTGCAGAGAATCAGCGGCAGGGTATGAGTATGGGGGTGAGCGCGTAATTTCTGCAGCACCTCTATACCACTGATATCGGGCATATACAGGTCAAGGATCAGGACATCGATGGGCAGCGCGAGGATCGCAGGCGCAGCATACGCGGGCGCGAAGTGGTCATGCGCCACTTGCGCGGGCAGCAATGCCTGTAAACACTCGCTGGGATGCTTATATAGGGTGACCTGGTGGCCTACATAGTCCAGCAGCGTGGCACACAGCTTCGCTATGCGGGCATTATCTTCCAGAAGTCCAATCTGCGCCATACAGCCCCTCCTTCCCTTTTTGCTTCTACCAAGCTTCGCTCAAGATTGTAGTGCTTTGGATACATAGATGTCAAGATAATGTGCAGTATTGGCATGACATTTGTCGCCTCGACGCCATCGCGCCGATGCTGTACAATCTACAACGTTGCATTGTGTTCGAACTATGGATAGGATAGAAAGCCACTGGTCTAACGGATGAGTGATCACGAGACGCTGAGCAAGCTCCCCATCAGCAGGGTACGTTTCGGGATGGGGAAAGAGATACGATTGTACGATGACGACATAGTTGTGACGGGGCAGGAGGTAGATCAGGAGACGCGCCTGGAACTGGCCGCTATTGAGCGCCTGATCGTCACGCCGGGAGACCCGAACCCATCCAAACTGGTATTGATGGCCGACCTGGACGACGGTACAACGGTGATTATGGCAGAGGGCATGAGCAATGCGCGCGATTTCCGGGCGATGTTGCCCTCTATCCGGGAACTGGCTCCCCATATCCAGTTCGATCCACCCGATATGGATGAGCAACTGCGCCAGGCGCTGAACAATCGCCGTGCCTGGTCGCTGACCTGCTACGGCGCTATCATCCTGATGTGCGTCCTGCTCTACCTGCTGTATCTCGTGGTGGCCTATGTTGGCGCACACCACTTTTGATAGGAAAGGAAAGCATGTATGGCTCTCATTGAAGAAGTCCGCGCCGTACCAGAAATGAGCGGAGATGCGCGCGTACACGTGTTCCGGCGTGGTTTTCAAGGCGCAGCGGAAGAATTTGAAGGCATGGAGGTTGATGCGTACCTCGTTGTGAGCGAGCGCTATATCGTTGTGCTCGATACGTTGTTGTGTCCCGAAGATGTCGCGTTCATGATGCAGACGGTCTCCACCAATCTGGCCGGCCGGCAGGTGCTGGTCATCAATAGTCACGCCGACTGGGATCATAGCTGGGGCAACGCCTATTTTACGGGCGAGCGCGCGGCGCCGATCATCGCCCACGATCATTGCCTGCTGCGTATGCAGTCGGAGGAGGCGCGCGCGGGCTTGACAGAGTACCAGGAGCGCTATGCCATCTTTCACTCCGTGGTCCTGGTACCCCCGACCGTGACGTTCGAGCAGCAGCTTACCATTCACGGCGGCGACCTGACCATCGAGTTGCTCGCTACGCCGGGCCACCACCCCGACCAGATCGCTGCCTGGCTTCCAGAACTGCGCCTGTTGCTGGCCTTCGACGCGGCGGAGATGCCCCTGCCACTGATCGAAAACGCGGCTTGCGCGCCTTTGATGTTTGCTAGCCTGGAGCGCATGATCGCCTTGCAGCCACTACGCGTGCTCTGCTCCCATGGCAAGACCACCAGCCCGGAGCAGTTGCAAGCCAACCTTGCGTACGTGCGCGAGATTGAGCAGCGCTGCCAGACGCTGCTGACGAAGCGCCGTCCCGACGCCGCCGAACTTGAACAGGGCGCCGCGCTGATCGACTACCCGCTGGACGAGGTGCTGGCTACCATCAATGAGCCGGTTGACCGCCGCTTCTATGGCTGGGCGCACGATAATAATGTGCGCAGCATTATGGGCTGGCTGAGCGGCCTCGGCCTCTGATTGCCAGTCTGGTTCAAGCGTAATGAGATGGGTAGCCTACAGCTTCCGTAACGCCTGCGCCAGCGTCTCTATCTCCTCCTGCGTGTTGTAGAACCCGGTGGAGATGCGCAGCGAGTGCATATCATGAATACTGCGGATATAGATATTGTGCTCCTCGCGCACGCGTTTGACCACCTCTTCCGGGTCGTGACCTTCCAGGGTGAAGGTCAGCAAGCCACTGGCTCCTGGTTGTGGTGTCAAGATAGTGACTCCTGGCACGGCTTTGAGGACTTCGGCGGCGTGTGTATTCAAGGATGCGATGCGCTCAAAGAGCCATTGATGACCGACCGTCTCCTCCAACCATGCCAGCCCGGCCGACTGCCCGGTGAGCGCGGCCGAATGTCGCCCACCCAGTTCGAAGCACTGCGCGTGCTGGTGTAGCTCCCATTCTATGCCTTCCTCGTGTTTCATAGAAAAGTAGCCCACGTAGGTTGCCCGCACATAGTGCTGAGATGCGCTATTCACATAGAGCGCCCCTGTGCCATCGGGACCACAGAGCCACTTCTGCATGGGAATGGCGTAGAAGTCTACATCCAGTGCCTTGACATCAACCGGGATCGCCCCCGCTGATTGCGCGCCATCAACCAGGACCGGGATACCCGCTGCCCGTCCCAGGCGGGTCACTGCGCTGACGTTGAGGACAGCTCCCGTCTGGAAGGAGACATGCGAGAGGACGATCAGCCGCGTGCGCGATGTGATCAGCGGGGCGATGGCCTCCTCGGCGGGTCGCTCTCCGAGCGGGCCAAGGTCCGCGACACGCAGCACCACCCCGAAGCGCTCCCGGATCTGGTACAGCGGGGCCAGCGCGCTGATATGTTCCTGGTTGGTTGTGATCACCTCGTCGCCCTCGCGCCAGTTCAGTCCGTAGGAGATACTGTTCATGCCTTCGCCAGTGTTATCGGTGAGGGCGATCTCCTGTGTATCAGCGTTCAGGAGCTGTGCGGACCGGCGGCGTGCGTCGCCATAAATGCCCTCCATGGCCTCAAAGCCCCCCGGCCCTAAACGCCCTTCGCTCCACTCCCTCTGAAGTCGCTCTTGGACGGCCTGGGTGACGCAGCGCGGCAATGGGCCGAACGTCCCGGTGTTGAGGTAGAGGTGAGATGTGGTAGCGGGCATTTCCTGGCGAATACGTTGCACATGGGTAAGGTCAGACACGGTGGTGCTCCTTTGTTGCAGATATGGCTGGTTGCCTGTAGTTGTGGATGAGCTACAGACAATAGACATGTAGAAAAATATGCTTATATATCAGTATATCTTACACAGCCGTGCCTGCTCAACCTCTACTGCACAAGACTTCGTTTCGCAGAGGGAGGTTTTTGCGGGGTCACAGAAACGATGTTGGCAATATCATGTGCCAGAGAGGTAGGGGCGCCCCTACCTCTCTGGCAACTTATGTTGGCCTGAAGAGTGTACAGGGTCTAACACGTCGATGAAGGTGATATGATAGTGTTGGTTTGCTGACCAGATAACGGCTATGATTCACGAAAGGCAGACGATCCTGTATGCGTATACGGACATATCGCTCCTCGGATGCCCCTGTGCTCGCGCACATCTACCAGCTTGCCGCGCAGGCTGACCACACCGCAGCCGGGAGTGTAGCAGATTTTGAAGCGTGGCTCAGCGAGCCTGCACTGGAAGCGGAGCACAATGTCTTTGTGGTGACCGACGATGAGAGCGACTTGAATCAATGGGGACAGGGAGAGACGCTGGAGGGGATCGAGGGGGAGATCATCGGCTACACCGTGCTCCAGTTGCAGCAGCGCCCGCAGGCCTACCACTTTCGCTGCCAGGGCGCCGTACATCCCCAGCAGCGGTGCCGCAACGCTGGCCGTTCCCTGCTGATCTGCGCCCTCAATCGCGCGCGCATCTGGGCCTCCGAATTCGAGTTCGAGGCCGAACAGGAGGGAATACCCATCTACTTCGAGGCGTTGCTACCGCTCAGCGATCCAGCAGCAGCGCACCTCGCCGCCAGGTGCGAGATGACGGCGACCGAGGATCTGGTGGCAGGCGGGATGCGGCTGTACCGGCGCGAGGAATTGTAATGACCTCATAACCTAAAACAAAAATCGGGGGCTGGCTCCAAAGCCAGCCCCCGATCCCTTAAGTTTGAAAAATCAGGACGCGTTGCTCACAAACTCGTTGGTATAGGTCTGGCTGAGATTGATCTGGCTGCCCGCCGGGATCAGTTTGCTGGCATTCTCAACGCTGAGCACCGACTCAGGCGCGCCAGTGGGCATCATCCCATCCGGACTGAAGATGGCCATCTGGTTTTGCAAGGCCGTCACGTAGAGGGCTTTATTGCCGGCGTAGTAGTCGGCCGGCATCATCGCCGCCACCTGCTCGGCTGTATGCGTATGAATCCACTTCAGGGTCTTGACGTACGCGTTCACCAGTTTCTGGACAACACCTTTGTGGCTGTCGACATACGCGTTGTTCATAAACAGGCAGATGAACGGATACGGTCCGCCAAGCGCCGCCTGCGTGGACTGTGGCGAGCGCAAGTCGACCAGGACTTTGCCGACGCCGCTCGATAAGACACGCGAGATCGTCGGCTCGGTCGTCATACCAGCATCGATCTTCCCCTGTTGCAGCGCGGCGATAAAGGTATCACCGGCGCCCACCGGCACGAAATGCACCTGGTCGGGCGTGATCCCGGCATTGTGCAGTAGCGCGGTGGTCAGGGTTTGCGTTCCGGAGCCAAGTTCAGTGACGCCCAGATTCTTGCCTTTGAGGTCTTTGACCGAGTGGATCTGGCTGGCCATTTTGGCGGAAACGACTTCGGCCTCACCGGGCGCAACGTTCAACAACACCACGGACTCCATCTGCTTGCCCTTGGGCTGCAACTCGATGGTGTGGTTGTACGAGCCTGAGCCTGCATCCACCTGGCCCGCCAGCACCTCATTCTCCGACGATTGCCCCGAGGCCTCGTCGATCAGCGTCACTTCCAGTCCCTCTTGCTTGAAGAATCCAAGCTGCTGGGTGAGCATGTTGGGCAAATAGATCTGCTTGCTCAGTCCACCTACCATGATCTTGAGCTGCGTGAGGGTGGTTGTGGTACCATTGGCGGTGGTGGTGGTGGTCGTGGGACCGGTAGTACCCCCACACGCACTCAGCAGAACAACGAGGATGAGACCAGCCATCAGGCCGAACCGTCGGCTCTGGCGATTCCATGAATTCATAGATTGTTTCCTCTCTGTTTTCGCTGGTCACTTCCATGACCAGAGGAGATGTTGCCGCCAGGAGATCCCATTGATCGGGCGGTACACTTGCCTTTTTTGCCATGTCCTCCTTTCCCTTGCAGCGCTGCTCTAAATGGTGATGTCGCTGACGGTATTGGGTTTCCACCTGAGCAGGCGGTGTTCCAGGGCGGTGATCAGGTACTCCGATAGCAAGGCCACGATGGCCAGAATCACCATTGCGGCGAAGACGCCATTGGGGTTGAAGTTGGAGCCGGCGTTCTGGATCAGCAGGCCGATGCCCTGGGTCGCGCCGATAAATTCGCCGACCACGGCGCCGACCAGCGCGAAGCTGAAGCTGGTGTGCAGGCTGGCGAAGATCCAGGTCAGGGCCGACGGAATGATCACCGATGTGGTGATACGCCGTTGGCTGGCTCCCAGGATACGCGCGTTGGCGAGCAGGTTACGGTCAACCTCGCGCACCCCCTGAAAGGCGTTAAAAAAGACGATGAAGAAGACCAGCACGACCGCCAGTGCTACCTTGGACTGTATTCCCAGGCCAAGACCGATGGCGAAAAGCGGCGCCAGCGTCACACGCGGGATCGAATTGGCCACCTTGACGTAGGGGCCGAGCACATCGGCCAGGAAGCGATTGCTGCCAAGCAGCACGCCGAAGATGACTCCGAGGATGGCGCCGATGATGAAGCCGAGAATGGCCTCCTCTAAGGTGACGGCGACCTGCAACCATAGGGGGCCTTGCGCTGTTCCATTCATGACCCAGGTGACGATCTGTGCCAGGACACCGGAAGGCCGGCCCCAGAAGAAGGCGTCGACGAGGCCCACGCGGGTGGAGAGTTCCCAGCCGCCGATGATCACGACCAGCAGCAGGATGCGCAGTGTGTTGACCACGATGCGGCGCCGGCGGCGGGCCGCGCTGTTCGACGGCACTCCCTGGCTCTCAGGGGTGACCGCGGTCTCTTTAAACTCGGATTTTGTTACGCTCATAGCTAATGATCACCTCATTGCGCAGATCTTCCCAGATTTCGTGATACAGTTGGACGAAACGCGGCTCGAAGCGGATCTCTGCCACGTGGCGAGGGCGCGGCAGGTCGATAGTATAGATTCCCTTGACGGTGGCCGGCCCAGCCGTGAGTACGCAGACGCGGTCGGCCAGGGAGATGGCCTCTTCGAGATCATGGGTCACGAAGACCACGGAAGCCGAGATGGAGGCCCACATTTGCAGCAGCTCGTCTTCCATCATGGTGCGTGTCTGCACGTCGAGCGCGCTGAACGGCTCATCCATCAGCAGGATCTGCGGTTCGTTGATAAAGGTCTGGGCTAACGCCACGCGCTTGCGCATGCCCCCGGAGAGTTGGTGCGGGTAGTGATCCTCGAAACCAGACAGCCCCACACGCGTGATCCAATCGCGAGCGCGTTCCAGGGCCTCGGCTTTGCGCTGGCCGCGGAACAACGGGCCTGTGGCGACATTGTTGAGCACACTCTTCCAGGGGAAGACCGCATCCGCCTGAAAGACATAGCCAATGCGTGGGTCAATGCCCTGCACGTGTTTGCCCATCACCTGTACTTCGCCTTCACTCGGCTGCTCCAGGCCGGAGATGAGACTCAGGGTCGTGGATTTGCCACAGCCCGTTGGCCCAACCAGGGCGACGAACTCACCGGGGGCGACCGCTATGTTGACATCGCGGATCGCGGTATACGCCTTGCCGTTTGGCGTCAGAAAGCGCTTGGTGACGGCGCGCAATTCAATGGCGTAGGGGCTTGAGTCCTCTGCATCGGGTACACCGGTAGCTCCATCTTTCATAGGGAGAGGATTGTTCACAGCACTCCTTTCATGGATGGTTTTCTGCCACCACTCTTTATGGGACAGAGCAATACTTTGTTCGCAGGCAGGGTCTGAAACACAGGTGCGTCATCGTCTCAGGATGGGTGAACCATGCTACAAGTTTCTAGTCGAAGTATAGGTGATTGGGCATAAACGGCTCATAAATGTGCCTCCACTGCGGTATAAATAAAACGTAAACATCATAGAATCATGTGGGAACGCACAGCGTGATTAAGTAGCCAGAGTGGTATAATAGACCGATATCCACACCCTGGCCTGGTCCGCGCCAGGGATTATGTCTTGTAGCTCGGCTTTTGAGGGTCTGGTCCAGCGTAGATGGATCACCCGACAGAGTGCGTCCAGGAGGACTGGCCATGCTGCATCTTATACGTCGCTCTCTGCTGATCCAACTCCTGAGCGTCTATCTGCTCTTTGTGGCCATTGTGCTGCTCGGAGGCGTCGGCGTCAACGCTGTGGCCGAGCAGCAGTTGCGTATTGATGCCCAGACGTCTGACAAGGCGCTGGCCCAGGATATCGCGGTCGAGACCAATCTCCGCGTGAGCGATGCCGAGAACTCGATCTTTGAACTGAGCAAGCTTGCGGGCCAGGCTGCAACCCCTGCCGCGATGGTGAGCATCCTCCAGACCTTCAAGGCCGCGCGCAGCGATGTGGACCAGGTCTACTGGCTCGATTCGGTAGGCATCGTGCGCGTCTCCTGTGCGCTGCAAGGGTGTGTGGTCGGATTAGAGACGCCATTGGCACAATTCTCGCCGCCCGACGTTGTCCAGCGTGCCCTCACGACCACCGGCCCGGTCCTGGAGGTGGGCATCGCGGCTGAAACGACATACAACGCTGGCGTGATCATCGCCTACCCTGCGCGCGTTGGCACACGATTGGTGGGCATTGTCGCGGCCAGTTTCTCGCTCGCCGCGCTCAGCGACCCTCTGAGGAATGTCGTCGCGGACCAGCAGAGCCAGGGCCGGCATCTTCTGATCAACATTATCGATAACCGCGGCGAGGTTATCGCTACTCCTGATCATACGCAGATCCTGTTGACGATTCTAAACGAGCTGCCGGGTGCCGACCAGGCGCTCCAGGGCCATGTAGCCTCGCGTCAGGGGCCGGGCCCCGGTGGCCAGGAGTGGCTTTTCAGCGCTGTACCCGTCCTGCACGTGGGCTGGGCTGTCGTCGTGCAGAGGCCTGTGGACGAGGCGCTGGCTGTCGTCACGCAGTTACATCGCTGGTTACTGACGGCGGCCCTGCTCTTCGCCATCGGCGGCCTGCTCTTCTGGCTGATGCTGCTGGTCCGCGTCATCCGCCCCCTGCATACGCTCGCCATCCAGCATCAGGTGCTACCCACCTCTGAGCAATCAATCCCGGTCCATGCGACCGTGCTTGCCGCGCGTGATGACGAGGTAGGCAACCTGGCACGTTCGCTTGTCCGCCTGGAGCGCGACGGAGTGGCCAAACTCGGCGAACTGCGCACGCTGCTCGAAACGTCGAATGCTGTGGTCAGCCTGCTTGAGCCACGGGCCGTGGTCCGCAAGATTATTCGCGAGGTGCGACGGCTGGTAGATGTACAGGCCGCGGCGGTGCTGTTGCCAGACGAACAGGGTGCGCTGCGTGTGCTGGTAAGCGATGGCCACAGTCAACGCTATGACCAGGATCTCTCGCTGTCTTCTGCGCACGAGAGTTCGTCAGCGGTGCTGGCGCTTCGCACCGGCAAGCCCGTGCAGAAGCTGCTCGGCCCCCAGCAAGCATCGCTCTCCTACGATGAAGGCTTCCGTTCAGTGCTGGCGATCCCCATCATCAGTCGCCATGCAGGAGGGGTGGTACTACTGGTGCATCGGACCGAGCCGCATCCCTTCAACCAGAACGAGATCGATCTGCTGCTGACGTTCGCGAACTACGCCACCCTGGCCTGGGAACACGCGGTGCTCTACGAGCGCAGCGATGAGCGGCTCCGCGAGGTGGCCCAGGAAAACGCGCGGCTCTACCAGCAGGCCTCGGAAGAGAAGCAGCGGCTGGAGGCGATCATGGGCAGTATGAGCGATGGACTGGTGCTTACCGGCATCGACGGGACGGTGCTCTATGCCAACCTGGGGGCAAGCATGATCGTGGATCTCCCCGGCTCGGCGCTGGTTCTGCGCCCCATCAGAGCGCTCTACAATGCGCTGTGCGGGGTAGCAGAGGACGCTGTGAAATGCGAGCGGGTTCTGCGACAGGCTGAGACCGCCGAAGTTATGGAGTCGGTTGTCGAGATCAGGCGCTCTGGCCGGCGCCGCGCCATCCATGTGCGTGTGTTCGATGTGGGCGACGAGTCGGGGCGGGCCATTGGGCGTGGCCTGCTGCTGCGCGATGTAACACGCGAGCGCGAACTTGACGAGTTCAAGACGACGTTGCTGGCCGCGGTCGGCCACGAACTGCGCACGCCATTGGCGGCAATCAAAGGCCACGCCTCGACGCTGCTCCAGGAAGACATAACCTGGTCGCCGGTGGATCAGCGCCATTTCTTGCAGACGATCAGCGCGGAAGCCGACCGGCTGGCGCAGCTTGTGAGCAATCTGCTCGATCTCTCGCGCCAGGAAGCCGGGCTGCTCCTCCTCAATCGCGAGCCTACCAGAGTGCAGGATCTGGTGGCGAAAATCAGCGAGCGGCTGAGCCACGAGTCGGTCATGATCTCTCAGCACATCCCTGACACCCTGCCCCTGGTTGACGTGGATCGGGCGCGCATGGAGGTGGTGCTCCATAACCTGGTGGCGAACGCATTGCTGTATGGTGAGGGTCAGGTCCGTATTAGCGCTGAGAGGCGAGATGCTGGCATTGTCGTCTCAGTGGCAGATAATGGACCTGGCATCATGCCCGACGAACTGCCCCATGTGTTTGAACGTTTCTACCGGGCGCGCCATGGACAGCAGCAGCATTCTGGCGGCACCGGCCTCGGTCTCACCATCTGTAAGGCTTTCATTGAGGCCCACGGAAGCGTCATCTGGGCAGAGAGCAGCGCGCGGGGCACCACTATCTCGTTCTCGCTGCCACTCGTTTCTCTTACAGGGACAACGGTCCCTGTAGATGCGCTGGCAACGTAGTGCTGAACAGAGCAAGGGAGGGAGATATGACCACAAAAGCCAGGCGCATTCTGCTCGCCGAAGACGAGGTGGCGCTGCGCGACTTCGTGAGCCGGAACCTGCGCGCACGGGGCTTCGAGGTGCTGGAGGCCAGTAATGGATTGGAGGCCGTGGCTCTGTGGGAGCGGGAAGACCTCCACTTGCTGATCCTGGATATCATGATGCCGCGCATGGATGGCCTGGAAGTCTGCCGGCGCGTGCGCGAACACTCTGCCGTGCCTATCATCGTGTTGACCGCGCTGGATGCTGAAAGCGATAAGGTCACCGCGCTCGATCTGGGCGCTGACGATTACCTCACCAAGCCATTTGGAGTGGAAGAGCTTCTGGCCCGCATACGCGCCGTCTTGCGCCGTACCCAATCGGAGGTGATATCCGCCACGGGCGGCATACAGCGCTTTGGCGACCTCGAGATCGACCTGGCGGGGCATACTGTGCAACTGCGCGGGGCGAAGGTGCGGCTATCGCCTACCGAGTTCTCCCTGCTGGAGCAACTGGTCACCAACGCCGGCAAGGTGCTCACTCACCGTATGCTGCTCCAGCGTATCTGGGGGGCCGCATACGGTGGCGAGGCCGAATACCTGCGCGTGTATATCAATCGCTTGCGCCAGAAGCTGGAGCCCGATCCGGCCAATCCGCGCTACATCCTCACGGAGCCGGGGGTGGGCTATCGCTTTGTGGCGCCGGAAAGTGAGCGAGCACACAGGCGTCCAGAGTAGCAATGCTATATCGCCTCCGCCAAGCCTGGCATCAGCGCTGCGTGCTGGTTACCTCAAGCGCCGTCGAAACATCCTGGTGCCAATAAAGTTAGCTCGCTCATTAAGGTGGGGAAATGGTGTGTCTGGTACCTCGACGCCAAGAAAGCGGCACAACGGCTCCCAGCCTTCCTTCACATTATAGACCAGCAACTTAGCGGGTGGGACGCGCTTTTTGACCTCCTCGTTATGCTGGTTGAAAACCGCGATAGCATAGTCTTTGTCCTCGAAGCGGCCGTTAAATGTGCCATTCCAGATGAGAATACTGGTCAGGCGACCAACACGTGCCCTGCCACCGGTGAGGGTTGCTGTGAGGAAGAAGAGTAGAGGTGAAAAGAGGATGCGTGCTATGATATTGCGACGTATCTGATAAATGGTGCTAGTGACGCTTGCGTACCAGCTCTCTGGATCGCGTGTGGTCAAGAGCACTTTGGCATCGGGATAGGTCTGCATAAGCTCTTCGTAGAAGCTACATGCCGGCCAATCGACGGTCGCATGATAGCCATCAAAGAGCGCATGCCAGTCGGTAGCCTCCCCCCGCGCCGCGGCTTCCCAACTGGCGAAGGCTGCGGGCCTTTTGAACACCTCGACCATGTGGTAGCAGGGGCCGAAGCCTAACTCTTCAAGGGCCGCCTTCAGCGATAAGGTTCCCGTTCGCCCGAAACCGGCGCCAATGACTTGCAATCCTCCTGTTGTGCTTGCTTCTCCTGATTGGGCTGCCATAGACGTTTCCTGTCCCTTCTTGTTTCCTGTCTCTCTATAACAATATACAATAACAGGCTGTAAGGCTGCCTGGTGTTATGAGAGAAGTTCGATCGAATTGCTATAGTTGACCCAGGATTAGCGGGTCCCTTGCGTTTCCGTCCCCTCTGATGACGCATATGCCTGGTCAGTTTTGGCGGCCATGATGAAATCATTGCGATGCAGGCCGCCAATCGTATGTGTCCACCAGGTGACCGTCACTTTTCCCCACTCGGTCAGCAGCGCGGGATGATGGCCCTCTTGCTCTGCCAGCGTCCCTACGGCGTTCGTAAAGGCCAGGGCGTGGACGAAACTATCAAAGCGAAACACTTTCTCTAAACGCCTGATCCCGTCAACCTCAAGACTGTTCCATGCTGGCACCTGCGGCATTAACTGCGTTATCTCTGCGTCAGAAAGGGCTGGCTCCCCTGCCCGGCAAGCAACACATTTCATGGCAATAAGTTGATCCATGGCTTTCGCTCCTTGAGTTCTGCACCCAGAACACTTTTGCATTGATAACCTATTATACATTCTTCTCATGCCTGCGAATGAGAGGAGACGCCCGGTTTAACCCAGATGAGATGCAGATAGCTATGTCACTCGCCTTCACAAAAACACAGCCCTATGGTATCCTGATGATGCATTGCTCTCAGAAATACATCTATGCCGGGAAAGCGAGGCGCGAGCGTATGGGCTACTGGATCTATCTGCAAGAGGCGCAGGTGCTGATTCCGCGTGAACGACAGCGACTGGCGCTCGCCACACTGAAGCGACTGGTCGGTGATTTTACCTGGGTGACCAATGAGCGCTACTGTAACGCTGAGACGTTTGCGGAGACACTTCAGGGCCTGCGCTGGCGACCGGTACAGGATCGCGAGGGGAACGTCTACACGCTTGAATTCAACGGGCAGAAAATTGGCAACGACCGCGCCCCTTTCGAGGCGCTGGCACCATGTGTCGAGAAGGGCGGGTTTGTGAGCATCGAAGGCGAGGATGAGGCCCGTTGGACCTGGAGCTTCGATGGCCTGCATGTGCGACTCGTAGACTCTGATAAGGACATCTATGAGTCTTCCTACTATCTCGCCAGCCCTGCCGGCGTTCCATCCCGGCGCCCTCGGCCTTTCCCGCTAGATAGCACGATCTATGAGCAGGTGACACAACTGGCCGCGCGCTTGCTCAGCCGCGATACAGGCATACGCGAGGATGGCTGGCGCGAAAGCTGGCACCGGCGCTTCTCTCGCCGCTGGCAGGCGGTGCTGCGCCAGGCCATCATCACCCTGCTGCGCGATCATGGCACACGCGGACTGCAAGCGGTCACCTGGTGGCTGGAGCAGCTCAGCGAACACCTGGCGACTCTTGACCGTGATCCGGGCGATGTGGGACTGGCCCTGGCGCTCGACACGCTCAGCCAGGTATTTCGTGACCATCTACCCGGCTCCGACCAACTCCAGACATATGCCCTGACCAGCGCCCGGCTATGGGCGGAGCGCCTGCCTGTCGCTCTCTCCGCAGGCAGCCTGGCGCGTATGGCGCACCTGCACCTGCTAGCAGAGCCGCTGCTGGGCTTCCCTACTGCCAGCATGCAGCCAACGGTTCAGGTGTTGCTTGCAGTCCTGCACGATCCCTGGTATGAGGCCCGGCACAACGCGGCTCACGCGTTGGGTCGCCTCGGTGAACATGTCCCTCTAGAAGCACTCTCTACGTTGTTGCAGGCGGAGCAGTGGGAGCAGCGCGAGGTAGCTTTGCAGGTCCTGACATGGCAGAGCCAGCGTGTCCCTCTGGCCTGGTTGCGCAGTGCCCTGGAAGACGCGCAGGATGCGGTACGCGCCGCCGCAGTAACGGCGCTGGCCACGCGCGCAGAGCCTGGTATCACGGGGCTACTGGAGGCGGCGCTTGACGATACCAGCGATACTGTGCAGCAGGCCGCCTGCCTGGCCCTGGGGATGCGGGGAGGAAGCGCCTCTCTAGAACGGCTCACGGCTATTGTGAAGGATGCTGGCTGGCACGAGAACGAGCGCGGCTGCGCCGCCATCGACGCGCTGGGTATGCTGGGCAAATATGCGCCGGTTGAACTGCTGATTGAGGAGGCTCAGAGTTTCAGAAGCGCCATTATCGTCGCGGCCCTGCAAGCTTTGGACAGGCTGGGAACGCAGGTAGCGCCGCAGCAGATTGTCGCGGCCTTGAGATCTGACAGCGATGGGTCATTGCTCAAGCAGAATCGCTCCCCCCACACACGCGCCCTGGCGCGTCGCCTGCTGGGGAAACATATGTCGCTTCCCGAACTCATGGAGCAATGTGATACCTGGCAGCACCCCATGCAGGCTATCGCGATCCTGATCCTGGGCACTCTGGGACCTGCTGACCTCGTAGAACCGTTGCGACGCCTCCTCAAGGGCGATTACGTCCACTACCAGCAATGGGGCGCGCTTTTTGCGTTGGAGGCCGTGGGCCGGGGCGCGACTCCGACGGACCTGGTGCCGCTGCTCAACCAGGACAGCCAGGCGCCTTTTGCCTGGCTGAACGACGACGAGAATGGTTTTGCCAGGCTCATTAGTGAGCACGTCTTCTGGGCGCTCGACGCGTGGCGCGCCATTCTGCCTGTCGAGGACCTGGTAGCGCTGGCACGCAATCCGCAGCAGGGGCAGGGGCAGGGCTCAGCGCTGCGCCTGTTGGCTCTGTTGGATGAGCAGGCTCCCATCGACGTGCTCCTGGAGGCGCTCTCTTCAGATGGGCCTGGACTGCGCAGGCTGGCAGCGGAGCAGGTGCGCAAACTCTGGGCCTCTGTGCCGCTCGCGGAGATGGTTGTCCGGCTGGAGAGTCCCGATGAACAGATTCGCGACATGGCTATCGAGGTTCTCGCAAAGAAGCAATATCAACCGCTTATCCCCGATCTCTTGCCGTTGCTGAAGGATGAGCGCGCCCGTTATAAGGCGCGCGAGGCCCTTATGGCTATGGCAGAGTTTGTACCTGTCGATGAATTGCTGCTCATCTTTGCGGAAGGTGACCGTTTCGTCAAAGGCATGGTACTCAATATCATCGGGCGTATGGGTCCACGCGTGCCGCTGCCTGTCCTGCTCACGCTGGTTGAGGAACTGACGACAGAGAGATCCCTGCATGCAGGGGATACAGAACCGGGGCAAGATGGAGAGGATAACGACGCGAATAACTTTCTCTACCATGATCTCCTGCTAGCCCTGGGCCATCTTGGCGAACGAGCGCCGCTGGCACCACTGATGGCGGCGCTCCACGATCCTCATCAGTATGTACAGAGCGGGGCGCTCGAAGCACTCAGGATACGCGGCGGCACTTTTCCCATCGACGAAGTGCTCCCGCTGCTGCATGCTCCCAACGAATACGCCCGTCGTGACGCGGCGAAGGTGCTGGAAGCAAGCAACGATCCTGCCGCCATTGAGCCGCTTTTCGAGCTGCTTGCCGATCACGTTTTGGAGGTGCGCGAGGCAGCCATTAAAGCGCTTCAACACATGAGGCAGCATATTTCCCAGGAGCGCATCCTTAGCTCCCTGGAGTCACGCTCTTCGAGTGTGCGCGCGGCGGCGCTGGAACTGCTCGAACACAGGGGCCAGGATCTGCCGATTGAGCCGGTGACGCATGCGTTGAGCGACCCCTCAATCTATGTCCGTAGAGCAGCGGCGCGCACGCTGGCAGTAGCCAGTGAGCAGGCGCCGCTAGAGCCGCTCCTCCAGGCCCTGCGCGATCCTTCAGAGCAGGTACGCGCGGTTGCTGTGACGACGCTAGCGAAAATGGGAGAGCGTTTGCCTCCACAGCCGCTGCTCGCAATGCTAGGCGACACCAGCGACTATGCGCGCCGCAGCGCATTGCAGGCCTTCTTCCTCTGGCGCCCTGAAACATTGCATGCCGTGGCGGGTGAGGCGCGCGCTATGATGCAGGGACAGGGGCCGGGGCCGCTGCTGGGATCGCTGGAACGCAGCCTGAAGGCGCGTGTGCTTGGCGATATCGGTCAGGCGACCCCAGATACGGTCGCCTATCTTACAGGCTCACTCGGCTGGCATTACTGGCAGACGCGGATGGAGGCGGCAAAGGCGCTGGGCAGGCTGGAAGGCGCCATTCCGCGCCGCACGCTGGACCTGTTGCTAGATCTGCGAGACGACCACGAGTCGGAGGCGGTACGCGAAGCTGCCCAGGAGGCGCTGGACCTGATAAGAGGATTGTAGCGAGGAAACAGGAGAGCAGAGCACAGAAGGGGAAAGCCAGCGCTGAGGAATAGGCTGTCTATTGAAGGAAGGACATGACATAATGAACAGACGAAAAGAGATCACCAACGAATACAAGGACCGCAAACTTTCTGGTGGCGTCTACACGTTCACTAATACGCAGAGTGGGAAGTACTTCATAGGCCATGCCGCGAACCTGGAGAGCGTGCGTAACCACTTCCAGTTCTCCATCACAACAGGCTCCGCTATCCACCCCAAACTGCAAAAGGACTGGCAGGCGTTGGGAGGTCAGGCATTTACACTCGAGATACACGAGGAACTCGAACAACAACCGGGCCAGAGCCGGGCAGAATTTATGGATGACCTGAAAACGCTTGAGCAACTGTGGCGTGCGAACCTTGATGCGTCAAAAGAGTACTGATTTGTACCTCTCAATCCGAAAAGAGTTCGGTGATGCGACGACTCATTGTGACGGTGAAAGGCGAGCCAGGTCATAGAGTCGGCGAACATAACCACCGTATCCTCCAATAAGAATGGATTCTTTGTTGTCTATAGGGTCTACATAGGAGGATGCAAGTGGGAGAAGCACAGCCAGTACGCCATAGCCTCCGCAATCGGCAACTCCTCCATCGCCGCCACGCATGATCTCAGGTTCGGCACAAAATTCACCGCGGGAGGAGCCCGTCGCGATAGAGAGGCCAAAAGCATTGAGCGATGGGTACTCATGCTCATCCATTTCGTCATATGGCTTATTCGTTTCGTCAAATGGAGCATTGCCCCAGTAAAATAGCGTGCGCGTACCGGCCGCGCACGCATATTCCCATTCGTTAGACGTCGGCAGGCGAAAGCCTGATGGACCGATAAGCCTTTTCGCTAAATGATGAGGAAAATCTGGCGGCCAGCACTTACCTCTGATCTTTCTTTTGCTGTGCTGGAAGTGTTGATATTTATATTTGCCCACCACCTTCGCGACCAATTGCTGTGGGTGCCGTGCAGCCACTTCCAATAAGAATGGTGTAATCGTCACGGTTCTGAGTGGTGAAAGAACGGTATCCATGTGCTCATAAAGGCGGTCATACCGCGGTGGGAGGGTATCGCTTACCTGCTCTCCGTCGAAGGTGACCGGGGACACCTCCTTGTAAAAATGAGAGTTCTGCCATTCATACATGTGTTCTGCGCTGGGCCTCGGTTTGTGTGCGCGGTCGTAGCCCAGTGTGGCTGTGCTGCCTGGAATCAGCACAAAGTAGCACGGTTCTCGCTCTGCTGGGGCTTGCCATGTGAAGAGCGCGATCTGGTGGCGTTGTGTGCCGGCAGCGTAGGTTTCTATACGCACGAAATGAAACGCAGGCGGCAAACGCCGCGCAACCACCTGAGCAATCGCAGCACACTCGGATGGCGAGAGTTGGTCCCATACCTGGAGATCGTAGAGAGGTGCTGGTAACATTGGCTTGTTCTGTGCATATGCTTCCATACGCATACCTCCTTGCGCAAATACGTCAGTAAGTCAGGAAGGCTCTCACCGTTGTTCTTTGTCATTGTAGAAAGATGCCTGCCCAGTGTACCATTCCTTCTGCATAAGAGATTTGTGGATACGCGATGACAGAAATGTATGCACACGTTACGCCACCCAGTGATGCGTAATAAACAGAATGATATTGAGTACAAACAGTGGCAGCGAGAGTGCCAGGAACCAGAGATCGAAGCGAGGGCGTTTGCCCCAGAGAGCAAAGACGACGAAGATCGGGAACAGCATGAGCATATAGCGGGGCTGGGAGGCCAGCGGCTCTGCCATCTGGGGGAAGCTGAGCGAGAAGAGCGCCACGGCTAGCGCAAAAAGAGCATAGTGCAGCGGTACCAGTCTCCATCCGAGCACCAGCACAGTGAGGGGGATGAGCGTGAAGCCGATATCGAGCAGATTCTGAACAAAGGCCTGCGAGAAGAGCGATTGGGTGAAGAGTGTGCCGATAGCAGGCCCAAAGGCCAGTCCTGGCAGCGTCAGGTGCCGGTGCCAGGAAGCCGTGGCCTCCACGTGGCTGACCAGAAAGAAATCACCTTTCGTATAGCCGAGGTAAGCCATATAGGCGATAAGGCCGGCAGGGATCAGGGCCAGAGAGGCCAGGGCGCTCACTCTCTGAAGCCAGGTGTGCTTCCCTCGTTCGCGTGGTAGCCAGAAGCGCTGGATATAGATCACCAGCAATGGCAGCAGCAGGACGATACCCGTCGAGCGCGTCAGCGCGGCCAGGAAGCCGAGCAGCCCTGCCAGCCACCAATCCACGGCTTTGCCACGCCGCAGGAGCAGGAAGATCGCCAGGCAGAGCAGCAGGAAAAGCGATTCGGTGTAGCCTGCGAAAAAGAACATGGCGTAGGGATAGAAGGCCAGGCAGACCAGCGCCCGGTGTGCGATAGCAGGCTCAAATTCCTGGCAGAGCAGCGCGTAGAGCAGGACCAGCAGCAGATAAAAGCAGATATTGCTAATCAGGAGGCTCGCTGCATAGTAGGAATATGGGAAGATGCCACCCAGCAGCAGACCTCCCGCGTGTACTAACATAGGAAAGAGCGGGAAGAAAGCCACATCCGGCGTAGAGCTATAGCCCTGATACGCGATACGGATATAGGCAACGGCATCATAGTGGTACCAGGCCAGCAGGCAGGGGCCAGGCTGGTGAGAGCAGTTCAAAGCCATGCCTACCAGGCTCTGACCAGGACTGAAGAAAGGCAACATCACGACGCTGATATAGCTCACGAGCAGGATCACGAGGCGGCTCAGCCCGAAGATCCAGGCCGCCTCCTTCCATGCCGGTCTTAATCCCTGCATACTTTATTACCCTGGCGGGTAGTCTCAAGGGACACCCTTACTGCTCTGTCAAGTTTCATTGTACGGGTATCAGGGCGCTCGCTGTGTCGCGTAGGGATTCGGCTTGCCGCATCCGTGTAGCTACACAGGCACCTCAAGGGATGCCGCACACGGA
>JALYTT010000223.1 GCA_030854145.1 Chloroflexota bacterium | reverse complement strand
CATTCAATGTGTACAGAGTCTCACATCTGAAAGGCAAAGTTCGTGAAGCTTTTTTCATACCTGCTGAAAGGGATTATGGTTCAGTTTTTAAGTGCGACTGTAGTGGACGATAGAGAAATCGCTTCCTACCTCGATTCATTCATTACCATTTTGTAAATTGAGGCTACATTCGTGCAGAATACTGTTGGGATGTACAGATGAGGTAGCATCAACAACTTCACCTGTTCTGTTTTGCTCTACTACATCAACATGCACCGCTTGATGCTGCTTTTGCTCAGCAGCTAGGAGAGTTTGTGCTTGGGCAAGGCGATAGTGCTAATATGGCTGATACAACTCGATACGGTTCCCCTCTGGGTCGGTAATCCAGGTGAACTTACCGATGTGTCCATCATCCTCAACGGGTTCAGCATTCACCCCTTTCGTCTTCAATTGCTCTATGAAGCCTTGCAGGTCATCTACCTTGTAGTTAATCATGTATTCACCACGCCGAGGACCCAAAGGAGTCTTCGCTGGCATGATAGCAAAAACTGTGTTCGTTCTTTTCGATGGCTCGTTGTCGTCACGAGAGTGAAAGAGCATCCAAAAGTTCTCCTCTTTCTTATCTGCTTCAAATTCGATGCCGAAATGATTGGTATACCATTCTGCTAGCGCTTTGGGATCATTGGAATAAATGAAGACGCCGCCTATGCCGGAGACGTGAGCCATAATTTTTCTCCTTCTCTCTTGTAGAACCTACTCTAGAGTCATTCTTCTACAAAGGCAATTTTGTGGAAATCTTCCCTTTCAGTGTACATCCCAGAATGAAACTGGTAGCTCTGATCCCGCCTCACGTGCAACCCCACCCGGTTCGCCAGCCAGGGAGAAGGCCCCAGAGGATCGACCTATCATTGGAGTGGATGGAGGATGGGTGCCAAGCCGGGAGCAACGCGGGGGAATGGAGGGGAAAGTGGCGGTGATTGCCACAGACAAGCAGGTGCGGCTCTCGCAGCGGAGAACCATCGCCAAAGCCGTGCGCGCTGTGGGCCTGCAACGAGAAGCGGACCCGCACTGGGTCAAGAGCCAGGTGCGAGCCGTCGTATGAAACGGCTACGAAAGTTGGAAAAGGTACAGAAGGGTTCATAAATCGAATACGGCAAAAGGTGGCTGGGATAGGGAAGAAAAGAGGTGTAAGCTGAGCTGAATTGTTGTATACTCTCAAGTACAGCAAGAGGAAAAGAGGAGAGAAATAGCATTATGCAACACCCCCCCCACGACCACCTGAACAGCCAGTCTTATGGACAGCAGAGCCACACCAACCGCCGACTGGTTCCTCGGCTTCTCCGGTTTCTCCGCCTTTGTCAGCGGACTTACGATCAATGCAACGTGTCGCATTAAAATACGGGCTGATATTTGGCCTTATCATCGTCGTGCGCCTGGCTCTTGGCTCCGCCATCACCACGGCGTTCAGCCACGTCCTGGCAGAACTGGTAGCTTCATACCATCTGAAACTCGGCGATCTTGCTCAGGTCTTCAACTTCATCACAGCCTTCTACACGCTGATAGACTGGATTATCTATTTTCTGGCAGGCTTCTTCGCTGCCCGACGCGTCCCGCAAGTACGTACAGCCATTTTTACCAGCCTCTGGGTCAACCTCTGTTACGGCCTGATCTATTGCGGGATAACAGGGATGAGCCTGCTCTTTCTTACTCTGTCTCTTCCCCAATATAGACAGGTTGCGATAGGAGTGTATGTCAGTGAAATCATCACGCAAGCTGGTGTCGTACTTCTCTTGCTACACCTCGTGCTGGGTACAGCTATTGCGGTGCTGGGCGGACTGGTGGGGGCAAGGAGTGTTCGCACCAGAAATACCTTTCATTAAGGCACGCTTGCCAAAAAGCTCGTCTCGACGCGAGAGTAGACAAACTACATCAGCCGTAGGCCTAACGCTACGTAAGGTGTCATGGGCCGCAAAGTAAGAGTGGCAGAAGTACCGACTTCCTTGATGGAAACGGAACATAGGTCCTTTTTCAGGGTCAAAGGGGTGAAAACCGTCTCACCCCTGGCTTCTTTTGCCGGAGATTCGGCGACGTATTTTCTCCGATACGCACCTGCTTATTTCCAGCGAGATGAACGTGCTGAATATGCTGTTGTCGTACAGGAATGAGCAGAGGAAGGAATGAGCAGTTCCTCTGCTTTCAAAATCCTTCTGGGAGTTCTTTGTTGTGGCTTCCCTTCTTTGCTAGAGCTTTATCCAATCTGGTTGTTGACGACGACGGGCCGCTTGTAGCCCTCTCTCATCGTATGAGGAGATGTCGCGCGCTTGCTCATAGGCGGCAACAGCTTCGTCATAGCGTTCCAGATGGAGCAAACAGGTGGCCAGGGTGAAGCGCAGATCAGACTCCTGTGGCGACTGCTCCAGTCGCGCTTGAAGCAGAGCCAGCGCATCAGCGAATGCTCCCGTCAGCACGAGGATGGCGCAGCGATTATCCAGCAGCGGGTCGCGATCACGCGGCCCCGCTAGCGCAAGCGCCTGATCGATGGGAGCAAGTGCCGCAGCATACTGGCCTAAGAAACACTGCACCAGCGCTGTATCAGCCAGGGCATGACAGTAGTATCTTCTCTCGACACCATCCTTGGCCAGCAGCAACAGGGCTTGCTCAAAATCTGCGAGGGCCTCGGCGTACAGATGGCTCTCTTCAATCGCTTGATGGGCTTTGAGCAGATACACCCGCCCAATAATCTCACCCCATGAAGAGCAATAAAAGTCCTGCCACACGTACTTGGCACGTTCCTGAGAAAGCCACTGCAAGCACACCAGTTTGAGTGTTTCCATCTTCTTCTCTCCTCTCCTAACACCTAACAACTATCTACCAGTGCGCTATTCTGTTTCGCTGACGTTGAAGCGGTAATAGGAGGCATAGCACGGCCTCAGGGGCCATGCTCCCTCGGCATTTCAACTGCGATAACACGACTGTTCGCATTGATCTGGACACGTATCCAGAATGGCTTGTGTCTCGCGCAGAATGTGCTCAATGTACTGGCCAGATTGCGTGGCATAGCCAGCGCCACCGGAGAGGGTGTCAAACAGGAAGAGATAGGCGACCCGCTCCTGGGCCGCATCATGTTGGGCCGCGATAGAATAGCTCCAGCCAGCTTGCAATTCAGAGGTTGAAATATCCAGGAGCCGTGTCGTGGCCAGCAGGAGCGCCTGCGCCAGGGTATCGAGTGCATCGCGCATCCAGGGTGCATCAAGCTGGTACGTCACCCCCGCAGGTCAGAGCAGCCGTAAGAGGAACAGATCACTGTAGAAGACATGCCCAAGGTATCCTTGCCAGATGCCTTCTGCTGCGTTGCATTTTTTTGAGGCGTTCATCCACCCCGGAAGCAAAAATGGGCGATCATGGCCCTGCTGTAACCATGCAGGATCGGCGGCCGCGCCCGCCCCGCACGAACGGCACATCGAGAAGCCCTGACCCTCGCCGCCAGTATTCATAATCAAGAGTTGATGATGTTCTGTATTGCTCCAGGCTATGCGCTGATCAGCAAGGCCGTGCTTGAATGTATCCGTCTGACTTTGAGGCAGGACCAGTTGGACGGGCATCAGGCCCCCATTGCGACTGCCATCGTTGCGCATCTGGCTTTGTTCTAGACTCCTGGCACCCTCCGGGGCATAGTCGGGGGGTTCAAGAATCTCTTGTATGAGCAGGGGTGCATGGCAAAGCGGGCATTGCTGCTCCGTCGGACTATCCTGCTGATTCTGTATTTGCAGCGTATAGCTACATTTTGTGCAGAGGGCGAAGGTCTGACAAGGCTGCTTGAAGAAAGATGGCACGCGTGTCGCGAGGGAGGCACCCCAAAAGGGATCAATGTAGATGCCACCAACGCGGTAGGTGGCCTTGTCTACGATCAGTTCACGTCCAGGGGCGTATTCAGATAGGGCAATATCGACGCTCTGTTGGCTTGCTGGAGATTGTCGATAGAGAAAGTACCCGCGAAGCGTATCAAGGAGGGCCGTATTCGAGCTGACAATAGCTTGACAGGAGTCGAGAGGCGTCATTGTGCCGAGCAGGGCATTGCGACCATCACAGACGAGAAGGAGAGCACGAACATCCTTGCCCTCCGGTGCGGCATGCACGATGCGACAACCCCGCGCACGTGCCTGTGCAAGGCTTTCAGCAACGTCGCAATCAGTTGGCAACACGAGGTCAAGCATCGTATGTGCATCCGAGATCATCGCTCTCGTCTGAGTCAGGATGTTCTGCTGACCGCGCACAACCCAGAACTCGCTCATTCTTTCAGTACGCACAAGAGCGTCCAGTGAGGTGGCAAGCATTGTAAGCGTTGTCTCCATCGTCGAACGAATATGATCAAAAATCTGCTGAGGGTCCTGAGCCGTATAGTGTGGAGGGTCAGGCTGGCTAATCTGAATACTTAGCAGGAGAAGAGCACGGCAGATACCAGGGTGTACAACTATTGAAACGTCGCGGGTAACCTCACCCGCGACGTTTCAATAGCTCTTTTCATAGAGTACGCAGTTCACTCTCAGCGTGGCGTCAGGATAACGCTCATGCCTCTATCATTCTTCCATATGGGAGTGAACATGGCATAGGTCATACGCGAGAAATTGGCAGGAGAAGAGTCCGCGAGATACACATACTGACTATCGCCTCCGCGCACAACCAGGATATGTCCATTGGGCCAAAACTGGCTGTCGCGCATCCCCACGATCACGGGGAAGCCCTTGTTGGCGCTAATCACGATGTCCTGGACGGTGCGTGTATAGCTAAAGCTGCCATTGAAGCTAAAGGTATTCGCCGTCATGACAATACCCTGGTCGTTGAGCAGCCCCATCTGTGGACTCCACACCCCCAGCTTCAACTCCTCTTGCAGAACATCGGCGGCGATCATGTGACGGCCATAGGCATTCATCACCGTCTCCATGGCGATGCCTGAGCAGGATGAGTAGATCCAGACATGCCGCTGGTAATCAGTGTAGTACTGATTGCTCATCCCTGAATCAATACGCACAACACGGCTGCTGGCCGTATCCGGCAGCGGGTGGGGCGCGGTCTGAAGGTCGATGCCCTGGACGTTATTGTTGGTAAGGAAATTAAAGCTCAAGCTCTGGCTCAAATTGCGCAAAGCATCGCCCGCCAGGCCGTCCTGTACGAAGAGGGTCAGCAGCACCATCAGCAAGAAACCCAGCGATACGAGCGTACGCCGCCGCGTATACCAGGCGGAGGAGAGGGTAAACACAGGGGGAGGCGCTGGCTTCTCGACGCTCACGATCATGCCATCCTGTATATGGAGCACCGCCGTCACATGTCGATCCAGCGGATGGGGAGAGAATGGCTGCGTTGCCAATGCTCGCTTATGACGCCGGTGCTCACGCAATGCGCCCACGACCAGGCTGGCAACGATTGAGAACATCACGCAAAACAGTAGCGCCGTGATTACGGCAGATAACATACGTCAACCTCGTTACAATAAAGTATATGCGCAACTACTTTTGTACTAGTATAGCGCAACGCTGGGCCACGCACGCACTTTCCGTCAAAAAACAGCCAGATAGTGCTATGCCCACCTGTGCCAGAGTAGAAAATCTTAACCTCACACTCCGCCCTCCTGGAATGCTGCTGTATGAATAAACGCCAGCCACGCCAGCTTTCCCTCTGCAAATGGAAACGTGATACAACCACTGCATCACGTCTCCACACGCAATCAGGCAGCCCGCATATCATAGATCTCGACATCCCTGCCCAGGCGCCGCCGGTATATACGTACCTGCTGTACGCGCAGGGAGAGAGGAAGCACCAGGTACTCGACTTCGTCTCCCTCCTCACATGGGCGCGCACTGAGCGAGCCGCGCTTGACAAGGTGCAGCACCTGCCGCTCACCTGCCTCGATGGTCGCAAGTTCATGGTAATCGTGATACAGCCGCCAGGGTACCCGGGTTTTGTTCTCTACGATCAGCTCTTCATCGTCGCCAGCCAGTGCCAGGCCAACGCGATTCAGCAGCCGTCGCAGCCAGCCACCGGAGCGCCGGGGAGATGTTTTGAGCGGAGGCAACTCCACATCGGGAGCATATTTTATGGCCATGAGATTGACCCATCCTTTCTAATGAGCAGGGTACCAACAAGCAAGGGACCGAAAGAGAGACCAGTGGTTCCCCCCTCGCCCTTACCTTACCAGCGTGAGGCGCTCGTCCTCAATTCTTGCCTCTGTGCCGCAGATACGGTCAATGCGCTCAAGCAGGGAAGGTTCGCCCCAGCGCCTGCTACGCGGATGGTGGCTGTGATCCGCCAGGGTATGCAATCCCTGGCAGGCGCGACTGCGGCCGAGCCACTGTACTACGAGGGTATCAGCTCGAAAGGCCAGCCTGCGCCCTTGCATATGCCATAGTGTCAACACCACAGCCAGAAGCGCGCTATTAATGGCTATAAGAATTACCAGCAGCGCTAGACTTTGCCGTCCGAAGAGCAGCGGAGCGACACAGAAGAGCAATGCCAGCACGACTAGTAGGAGGTGGATAAAGATAGACGCGGGACGGCGCGCACACACATAGCGCGCCAGGCCAGTCGCCAGTGCCATATCGATGCCCGCCTGCCCGAGCGCCTGTTCTGCATCTGGCGGCAGGAGCAAGGTGATCTTGTGCCTCCCAGTAAGCGAGAGACGCGTTATGGGTACACGCAGACGCGCGCGATAGCGGCAGCGCAATATCGACGCGCTATAAGACAGCCGCGCCTCGTATACGACGCGTAGAAACGCCTCTCGCATACCTTGAGGAGCTGCTGCTCTATAGTGCCTGGAACGCCTCCCTTTCCTACGCCAGGTGAGCCGGTTCGGGAATGGGGATTTCTGTTGCCAGCCAAGTTGCTGACGCAGACGTAGCCAGGAAGATGCGGGCAGCGGCTGTTCTTCCACTTTGAGATCATAATAGGTCGAGAGCCTGGCCTCCAGGCTACCAGGAGGCGCCTGATCTCTCTGCCTATCTTTGGAAAATTCTGGTTCAGGCATAGCAACTCACTCCCTCTCGTCCAGCAACAACGCGCGCAGACGCTCGCGGGCCCTGTTCAAGCGCGACTTCACAGTGCCCACGGGCCAGCCCAACACCCCCGCGATGCCTGCCTCGGTAAGATCGGCGCCATAGCGCAGGGCAATCACTCGACGCTGCTCATGGCTAAGCTGCGCCAGTGCCTGGCGTATCTCTTCGCGCTGCGCAACCAGATCTTGCAGATCGACCCCCGCGTTTCCGGCCTGAGGATGCGCTAAGCGCTCTAGCTCGGCGACCCCTTCCAGGGAGACAGGACGCAGGTGTGTCCGCTGTCGCTCCATCACATCCAGCGCGTGCCGATAGAGGATACGCAGCAGCCAGGGCCGGAATGGGCTTCCCGGCTGGAATCGCGGCAGACCACGCCAGGCCAGCAGGAAGGCGCCCTGCGTAATCTCTTCTGCCTGTGTACGCTGATGGCAGAGCCGCAGGGCCGCGGCCATCGCGACCGCGTGATGCATCTCCCAGAGCTGCCGAAACGCCTCCTGGTCTCCCAGGGCCGCTCTTTCGATAAGTTCGCCTTCGCAGGTGGTAGCCACATGCTCTCCTTCCTTCTGAAAGAGTATTACGGAGGAAGGGGGCGAAAAGGTTCCCATATGTGGAATATTCATCAAGGAGAGTCGCAGGGGAGAGTACGAAGTGTAACATAGGCAGTGGACTTCTCAGCACCGGGGTACCGAGAAGTCCACTGCCTATGGGATGGGACAACATAACGAACCTCTAGCAGGTTCCCTTCAAGGAACGCGCTTACTTGTGCTGGTTCGTATCGTCTCTTACAAACTGAATCTTGCCGAAGAGGCCATCTACCTCATCATTGATCCCGGCGGAGAAGAAGAGTTCGTTCTGTTTGCCCGCCAGATGACCATTGCCAAAGGCCAATGCCCACAAGCCATCAATAGTGATGGGATGACCACCCTCATCTTTCAGTTGACCGTGAAATTCACCTGAGTCAAGATCGAAGGCATTGATGCGGCCATCGCCGAAATTGCCGACGAGCAGATCATGGCTGAACCGGCCGAAGTGGCTGGGAGCAAGAGCGAGGCCCCAGGGAGAGTTGAGTGCGCCATGCTCTGCAAAACGGCGGAGCAAATGCCCCGCTGTATCGAAGACATCAACGAAACCCCTGCCTGCTCCTGCCTGATCGTCATGCTTATCTGGTTTCTGCAAGGCATAGGTAACATACAGTTTGCCGCCGATATTCTGGATGCCGAAAGGAGCAAAACACTGGCCGGGGAGAGGACAATCGCGTGACAGCTTCTTGTCGGTGAAGGAGCGAACTAGCTTAAAGTGCGCATCGAACATCTCTACGGTCCCGAAGCGGAAATTGGTCGCGTAGATAAACTCCTGATGGTGGCTACTGCCTATTGCCAATCCCTTGTAGACGGCGCCCAGACCCACAGTTGAGCGATCCACCGCAATGATGGCATGGGTCCCGTCAACAGTGGGATTCCAGCCGGAAATCGTGCCATCTTCGGTCGCAAAGAGGAAAAGACTCGGACCCGACTTCCCGTTTTCACTCACAACAAAGTCATTGGGGTTCGTACTGTTGACGGGATTGAAGACAGTGCCGGTTGGCGTGCCGCCGGGTCCACCTCCTGGCAGTGGGATAGTCACGACTAGTGGGATGATCGCACCATCCCCATTGTAGAGCGTCGACACGCCCGCATTATTGTCCGAGACCCACCAGGGGCTGGTGGGACTAGCGGATAGCCCCCAGGGATTGTGCAGATGCGCATCGGTCACTTTGGCCAGGCCAGAGATATCCGAGACCAGGTTCGTCTGCTGGTAAAACCCTTCCTCAGAAGAAAGACTAGCGGCGTGGGTGGCAGGTACTCTCACTACGACGGCGGCCACAAAGCCGGCAAGCACAATAAACACGATGAGTGGAAATACGGTCATCCTCTTCACACGAACAGAGAAATGCATACCATAACCTCGCTTTCAAAAATGCTGAAGCTCATTGACAATGAATATTCAAAAGTGCTCCATTATACCTGGTAGAGCACTACATCCAGAGAAAGATACGTTGAGAGGTTACGCTTTCAATAACCTGGACTACACCTTTCCCGAGCGGTCATAAACTCTGCTGCGTAGCCCTCTACAAAGGTGCATTATGGATAGATCCAATTGGTACTCCTGGACACTGAATTGACAAGCTTACAGAGATTTAGTTAGACTAAGTGTAAATGCTGTATGCTTCTCATGTATGCTTGTGGCTTCTGAGACATTTTGAACGCACCATGTACTGACTACCCTCGGAAGGTCTGGTCTCATATATGTATCCCACTATCTTAATCATTGATGCCGATGAGATGCGCGCACAACAAATGGGAAGGCTGCTCACACTCAGTGGGTACCGGCCATTCTTAGTTGCACGCCCGTATGATGCCTTTGAGCGCGCTCTCCACGAAGGTATCTTTCCAGAGGCTATCTTGCTTGGCCAGTCAGATATTCCTTCTCACTACCTCTTCCAACGCCTCTTGCAACACCTGGCTCAGCTATCAAACAGGGAAATCCCGCTTCTCCTCCTGCCTCCGTTGATCAAAGATACCGTCCCCTTGCTTGCAGATCCATCTTCGCCGTCATTTCATCTGCTCTCTAAAACCTGTATCGAAGTGCTGAGACCATTCTGGAGGATCTTTTCTCTCCCCGCCAACGACGTGAGAAACCAGCAACAAGCCCTTGTTCTCACTCTGTTGCCCGCACATGGCATGCAGCCTCGCATCTCGCAGCACCTGCGTTCACGTAACAGTCACTTCCGCCAGATCCTTACGGCTGCATATGAGATCATCGGCGATGCGCCATGGCAGAGCCTCATGACAGATGTCGGGCTGGCGCGCTACCGCCAGGTCGAGTATTGGCCTGCAGACAATGATGAGCGGAGCATTCCGGCCGAGTACCTGAGTTACCTCAATCAAGCGGTGACGTTCTCAAAGCCTGCTGACCCTGTGAGCCAGTTGCGCCGGTGGAGCGATTACGCGACTGCTCTCTCTTTACAAAAGCGCACCCCGTCAGCGCTGACTCAGCAGGTCCTGAAGCTGCTGCCAATGGACCGCACGCTAAGTGCCGTCCTCAACGCCTTCACACGGGAGATGAATGATATTCGCGGCGAAGAGTTGCATCTATGGAGGCGACAACCGGATGGCAGCTATTGGTTAGTCCATTACAGTAATCTCTATGCCTACGGACGCACCTCAGCGACACGACCAGCCTGTCATGTCTGGGAGGCGTCACTGGCAAGCACATTCCGCCTTGTAGGTCTGGATGCCAGGCTGGACGTGCGTGAAGTTGAATGCAGTTGTCAGACCTTGACGGGGCATTGCCTGTTCGTCATCACGCCGCGCTAAGTGCTATAGTTGTAGCAGGCAGATGAGTACACACACAGAACTGGATGCATGCAGAAATGGAACGGAGCGCTATGCGACTCTACATCGGCTGCCCCATGTGGGGTTATAAGGAGTGGGTGGGCAGCTTTTTCGCGAAGCGCACACCGCCAGGCGACTTCCTGCGCCTGTACAGCAGGCGTTTAACCACGGTCGAAGGAAATACCACATTTTACGCGATCCCATCCGCCGAGACCGTCGCGCGCTGGCGCGCTGAGACGCCGGCGGAGTTCCGTTTCTGCCCCAAGATCCCGCGCGCGATCAGCCATGCGCCAGGTCTGGAGATGCGCAGAAGTGAGACGCTCTTTTTTACTGAGCGCATGCGCGGGCTACAAGAACGCCTGGGGCCGATGTTTCTCCAGCTTCCCCCGGCATTCGCGCCGACCGAACTCGCGCAGTTGCAGGCCTTCCTCGGCTTCTGGCCTACGGATATCCGGCTA
>JALYTT010000222.1 GCA_030854145.1 Chloroflexota bacterium | reverse complement strand
CCTGCAATGACCGGGACGGCGAGGCAAGCCACGCGCTACGACATGACTACCCTATTGGATAGCTCGCATATGCCGATAGAGAAGATTCGTGTATGTCACCAGGTGGCACGCTTATACATCGATGTTTGTCATTGGGTGTGGCCAGAACCATAGCCATAGCACAACATATGTTACTTGTAGGTGAACGAGGGAAGGACAGACTCTATGTCATTGCAGAGAAACAAGGCGTTCTTGAAGATCGGCTCTTTGATTGTGGTGCTGGAAGTGATAGCCAGCTTCGCGTTCGTGTTTGGCATATCGCATACGTATGCCGCGCCAGCGAGCACACGCAAGGGGATTCACGGTCATCCCCGGTTTGTAGATATGCATAAGGATGCTCCAACACAGGGGAACGCCCTCAAGCAGAAAGCCTTGTATAGTACGACTGCCAGCACAGTCCCAACCTGGCATTCTTCATTTACCAGCAATGGAGTGACGTATCCCTATACCATGGTCGGCACAAATCCAGCGGCCGGTTCAACAAGCATCACGGTTCCCGCTGTCATCGTGCCCCTGGCTCTGAAATACGCGAACGGAGTTACCCTCGATGGCACCACGAAGGCGCGGTCTGTAAGCAATTCACCGCTCTTCAAGACTGCCAGTTTTGCCAGCGGGAATACGCAATACGGCGATGCCATTCAGCGCGCCGAATTCTGGAGCAGCGTGCAGACTCATCCAGGCTATCATGTGCTGCTGGGACAGCCAGCCATATTGCCGACAGTGACACTCAAAGTTCCCGCTAACTATGGCCAGGAAAGCTCTTCCGGCAGCTTGCGATACGCGCAGGTAGATGTCAACTGGTTCTACAACCAGGAGGTTGGTTTGATCACCAAACTGCACATCTCTTCGACAACCCTGCCGATCTTCCTGACCTACAACAGTTTCCTGTACGATAGCGGCGGCTGCTGCATTCTGGGATATCACGATGCATCCACCCTGGGAGGCAAGGTCTACACACACATTTTCGCCTCGTATATCGATCCCGGCCTCTTCGGCGCTGGCACCAGCGATGTTGATGCGCTCAGTCACGAAGTTGCTGAATGGCTGAACGATCCCTTTGTCAACAATATAGTGCCGAACTGGACCACGGGCAACGACTATGGCTGCAACAATGATCTGGAAGTGGGCGACCCGCTGGTTGGCACAAACTTCACAGTGAATGGCTATAGCTTGCAGGACGAGGTCCTGCTCCCCTGGTTCTCCCGCGTTACCTCCCCAGGGACGTATCAAGCTCGCTACAGCTTCCTGGGCACATTCACTCACTATTCGGCCTCCTGCTAACATTCGAGGCCAGCCCGTTGCGTAGGGCCATGCTTGCCCGGCCGTCCTCCTAATAGAGACGACCGAGCAACATGGCCCTACGCAACGCAGTTCCCTCCCTGGTCCCGCGTATATGGCTTCCCAGGCAGATTATGACGAAGCGCCCGCACCGCTATTCAGGATATACGCGGCCTCTTCCGCACTCTGAGCCAGTATCAGCAGGAGAAGCAAGTGCTGCAAGACCGCCGGATCATGCACTCGCTCCACCCAGGCGTTCGCCTGGGGCAACAGGGTTGGAAAGTGGTAGGCCCAGGAGTCTTCCAGAATATCCTCAAACATGGCGAACCTCCTCTTCAACCAGGTCTGGTTGTCCTCACCAGTAAATGTTAACGCGACAATCACAGTACCTTTGCTTTTCGCTTCTGGCTGGTGTCCATCCTGAGCATGATGGTTCTTCCTGTTGCTTCTCACCCCGGCTTTTGTTACAATGTCTATGCCACCTGTGAAGCGAAGCACAGGAGCATGCTGTCAGAACATTCTTTGCGCATGCCGGGTCGTCTATGGATAGCATAGCCGGTCAGTCAGAAAGGTACGGAAGCAGCCAGTGTCAAAAGTATACGCAATTACTAACCAGAAGGGAGGCGTAGGCAAGACCACGACTGCCATCAATCTCGCGACGTACCTGGCGGCGGCAGGCCGCCGGGTGCTGCTTGTCGATATGGACCCGCAGGCAAACACTACTAGCGGCATCGGAGTGAGCAAGAAAATCAAGCAGCACACGATGTATGACCTGCTGGTGCAGCAGGACAACGAGGTGAGCATCTTCGACGTGATCGTGCCCACAAATCGCCGTGAACTGGTAGTGGCCCCCTGCACCGTGGACCTCGCGGCCGCCGAAGTCGAGCTTGTCGGAGCGCTGGCCCGCGAGCAGCGCCTGCGCCAGGCCCTTGATCCCATCCGCAAACGCTGTGACTACATCCTGATCGACTGCCCCCCGTCGCTCGGCCTGCTCACGGTGAACGCGCTGGTGGCCTCCACCGCCGTGCTCATCCCGATCCAATGCGAGTACCTGGCCCTGGAAGGGCTGACCCAGTTGCTCAATAATGTGCAGATCGTGAAAAGCAAGCTGAACCCCGACCTGTATATCGCGGGGGTGATCATGACCATGTTTGATCCACGCACGCGCCTGGCGAGCGAGATTGTGCGCGAGGTGCGCGGGCACTTCCCCAAAGAAGCCTTTCAGACGATTATCAATCGCAACGTCCGCCTCAGCGAGGCGCCCAGCTTTGGACAGTCCATCCTCGATTATGATCCCGACTCTCCCGGTGCTCAGGCCTACCGCGCGCTGGCTGAGGAGGTAATGGCCCGTGGCTAAGCAGAAATTCGGATTGGGACGCGGACTCGACGCTCTGATGCCGGGAGCGTCTGAGGTCATGTCCTCCCAACAACCATCGCGCATCGATGAGCATGCCATCCTGGAGGCAGCCATCGATAGCATTATCCCCAATCCGCGCCAGCCACGCCGCGTGTTTCGCCAGGATGACCCGAAGCTGCTGGAATTGAGTGCCTCGATCAAGGAACATGGCCTGCTGCAACCATTGGTGGTGACGCGCCTGGATACGCCGGCGCTCAGCGGGGCAAAGCAGGCCCACGCCGACGATGACTGGTTTGGTGAGGATGAGCAGGCCGGCACGCAGCCCGCTGCCAGCACAGCGGGCGTCGCCAGCACGGTGCATTTTCAGCTCATCGCCGGCGAGCGCCGCTGGCGCGCGTCGCGCCTGGCGGGCCTGACCAGGGTGCCGGTGGTCATCAAAGAGGTGACCCCGCAGCAGATGCTCGAACTGGCCCTGATTGAGAACATTCAACGAGCCGACCTGAACTCCATTGAGGAGGCGCTGGCCTACCAGGCGCTCATCCAGGAATTCGGGCTGACCCAGGAGACAGTCGCGAAACAGGTGGGCAAGGACCGCACCACCGTCACCAATGCCCTGCGTCTCTTGCAGCTCCCCCCTAAAGTGCGCGAGGCACTCATTAATCAGCCAGAGAATTTCAGCGAGGGACACGCGCGTGCCCTGGTGAATATCGCGCGTGAAGAGGACCAGGTGACCGCCATGAACCAGATCATCTCGCTGAAGCTGAATGTGCGCCAGGCCGAGGAACTGGCGGCTCGTATCAAGGCGGGGGAGCGTGCCAGCGACGCGCCCGCCCAGTACCAGGCGCCGGCCAGGCGCAGCCCCGATTTTGATGACCTGGAGGCGCAGTTCCGTAACTCGCTGATGCTCAAGGTTGATCTGAAGTGTAATCCTAAGGGAAAGGGGACACTGGTCCTGCATTTCAACAATCAAGAGGAGCTGGAGCGTTTATATAGCCAATTGGTAAAGCGTGACGAATAGCTGGGAGGCATATATGGCTACCCTGGAAAATCCATTTGGGAAAGTGCGGCAGAAGATGGTTGCGGCACGCATTGCGTTCATGGCGCAGTTGGCGAAGTTCCACACCGCCGACCTGGACAAGCGCCCGGCCGAAGACGCGTGGTCTCCGCTTGAGCTGGCCAACCATCTCTATATCGCCGATGGCCTGGCTCTGGAACAGATGCAGCGCGTGCAGAACGAAGACAATCCGCAGATCGTCGCCACCGAGGAGGAGGCGCCCCGCCTGACGCGCGCCAGCGAGCCGCCGATCTCCCTGGACGCGGTACTGGCCGGAATGGCGGCCCGGCGCGAGGAGATCTTTGAGTATCTCGCCTCTCTGCCTCCGCAGGCCTGGGAGCGCCCGTTCCGCCATCATGCCTGGGGCCAGCGCCAGTTCTATCAACTGGTGAATGTGCTGCCGTTCCACGATCAGCAGCACACCGAGCAGTTGATCACGATCCGAGAACAAATGCAAGGGACCTCTACATCCCCAACTCCCTCTTAAACTCGGCCAGGTAGGCCTGCATGAAGGCCACTCGCTGCTGCGCCAGCACACGTCCGCTCCGGGTGGTTATGGTATCGCTGAGCTTGAGAAGCTTGGCGAAGAAGTGATCGAGCACGAAATTGTGGTCATCAAACGCGCGATGCTCGGCAAACGGGTCGGCAGGGTGATAATTGTGTGGCGTGTGCAGCGTGGCTGCGGTCATGGCCCAGCGCATGATGCCGATGGCTCCCAGAGCGTCGAGCCGGTCGGCATCGCGCACGATGTGCGCCTCCAATGTCTTGGGCTGACTCCCCCGGCTGTAGCTATGCGCCTGAATGGCATGGAGGATGGCCTCTTGCGTTGTGCGCGAGACATGGTAGGCGGGGAGCAGTTCGCTGGCCAACTCAAGCGAGCGTTCGGCGTGGTGCAGGCTGCCGTTCCCAGGATCGGCGCGCCCCAGGTCATGCATGAGCGCCGCCGCACCCACGATCAAGCGGCCTCCCCCCTCCTGCTCCACGATATGCAGGGCCAGCTCGTAGACACGTTTCACATGCTCCCAGCCATGCGCAGGGTCGTTGCTGGCGGCAAAGCGCCGTTGCACCTCCGCCTGGATGCCTGCAAGCACTTCTGCATCAGTCATAGTCTTCTCTGTATTCAAAAAGGTTGTCCTTCCTGGCTTTCTATCTCCTTATAACTATAACAGATGTAGAGTCAGCAATGGAAATCCCCCACCTGAGTGATGTATTTTTGTGGATGGGTGCGCATACTAAAGATATACCGTCTCCTCAGCAGGAGACGGCGCGAGCTTGTGGCTTTTTCCCACAGACGCAGAAGGAGGTATGCATGGCACGTAACCAGGCGCCCAGGGACCCGCAAAAAATAACCGCATCCCCCCCACTGGAAGCAACCATACTGGACGCGGATACACTCGTCTATGAGCGCGAGAAGCTCCCACCAGGCGAGTCTGAGCGGGAAGAGGCCCTGGCTCGCGTTGCTATGATTCATGTGCTCCTGGTGGATGACCATGCCTTGATGCGCGAGGGGTTACGCCAGCTTCTGGAGCAGGAGAAGGACATTACTATTGTCGAGGAGGGGGTCGATGGCTTCGATGCGATGCGCAAGATACGCCAGGTACGCCCCGATGTGGTCTTGATGGACATCAGTATGCCGATGGTGGATGGCATCGCGGTGACGCGCCAGGTGGTCCACGAGTTCCCACACATCGCCGTCATCATGCTGACCATGTACAGCCAGCATCAGCAGGTATTGGAGGCTATGAGGAGCGGCGCGAAGGGCTACCTGCTCAAAAGCGCCACGGGTCACGAGGTCGCGCAGGCCATTCGCGTCGTGCATGCGGGCGGCGTGCTCATCGAGCCAGAGATGGCGGGGGCCATCGTCAGCGAGTTCCGCCGGCTCTCCCATGCCTCGACAGCGGAAGGCCAGCCCTCGATCCATACCCTGAGCGAGAAAGAGGTAGAGATTATTCGTTACGTAGCCTCGGGCATGAACAATAAGGAGATTGCCGCGAAGCTATCCTATTCGGAGAAGACCGTCAAGAACTACCTCTCAGTCATCTTCCAGAAGCTCGGCATCCGCGATCGTGTGCAGGCCGCTATCTTTGCGTTGCGGCAGGGTCTATTGCCTGACGAGGCTCTATAGGGGGCAGGTCCTGGCCGGTATAATATTGCCTGCCACGCCAGTCCACGCCCTGGCCTGTGAGGACGCGCCAGGTTGATTGAGCCAGGATGCCCTCAAACAGACCACCGGCCAGCGGGTGCGTGAAAATATAGTACCAGGGTATCCCCAGCTCTTTATTGACCCACAGGCGATAGACGAGCAGCGGCGCCAGTTCCAGGGGAGTGGCGATGCCGGCCTCCAGGGCAGAGATGCCGCGCACCCGCTTACCCCTATTCAGCCAACCCAGCAGGGGCAACAGGAAGGGCGCAATCGAGACCAGCGGCAGCCCGATCAGCATCAACAGGACAGCGGGCAACCCACCCCGGCTCCCCAGGAACGCGTTTTTACGCCAGCCTTGCCAGGTCTCGCGTAGTCCCTGGTACATGCGTACATGCACAAGGTGGCGACCATCCACGAGGCGCAGGCGGTAGCCGTTGTCTTTAACAATGCGAGCCAGGTCGCGATCATCGAGCAGGGTGCCGCGCAGGTCGGGCCGAGCATAGCCACCCAGGGTATCGTAGACCTCGCGCCGTATGAGCATATATTGTCCATTGGCCAGCGCCACGGAGCTGCCAGCATCGTTGACCTTGCGGGGCGGATACTGCATAGTGATGCCGATATAGGCCATCGGCATCATGACCTTGTTCCAAAAGCCCGGCAGCTCCTGCTGCGTCGCCAACGAGAACAGGTCCGCGCCATCCTGGACGGCCTGCGACACGGCCCAACGCAGCGCGCCGGGCGCGTGCCAGGTGTCGGCATCGCTAAAGAGCAGCCAATCGCCCTGGGCCTCCTGGATGCCCCGGTGCAGCGCGTGCGGCTTGCCCGCCCAGCCTGGTGGGAGGTCGCGCAGGCGTAGGACCCACAACCGGCCCCCCTGTGGATGGGTGTGCGCGATATCGTCAAGGATGGCCGCCGTGCGATCGGTCGACCCATCATCGACGACAATGACTTCATAGTCCTCGTAATCTTGCTCCAGCAACGATGTGACGCAGCGGCGGATAGTGGCCTCTTCATCGCGCGCCGGCACAATAATCGAGACACGCTGGCCGGATGTTATCGTTGTCGCGCTGCTGGTGCTCTCCGCCTCGATGGCCGGCTCCCTATTCTCCTCGCCCTGCCGGGTACGCAGCCAGAGGATGATATAAAAAGCCATCACCCCTACCACGTGCGACCAGAGAAAGAGACGCGCCCAGGAACGCTGTCTGTTGTGCTGTTTCATGTCATTGATTATAGCATGAATTGCCCGCAGATGTACCCTCCCAAAATGCGCGGGCTTGTAAACGGCGCCCCTACATATCCGTGATCGTTTCTATGGTATAATAAAGACTCAATTGCATACTCTATCGGGCAAGAGCGCCTGGGAGCTACAAAGTTTCAAAATTTACAAAACAGGCGCGCGATACGTCTATACAGATAGATATAGAAAACAATGTCCGGCTACGTTATCCATTCATGCATGGATAAGGGAGAGAGCGGCACGGCATTTTTATGGAAGAGCAGACAAGCAGACGGTTTGGCAATTATGACCTGGTACAGCGCATCGATGTGGGTGGCATGGGCGAGGTATACCTGGCGCGCCAGCGCACGGCCTTTGATCGCGAAGTCGCCATCAAGATTATCCGCTCCGATCTCATGCATGATACGACGGCCCGCAAGCGGTTTCTGCGCGAAGCCGAGGTTCACGCCCACCTCACGCACGAGCATATTCTGACTATGATCGAATTTGGTGAGGAGCAGGGGCGGCTCTTCTTCGTCACCCCGTATATTGAGGGAGGCACGCTGGCCCAGTGCCTGCATAACGGTCCCCTGGCGCTGGCCAAGGTGCATGAACTCTTCACGCCTCTGGTGCAGGCCGTCGCGTACATCCATGGGCGCGGCGTCATCCATCGCGATCTCAAACCCGGCAATGTCCTGCTCGATCAGGGCAGCGATGGCAGGATCTATGTGCGCCTGATCGACTTCGGCATCGCCGCTATTCAGGGCAGCCAGGCCAGCGAGCCGCTGACCACTGCTGGTCATGAGATGGGGACGGCGGCCTACATGGCTCCGGAACGGCGTTCAGGCATCGCCGCCCCCAGCAACGATATCTACTCCCTGGGCGTCATGCTCTACCAGATGCTCACCGGCCACCTGCCCACGGCAGCACAGGGCATGGCCGCTCTACCGGGGCCGATGGAATATGTTGTGCGCCGCTGTATGGCTACGAAGCTCGCAGAGCGTTTCGCCAGCGCGGAAGAACTCTTGCAAGCTTTTGAATACGCCTACCAGTATATGCAGTCGCCTCAAGGCCACTCGCCCGAACAGCCAGGCGGGTCACCAGAGAGCCTTGATGCGCCTGTGCCGTTGCCCGCGCCCTCACCTCCACCAGTGCGTCCTCGATCACGGCCAGCCGGGAAAACTCAATCGGAGGTTATGGCATTGCACCGCTCTGATGGCGGCCCTCCCCCGCAACCAAAGAGACGGGGGACCTTTGAACGCTCAGACTATGAAGCCCCTACCGTCTCTGTGAATATGCTGGGGGTGCAGGGCAAATATAGCAGCGGCTCCGCGTCCACCCCTGGACCCGGACCCACCCCCGCGAAGGCTCGGCGCCGGCCCAGGCGACGCCGGAATCTACTCCACGTTCTGCTCACTATCACTATGGTCCTGGTGATCCTCGCTATCGCCGGACTGCTCGTCCTGGAGGTCTCGGCCATCTCCTCGGTCAGCATCAATATCAGCCCGCGAACGACTGCTATCAGCCAGGTGTTCAATATCACGGCGAGGGCCGCTACAAAACAGATTGATCTGAATACGGCGACGATCCCCGCCACGGAGTTGAGCGCCAGCCAGACGAGCACGCAACAGGGGCAAACAACCGGCCAGCAATGTGATTTCTTACATATCAACTGCCAACCATCGGTGGACGCTATCGACGAAAGCCGGCTGGTAGCTCAGGTAAAGAAGAGTCTTATCTCCCAGATCACTCAGAATTTGACGACCCGGCTGCGCGGCAAGAACGCACAGCAGTTAGGCCTCCCGACCTTCTTTGATGTCAATGAGAAGACAGAGCCACCCGTGGGTACGCTCAGTAAGACGCTGAGCGTCACCCTGACGGAGAGTGGAAACCTGGCCTACTTCCTGAACAAGGATGCGCGCACACTGGCGGAGGGGCTGTTGGCACAGCAGTTGCAGCAGCAGGGGCCGGGCTATCGCTTCAAGTTTACCCAGATCGGCCAGCCGGTCATCCGGGGCGTAGATACGAGCACCGGCACTGTACACCTTAAAATTCCCGCCGCCGGGGTCGCGCAATACACATTCCCCGCCGGAGAACTGAGCACGATCCAGAACCATGTGAAGGGCATGAAACTTACAGACGCCATTGCCTACATCAAACAGCAGCCAGGGATAGACCCGAATAGCGTCACCATTCACTTTACCGCGGGCAACGGGAGCGTGCTGCCAACCGACATACAACACATCCAGATCACTTCTATCAACCCGACCAGCCTGCCTCCGCTACTGTTACCTACGATCACCACGCCATCGCCTAATCTGACACCAGGCGCTACTCCTACCGCTAGCGTATCAAGCCATTGACACGCATAGCCCTGGACTTTCCGTGTAGCGCCTGTGCGAAAAGAACAGGATTTGTGTATACTTATACTATCGCTTTGCATCAGAGAGGAAGAGAAGAGGATATGGAACACCAGCTTTTTACCCCTGAACAATTGTTTACGCAGGCGCAAGGTAACTCGACAGCGCTTATGCTTGCCACTACTGTATATTTCCAGCAGCGGGGTCTACCCCTGGAGGACCTGGTGGCCTCTCTGGGAAGCCAATTCGCCAGGGATTGGGAGCCGATGGGTGCGCACGAGTTCCTGGAGGCCGTGGCTCTGAACATGGTCGCCGTAGGAGCTACCTTGCAGACTCTCACAGGCGACGAATTTGAGGCGCTGGCCGTCATTACCGACTGGCCACCAGTGGACGCGCTTGAGTTTTTCAGGCTGAACGTGCAGGATGTTGAGGTCTGGGCAGATATCTTCAAGCCGGTTGCGGCATCCCTGGACTTGCAGTTCGAGCGCTACTATGATGGCAATACAATAACGTACAGGATATGGCGCTAGATACCAAATATGTAGCGGCGCCCGTGCATAGGGTGCGGGCCAGCAGCACCCCTACACGAAATCTAAGTTTCGTCTTCGCCTTGTAGCTCTTGCCAGAGGGCGCGGACGGTGCGGGTGGATGTGGCGTAGCCGAAGCCCCGGCGTTGGAGGAAAGATCCCAGACGCGTGCGAAAGGTGTTAAGGTCCATGCCGGGGAGACGCTGCAGCGAGAGCGCCTTTTTGCGGCCGGCCAGCAGGGCGCGCTCCTCATCCTGCTCGTCGGTCACCATTTCATCGACGATCTCACGATCTACGCCCTTCATACGCAGTTCATTCTTGAGGGCGTGCGAACCGCGCGGGCTGAAACGTTCACGCGAATCTACCCAGAAGGTGGCAAAGGCCTGGTCATCGACCAGTTTAAGGCTATCGAGGCGTTCCAGAACGGCGTTGATAGTTTCAGGTGTGTCTCCTTTGCGGCGCAGGTACTGGCGCACCTCCTGCCGGCTGTGCGGACGAAATGAGAGGTAATTGAGCGCGCGGTCGAGCGCCTGCTGTAATGCGGCCCCGGTCTGCAACTGTTCAAGTTGCGCGGGTGAGAGTTCCTGCCCAGGCGCCAGCCCCAACTGGAGTACGACTAAAGTACTGGTACCCATCAGGAATTGACCGTCAACAAAAATATTGACCCGCTCATGATTGGTCGCTTGTGTTTCAAGAGCCGTGATACGCATACGCTCACTATATCACTATCCTCAGGGCATGGCAATGCGAGATATCCCTGCCCAGGGCTTTGGAGTGTACCCGTTTTGCCTGTTTACTCGCTTTTCAGCAGTACCGAAGAGAGGGCATAAAGCTGGGCGTTTCCTCACTTCAGGACAAAGGATCGCGATCCTCTCTATTACTGC
>JALYTT010000221.1 GCA_030854145.1 Chloroflexota bacterium | reverse complement strand
GCCGAGTATACACCGTCTTTAACAGAAGCGACTGTAGACGGCCTTTGCGTCACGATTTTTGAAGCGCTCAATCACCATAAATAACATCTGGCTCTCCATTCTGCACGTATCGTTCCATGCAATCATATCGCACAAAAGCGCTCTCGGCCAACTTTTGCCTAATTTTTGCACTTTCGGCCACTTTATGCCGTGACGAGGCTCATTGTGAGTTGAGTAAGTGAGCGTAAATGGTTCAGTTCGGCGGCCAAGATATGCCGATTTTGGCGGCCATTAATTGCCGTGAGTCACACGAGGTGTCTTGTCCAGCATCATGGCGAGGTTTCCTCCGCAAGCACGGCCCCCGTGCCATATTGTCCGTCGAGCCACGAGCCTCGCCCGCGCCTGGGGATGTTGGTGCGCTGTGAGGTACCGATTGATGGCAGCTTCGCGCCTTTCGCAGTTCCTCCCGGTAGCGACCGTTGCCCCGGTTGCCAAATGAGCCGAGCCATTGGAAGCTGTGGGCCTGACTGATGACCGTGCGCGTTCGCACCACTTGTCCACGCTTGCGGCCTCGGTAGAAAGGCGGCACAAACATCATCCAGCCGACGAAAGGGTGGAGGCAGGTCTTCCGTCTGGGGTAAGGCGCGTTGGCGGGCGGCCTCACGCGTCCCATCAAGATCAAAGACCATCCAGGCATTTCCTGCTCGATCCATCAGATCCCCGGTTTGCTTTTCGTTGGAATTGGTCGAGAGCAGGCGGCTGAGCAGATCATCGAGAAAGAGCGTGCGCAGGGTGTCGACAGGCACCTCGGTCAGTGCCGTCAAAAAGCGCGAGAGAGTTGAGCGGGCTAGGAGGTGGTCACGCTCAAACAAGACCATGAAGGGGACTGCAAAGGGTGGGAGCCTCTCGTAGAATGCCTCCAGGGTGCGTTCCCCGCTGATGGCGTACCCAAAGAGCACTGCGAGAAAGTCGATCACCTCGTCGCGCCCGAAACACCGTCGTGTAAAGCGCACCTGCTCACCAATCTTGGCCAGGACGCCGTGTTTGTGAAGATACCTGATAAGCAACGTGACTTCGCCAAACCAGGAAGGGGTCGAAGGGACAGACTCGGAAGAGGTCTGGATGATTACCGATCCATCGGCGATACTGGTCATATGTGCCTCCTTGAGAAAAGGTGTTACGTTTTTCCTTTCTCAAAAGGCACATTTTCTGCTGGACCGCTACTTTTTAGCAGCTCGTTGCGCAACCCGTGGGATTTTCATAAGGCAGAGATAGTGCTGATCCTTGACCAGAGAAAAGCGAAGACATTGGATGAGCATCACTACTATCTGCCCAGTTTAGGACACTACAAATAGGGACAGACTCGCCCTTCCTGACATCACCATGAACGTGATAGCCAGTCAGGCAAGAGCAAAGAGCCTTGTAGGGCTCGTTCTGCAAGGCTCTTTTTTTGTGCCCGTGAGAGTTGTTTGATGGCGTGTTCGGCTCGGAGGGCCTCCCCTTTGGTCGGAAAAGACCAGCAAGCCAGAAGCGTCACTGGGAGATGTGCTCGGGTGTACTTGGCACCCTTGCCAGCATTGTGAGCGGCGATACGCTTCTCTCTATTCGTCGTATAACCAGTATAGAACGCGCCATTAGAGCACTGAACAATGTAGACAAAATGACCTGGTGGCATTTCCTCATGCTGACGCAGAGGCTCAGCCGAGTGGGTATCAGACATCATGACCCTGGCTTCTTCCTATAGGAGACCATTCCAAAACGGGGGCGAACGGCTGAGAGCTTCATGACTGATGGTGTGCCTATCTGAGAACAGGACCCTTTCGGAGAGAGAAGCACATCCCTTTGCCCCCGTTTTGGAATGGTCTCCAACTTAACGCCGTCTAGCACCTGAATGGTCTTGCGCGCAAAAAAGGAGGCGAACGAGCTACGAAAGACACCTACTGGTATGTCGGTCTATGAGCGAAACAACGTTCTTCCTTCCTTTATTCGAGTCAAGACCAATGTCCTCGTTGGCATGGGAAAAAGGACTGCGCTCACATGCCGTTTGACCATGGGAAAACGCCTGATCGCGATACCCCATCTCATGGGAGCCTGTATAGTGAAAGTAGATGGTCCGTCAAACGCCTGATCGCGATATCCCCTTGTGTGACCCTGACTTTCTTGGAAAAGCATGGATACGTTCTGCGCGAATCGGGATGCGAGATCCCCACCTCTGTACCTGATTCTACCACAAAGACGGAGACGCTCACATCGTGAGCATGCTCCTCATAGCATTGTGCCTCTAGAGAGGCAATGCAGAGCCAAACCAACATGGGAATCTTTTTTCATCGGAGAGCCTATCACGGTGATCGTCACGAGACCAATGACATCGTAGGCGGTGAGGCCTTTGCTCCTCCCGCGATAGGTCATCATGCTCCTGTTTCTGGTGCATGTTTCCTTTCCCTCTCGATTGCACGGTGGAGCCCTTCCATGTGCTGGCGCTGTGCCTCCAGATGGTCATTGAGTGTCTGACGAGCCACGATCTCAGTTTGGAGTGTTGCCGTCAACGCCTGGATACGCTGATCGTGTGCATCAAGACGCTGCTGATATGGCTGGGTGGTGAGGTGCTTCAGCCACTGCTCCAAGTGCTCCAGTCGCTCCAAGAAGGCATTCCTATCTTGAATCTGCTCTGTGGTGTGCCGCTCAATGACCATTTCGATCTCGCATGCCTGCTGTTCGACCAGTGCATTCAGACTCTCGTGCTCTAGCACCAGTTCTTTGTGCTGCGTCGCCACCGTGTGCTCTAGTTGTTCATGCCGCTGGGTGAGGTGGGCCAGCGCTTCTTCCAGGACGGTCAGCCTGGTATGAAAGCCCTCCTGGTGCTGGCGGAGCAGTGTCGTGAAGTCGTTGCGCACCTGTTCTCTTTGCTGGTGATGCTGCTGATCGAGGGCGAGGAGCTGCCGTCCCACCTCTTGCTGCGTGTGTGTGAAGTGCTCCAGCAGTGTTGTACGGAGCTGTTCCAGGTCGCGCTCCAGCCGGTTTTCTTGCTCTATGATGGTATGCTCAAGGGCATGGGTTTGTTCACGAAGCTGGACGACCAGGCTATCGTGTTGCTGTTGCGCGAGCACGAACTGGTGTTGGACCTCTTCTTGCTGGGCTGAGTACTGCCGCCGAAGGTCCTCTACGGCCTGTTGGTGCTGCACAGTTGCAATCTGCATATCCTGGCGTAGCTCATCAAGTGTTTGCTGTCCGTGCTGGAATTGTTGCAACAAGCGCTCATGCTCCTGCATAATGTGCGCGTGCTGTCGAGGGATACTTGGGAGGTCCAGTGTGTGGATCGCATCTGAGATGGCTGCCATGGGATCAATGATGGGCCGGATGGCAGCGAGGTCTGAGAGGCGCACCAGGCGAGTCTGCTGATTGATCCCTACTGGCTGACGTTTCATGGGCAGACGGCCTGATGCAACCCAGCGCCTGGCCATGGCCTCACTGGTGCGGGTGATGCGTGCGGCATCGGTAATGGTCAACCACCTGTCCTGTGGATCTGCAAGATCTTCAATCCAGCGGATACGCGTGTGCGCGCTTTGATCGGGGGACGATGCGCGCTGCTCTGGTTCAATGGTGTCCATGAAGCACTCCTTTGTTGCTCTTGACTTCTCCTCCAGAGTATAGAAACGACAGGGCATAAATGCAAGCGTCTGCCCAATTCTTCCTTTTGACGATACTACATGTCACTATCGTCAAACGACGATAGTGACATGTAGTATCGTCAATGCACGGATCGCCCTTGACTTTCTGTCAGACCTGAGTGAAAATAGGATCTGAAAATGCCCCTTATCAGAGGCTGTTTTTCACATGCGGTGCACCAATCATACCGGTCCGGTTCGAGGAAAGGGACGTTGGATTCGGACGAGAGACACCCCGAGATGGTGTACCAAAAGAAGGAGCACTCCTATGAAAGCGGTCAAACGCGGCGATGCAGTTATCCTGCTCATCGAGCATACGTGGGAAAATGTGCCCTTAAAAGCACACCAGGGCACAGTGGAGTCGGTACCGCTCCTTCTGTTAGGTGACGCCACTCCGTGTGCGTCTCTATGCAGGCCAGGAGGTGTGTGGTCAAAAGGGCGGTGTCTCCCATGACCTCTCCGTTCACATACCCCACTCCCTCAGCCGCAAGTATTGCTCAGCTTGAGATGGAGGCCGCACTGACCGATGCCGTCGGTCAACTGAGTCCCTCCTCCAGACGGATGTACGTCATCGATGCGCGCCAGCTCGCCGGCTGGATGCTGGAGCAGGGGGTTACGCCCGCGACGATGACCCGCTCCCACGCGATTACCTACCGCTCCTCTCTCCAGGAGCACTATGCCAGGGCGACTGCCGCACGCAAGTTCGTGGTGGCCAGGCGTATTCTGGATGAGCAACGCACACTGGGCAAGAGTGCCAGCAACCCCTTTGTCGATCTTCAGGGCTTTACCATTGAGAATGAGACAACGCATGTGGTCCTGAAAGAGGAGCAGGCGCAGGCATTGCTCGATGCCATTGATACCAGCACCCTAATGGGGCTGCGTGATTACGTCGTGATGCTTTTTCTCCTGCGTACGGGCGTTCGCCGCTCAGAAGCTGCCGCGCTCCGGTTCGCGGATCTCACCATGACCCAGGGGCACTCCATCGCCATCATCCGCCACGGCAAGGGCGATAAGCGGCGAACAGTCAAAGTGCCCGTTGATGTCTGGCGCGAGATCACTCTCTATACGCAGGCACTCCGCGAGCGCCACTTTGAGGATCACCAGCGCGAACTGGACGCGCAGGGTAGTGGGGGAGACCCGGAGCAAAGGCGGGCGATAGAAGAACGGCATAGCATATCCCTCAATGATCCCCTCTTTGTGAGCTTTCGGCGAGGGGATCATCCTACACGTCGGCCAATGGGCGACAAAGCTATAGAAACGCAGGTGAAAGCGTATGCAGAAAAGCTGAGCGTTCCTCTGACGCCGCATGGTCTGCGTGCAACGTTTATCACGCTAGCCCTTGAGCATAACGCCAAACTCCAGCAGGTGCAATATGCTGCTGGCCATCATGACCCAAGAACGACCGAACGCTACCAGGGACGAAAGCTGAACGTAGATGACAATGCTGTCGACTATGTCAAGGTCAAAAGGCATGATAGAGAATAATACCATAGCAGAAAAGAGCAGATATCCAGCGACAAGGTGAGGCAATATCTGGTAGCAAGATACCAATAAAAGAAGACAGAGGTGACGATATCGCCACCTCTTGAGAGGAGCCACTGTATGGAAGAGGATGCCACTCTGGTGACGCGCGAGCAATACATAGAGATGCTCATTGATGCCTCGTTCCGGGAGGCATCAGAAATGGAGGCAGGTTTCACGTCCTGGTGCGAACACCATGTCCCAACTTGGCGTCAAGAGGGATATGATGAAACGTGGATTCGTCACCGCATTGAAACAGCGCAGATCACGCGAGGCCTCCACCGCACCCTCAAGGAACAGAGCCTGACGATGCTGGCGATCCGTGATGAGCTTCGTCAGGCATACGCTGATCATCCAGAACTCTATGACTTGGCGCGAGCACACGAGAGTCTCCACCCCGGCCTCCTTCGCTATCGTGGGAATACGGGCGATCTCCGGCAACGGTATACGCTGCGCGTCCTGATCTATGAAACGGATAAACTGGCCTATGAGAAGTTTTGTCGTTGGAGTGGCTTGCCAGTGCCGAGTCCCGATCTGGTTTTCTTTGAGCAACCGGAGAGTGTATGCGTAGTGCGTGATCTGAGTACCGTTGAAGAATTGGAACTGATGCTGGCCATGAGCAGGTATGCTCTCCACCTATTTGATGCGCCGGAAAACCTCGCCGTAGATCAGGTCTCTCCCCTCATGGAAGCACATGGGAAGCACCTTCGTGCGACCTTTATCGCCACGCATGGATACCGGCCGGAAGACTCGGCAACACCCTATGTCCCCGTCACGATTGATGGTCCCCAGGACCATGATGCCTATTATGCCAAAGAATATCCGTAATAATCAGAGAACACTATCTTTGCACTTTTTGGAAAGGGGGGAGCAGGAAAGGACACTATGTGGTATCAAACAAGTGAATAGAAAACCCTGAAACCACGGAGGTGTCCGATGCCCCACCCTATTCTATGTCTGGATGAAGAAGTGCGCCACTTTGCGGAGCGTTTCCGCTCGGTCTTTTCCAAGCCGCAATACCAGTACTTCGTGACCGTCCTGCTGGGGCTGATAGAGTGCGAAGGAAAGCGCACGCTGAGCGGAGTTTTGAGCAAGGTGGGTGAGCCACCCAGTCTGAGTGGGATGAGCCGATTTTTCTCGGAAGCGCCGTGGGTGCAGGAGGCGTTGGTCGTCATCTGGCTGGAGCATTTCCGTGCGGAGATGCCCCGCTGGTGGAAACGGAACGCGAGCAGCAGCGCAAACAGCAGCCCAAGCGTCGAGGCCGTCCCAAACAACCCCTGGTGACCGGGTATGTCATTGGAGATGACTCGACCATGAGCAAGCCGAGAGGGCGGAAGATGGAAGGCGTGGGCAAACACCATTCGACTACCTACGACCAACGCATCAGTGGCCACAGCCTGGTGCAAGGACTCTACGTGGTGCTGGATCGGAGGTGTCCCCCTGGCTCCGCAGGTGTACCGTCAAGAAAGCGTGTGCGAAGTGGAAGAGAAGGCGTTCCAGAGCAAGATCGAGCTGATGCACACGCTCATTCGCACGTGTGAGCCGGTGACAGGCACGATAACGCATATTTTGCTGGAGAGTTGGTATTGCGCCAAATGTCTGTGGCAGGCCGCCCGCGAACGGGATTTTCTCATCACGACGGGCCTCAAGAGCAATCGCTGGCTGCGCATCCCTGACGAGAGCGTCCCCCAAGGGTGGATCTGGCAAAAGCTCAGCGACTCTCTGGCGAATGTGACTGCGCAGGACTGTGTGCAAACATGCTGGCCACGCGGCGCAAAGCCGGTCTACGTCCATGTCGTGACCACCAGCGTGCGCACGCTCTATCGCTGTCAGATCGTGATCGTACGCCACTCTTTGGACGCCCCGCTCTCCCAGGCGCGGTACTGGGCCTCCAGCGATGTGGAGGCACACACCCAGACGCTGCTCACGCATATCTCGGCTCGTTGGGACATCGAGGTGCTCTTCGGCGATGGCAAAGAGGAGCTCGGCTTGGACCACTATCAGTTGATGAGCGCGTCGGCCATTGTGCGGTTTTGGACGCTGGCGCTGCTCGCCTCCGTCTTTCTGGAGGAAGAGCAGCAGCGCTTGCGAGCCGTGTGGCAACGCCCAGTTCCCATTGGTGAAGCTCGACGCGAGATCCAGCGTCGCCATCGTCGCCGCTTGCTTGAGTGGCTGCATCACCAATTCCTTTCTGGGACTCAACCTGAGAGAGTGTCAGACTCCCATGATGATCGGATGCGCTGACTCTCAAAGATGAGCTTATGCTAACGATCGTGAGATAGGTAGACCGGCAAAAGCAGAATAACGGGTGCAGCTCGCTTGGACGCAAGGGGCATACTGAAACCAGAATGATCGTCAGATGCAAAGAGAAGGAGGACCCACCTGATGGACAGTACTCGTCTCCAGCGAGCCTATCCATCCGATCTCACGGATGCGCAATGGAACCTGCTGGTTCCCTTGATTCCGCCTCTCAAGCCAGACGCCTCCTATCATTTCCATGAACGACGTGAGATTGTCAATGCCATCCTCTACGTCTTGCGCAGCGGCTGTCCCTGGAGATCGCTGCCCCACGAAATGCCTGCCTGGGGCACCGTCTACCATTACTTTCGGAAGTGGCAACGTGAAGGCGTCTGGGATCGCGTCTTAGAGGCCCTACGTATGCAGCTTCGGGTCAAAGCTGGTCGAGATGCTCAACCCAGCGCCGGCATCATCGACCGCCAATCCATCAAAACCAGCGCGGTTCGTGGTCCTGAGAAGGGCTTCGATATGGGGAAAAAAATCTGGGGACGCAAACGCCACGCGCTCGTCGATAGCCAGGGCAATCTGTTGGCTATTAAGGTGACGGGAGCCGAGCGCTCCGATCAGGAAGGAGGCCGAACCTTGCTGGCGCCACTCAAAGAGCAGTTTCCCAGGATGAAGCTGCTCTGGGGAGATAGCCATTACGGGGGCCATATGATCACCTGGCTCAAAGTCCATCTGGGCTGGATCATGCAGCCGGTGCGCGCCCTCACTGTCCCCAAACGCGGGTTGCTGGTGCCCGAAGGCGCCCAGGTGGAGTGGGAGAAGCTCTTTCCCTCAGGGTTTCGTCCCCTTCCCAGAAGATGGGTGGTCGAGCGCAGCTTCGCCTGGATCACCCGATGGCGTCGGCTCTGCCGCGATCACGAGGGCTTGCCGGAAAGCTCAGAGGCCTTCATCAAGCTCTCGGCAAGCTATCGCATGCTCACCAAGCTTGCTCCACCATTCCCATGGTGACGGGAGTACGACACATTCTGAGACCCTGTTTGATTTGTTCGCCGCCTGATGCGGCTCAGCTAAAAAAGTGCAAAGATAGTGCAGAGAAGAAAGGACTGAAAGAAAACAACTGACAAGCAGGACGGGAGCCTTTGCTCGTCTTGCGTGCTGAAGAACGCTAGAATGCTGAGACCAGCTTCGCTCTGGAGAAAGACGAAGGAGCGGTTTGGCACCTCTCCGTATGATGCCGAATCTCCCAACGTCTTGATGAACACAGCTTACGAGTTTCCAGGACCATGAAGATACGTGAGCATGAGAAGCGGTTATAGAAAACGACCAGCAATCGTCGATCGCGTGCTCCGACTCGTGCGGTTTGCACTCACGCTGTGAGCGCGTCCATGAGCGCCTTTGCAAACTCGATGGGCACCATACCGATTGTTGTGTAATGACAGAAACAGGAAGATGCTAAAGCCAGGCCTGGGCTTGCTTCCGGTTTTTCCGCTCTGTACCATTACACAACAATCGGTATGGTGTCAACTCGATGGGAGAGGACAGGAAGCCGAGGTGTCCGTCGGGCAAATTGACAATATCGAGTCCCAACTGCCTCGCGAGTACCTTGTTCGGCTGGTAGGGCACCAGCTCTTGGGAGGCATGTCCCCCGGCGAGCACAATCCGCTCGGCGTTCGCCGCCAGCGCAGCGAGATCAAACTCAACCTGTGGATACTGGCGCAATTCATGCTCCATCCAGTACAGTGTATTCGCCGGGGTGTACTCGTTCGTGTGCTCGCGCCTAGCGCGCTCCATCACCTGGAGGTCGATACTTCCAAAGACCCCACTGGCAAACTGGTGCATGGCTTTGGGAATCCCCTCCCTGTGGTAGGTGTCGTAGATCCCATCGAAAAAGGCCCACCAGTACGCCGCATTGGACAACAGTGAAACTGCCGGCGGCTCGTGGGCAACCACGGTCTGGACCTGCTTGGGAGCGTGGCTGATGACCTCAAGTGCAACAATCGCTCCCGAACTGTTGCCAAAGATGGTCGCAGGTGTGTCCGTCAGGTGCTCGATCAAGTGCCGGACATCATCGGCATCGGTAGAGAGCCGGTGATCATAGTCCTGAGGTCCGTCAAGCTCGCTCCGGGAGAAACCGCGGCGGTCGTAGGTCACTACCTGATACCGCACGGTGAGATCGCGTGCGAGCTGGCGGAAGCCTTCTCCCTCTCCCCTGGCTCCGGGAATCAGGATCAGGAGCGGACCGTCTCCGCTGACCTCATAAGACAACTGCGCACCGGAAACGTTGAGGATACTCATAGACTTTCCCTCTTTTCGTTCGTTGTAGTCGGCGGTTCTTGTGACGTGCGTCAAGGATCACGTCGCGGTTTCGTCACGCGTGAAAAAGCGACGTGACGAAACCATCTCATTTGAAGGTCGCTGCTTGGATCCCGTTATCTTCGAGTTCATGCGTGATCCCTTGTGCTGCGTCGATCGCTGCATCTGTGGGAGTGACATCTTTCCGCTGCTCGTCTTGCTTCTGCTGTCCGTATGGGGTCATGCCTCGTGGCTTGTACACCGACAGCACAGTGAGCACAAGCAACACCATCATGGCGGCACTGGAAGCGATCACCATTTCGAGCTGCGCTCCGTGGAGATCGGCACCCACCACTGCCGTCTTCGCCGCAACACGTGCCAGGAGGTCAATGGGCTGCGTATGTATCAGCAAGACGATGGTGGCAAGCAGAGTGACCACGAGTTTCAGCAGGACCCAATAGGAGCGGAACACGCCCCACCTGGTAAAGAGTGACGAGACCATCCCAGTGAGCAGCGAGACGAAGGCGAACGGGACGATGACGAACCAGGTGGTCACACCCATCATGAGAGAGGCAGCCCGCACCAGCTCTCGATCCTGGCTGAAAAGCCCGGCGATGGCGAGAGCCAGGAAGGCCGCGACCGCGCCGAACCAGCCAATCGAGGAAGTGATATGCGCAGTGAGCGCACCCTTGCGGAGGCTGGATGACATGATCATAGCGGTTGCCCCCCGTGTTCGATGATCGACATGTGCATGTGGGAACCAAAGCCATTGCCAGTGAGGTGCAGGATGATAAACAGCAGGACCAGCAGGAGGAGGATAACCACCCAGACCTTCACCCAACCTGGGGCGTTGGTGATCCATCGGCGTGCGGACCTGGGCGTATCCTTCTGTGTCGTGCGTCGTACGAAGACGTTTCTCATTGAGCATCTCCTTCTCTTTCTTTTCATGATCTCTTCGTGTAAAGTCCAGACCAGGTGCCTTTGCCCGGCGCTTGTTGGGCATATCTGGTCTGAAGAGTGTGTGTTGACACCGTAGTTCTCATCCCCTTGCTTTCGCCTGGTGTCCATCTCACTATGCCTGTGTCGCATGAAATGCGACATCTAACGTATCGCATGTGATGTGTCTTGATACCTCACGGATGGGTGAGATCTGCCTGTTGACAGG
>JALYTT010000220.1 GCA_030854145.1 Chloroflexota bacterium | reverse complement strand
ATTCGTAGGGAAACGATGCTACACACTAGTATCGTCGAGAACCATGCAATCTTTAGAGGAACAGTATTGGCCGCTGCCACCTAAGAACGTAGTAGCAATAGCTCGCGTAGGGGCGCCGTTTACAAGCCCGCCTGTTCACCGCAGAACATTTGCCGAAGAACAGGCGGACTTGTAAACGGCGCCCCTACGCGAGCTGCCTCTTTCGTCTCAAACATACGAACGGTGGAAAGCGTTCCGTCTATGCGGATCGCGTTTAAAGGTGCTCCAACAGGCTATTGAGGCGGTTCACAAAGCTCACCGGGTTGTCCAACTGCTCGCCGCCGCTGAGGACGGATTGCTCGAAGAGCACCCAGGCCCAATCGGTGAAACGCTGCTCATCCGTTTCATTTTTTATGCGCGCGATGATCGCATGCTGCGGGTTGATCTCCAGGATCGGTTTATCCTCCGGGACCGCCTGTTTTGCCGCCTGCAACATGCGCCTCAAGCTGGGATCAATGCCATATTCATCGACGACCAGGCAGGCGGGCGAGGATGTCAGGCGCGCGGTGGTCCGCACATCTTTGACCTTCTCGCTCAGGACTGTTTTGAGGCGGGCCAGCAGATCTCTGGCTGCGTCGGCGCTCTTCTGCTGCTCCTCTTTCTCCTGCGCGTCCTCCATTGCGCTCAGGTCCACCTCGCCCTTGGAGACAGACTGGAACTGCTTCCCCTGAAACTCGGTCAGTTCATGGCCCAGGAAATGATCGATGGGGTCGGAGAGCAGCAGTACCTCGATGCCCTTCTTCTTGAAGATCTCCAGCAGCGGGCTATCCTTGGCGGCAGCATAGCTATCGGCGACCATATAGTAGATCTTCTCCTGGCCCTCTTGCATGCGCGCAACATAGGCCTCCAGCGCCACATCCTGGGTCTCACCGCTAGAGGTCGTCGAGGCAAAGCGCAGCAGTTTAGCGATCTGCTCGCGGTTCGCGTGGTCCTCGATCATGCCCTCTTTGAGGACGGCACCGAACTCCTTCCAGAAGGTCGCGTACTTCTCCGGCTCGTTGGTGGCCAGGTCGGAGAGCAGGCCCAGGACCTTCCTGGTGGCGGTCGAACGGATGGTATCAATCAGGCGGTTGTGCTGCAAGATCTCGCGCGACACGTTCAAGGGGAGATCGTTGGAGTCAATGACGCCGCGCACGAAACGCAGGTAGCGCGGCATCAGCTTCTCGGCGTCATCCATAATGAAGACGCGGCGCACATACAGCTTGACGCCATGATGATGCTCGCGGGTCCACATATCGAAGGGCGCCTGGCTGGGGATGTAGAGCAGCAGGGTATACTCCTGGGTGCCCTCCATGCGACTGTGGACGTAGGCCAGGGGATCGCTGAAATCATGCGCGACATCCCGGTAGAACAGGCTGTACTCCTCCTCGCTGATCTCACTCTTCGGGCGCGCCCACAGCGCTGAGGCTTTGTTGACCACCTCCTCTTCTTCCTTGCCTTCCTCCTCAACCTTCATCACAATAGGCAGCGAGATATGGTCGGAGTATTTGCGAATGATCGAGCGCAGGCGATAGCCGCTGAGTAGCTCATCCTCGCCTTCGCGCAGGTGCAGCGTCACCTCTGTCCCCCGCTCCGGCTTCTCCACGGTCTCCAGAGTATACTCGCCCTGCCCATTGGACTCCCAGCGCACACCATCCGCGGCAGGCAGCCCGGCTTTGCGCGTCGTCAGGGTCACCCCATCGGCCACCACAAAGGACGAGTAGAAACCCACCCCGAACTGACCAATCAGGCTGGCATCCTTCTGCTGGTCGCCGGTGAGCGACTGGAAGAACTCCCGCGTACCCGATTTGGCGATGGTGCCAATATTCTCCACCACCTCATCGCGCGCCATACCAATACCGTTATCGCTCACGGTAATCGTGCGGGCCTCTTTATCGTAGGAGACGCGAATCTTGAATTCGGCATCCCGCTCATAGAGATCCGGCTGTGAGAGCGCGTCGAAACGCAGCCGGTCAATCGCATCCGAGGCGTTTGAGATCAGTTCGCGCAGAAAAATTTCTTTGTTGCTGTACAACGAGTGGATCATCAGATCCAGCAATTGTGTGACTTCCGCCTGAAAGTCCAATGTCTCTTTGTGGGTATCTATGGCCATAGTAATCCTCCGTTGTGATCTAGCATATTCCGTCATACGTTATGCCACAGAATGTGTTAGAACAACGCAAGAGAGCCATTAGAAAAGCGTTAGAAATGCTGTCCCGCCAGCAGAGGCGGATTGAGGATGTTTCTGGTTGATGATACACTGGCTATGCTCATTCAGATCTATCATGGCCGACACTGGCACCTGACGCGTTGGCAGCGGCGGCAACCCATTGCGGTGGTAGAGCCGGAGACCAAACTGCTCCTGGTAGACCAGCGTAAATTGTTGCTGGAATTGCAGGCTATTCGTATTGATATGCTGCGTCACAATATCCCTTGGATTCTTCGGGTCCATAATAATCCAGTCAACCACTGACGCAGGGTCACGGAGAGCCTGCGTCCAGAGGTCAGCAGAGCCGTCATAGACGATATCTTTAAGTTGCACGCCAGCATCCACCCCATCGACATTCGAGGTGAAGGTGTTTTCGAGTATCCTGCCACCCGTGTAGTGTTGCGCAAGGTACAGGCTGATGAGGTGAGGAAACGCGCAGGAACCGCCAAACTGACCATCCTGGAGGGTCACAACGCCACCGGTGGTAAGAAAGAAGATCTGGGCAACGACCGCCACTACAACGAGCACCTGTCCCAGCATACCCAGGATGCGTGGCAGAATCTGTTGCATCCAGCTAGCAAGGAAGGCCAGCAAGAGACCGCTGGCTGCCGCCACTTCGCAGCCAAAACGCACATTGAAGAGGACGCGCGGATCACTGGCAGGCTCGGCACCAGGGACAAAGACACCCACCTGCCCGGTATAGAGCGAGAGCACATAAAAGCCGACCGGCACCAGGAATGCCAACACTGCCAGCATAACCGGAGAGATCCGCAGCCGGAAAAGAATGACAATGAACGCCAACAGGGACAGGATCACCAGGATTGGCCCGCACACCTCCACGATATTAAACCCGTAATAGCGAATGGCCTCGTACAGGTTATGATAGGTCTCATGCGTCGTAATATCGACGCCCTGCCCTTGCGCGGAATAGGGCCCTCTCTGGAAGTAGAGGATATCGTGGAAGATCACCAGGTTCCAGAACAGCCACAACACGATACCCAGCCCGCCAAGCGTACCGAAAACAAACAAGTTGCCCTGAATCTGCGCCCAGCGCTGGCGCCTGAGCAAGCTGACCAGCAACACAAAGATGAGTAAGGCCACAAACAGCGCCCAGCCGTCGTAGCGTGCCAGCGTCGCCAGGAAGGTGCCGGCGGCTGCCCAGACCAGTTGTTTCGGCAAGTTATCTTGCGACCAGCATAAAAAGTAGTAGCAGGCCATGGTCGAGGTGGCGATACAGGCCAGCTCGCTCAGCGGGGTAGACTGCAAATAGAGAATATTGGGATTGGCCATAAATGCCAATGTGCCTATGAAGCTGGCCAGGTTATTGTTTGTGAGACGCTGTGCCGCCAGAAACAGGTAGCCGCAGGCGAACAGGTAGCAGATCATCGAGGCAAAACTGCCGGCCAGGCCCGAACGCCAGAGGTAGTCATTCCAGATAAAGGGCAGCATCAGCAGGTGTGGCAGCGGCAACCAGACGCCTCCCAACTGCGCGAAACCGGGAGTGGTGCTATCAAAGAAGCGCCGCGCGAGCATCATATGCGAATAGGCATCGCCGTAGAGTAAGATCTGGTGCTGCTGGAACACGTACCAGCAGGAGGCAATGCTCGCGATCGCCGCGATCAGCAACGTGGCCACCAGCCAGGGATTCTTCCTGTGTGTGCGCGTCGCCTGATCAAGCTGCACGCGCTCCCGGCGCGTAAAGGCCGGTATTGGCAAGGTAGCAATAGAGCGGAAAGCCGCCGTAATCGAAGAGGACTGCTGCTCGATCTGTTGGCGCAGGTAGCCGGCCACAGGAACCTGCACCGTCGGCTCATCCATGACCGCGAAGGTGGCATCGAGCGTCGCAAAGTCAGGCAGGGGCTGAGCCTGTTTCTTGCCCAGGTGCAGACCATGCTCCGTCTTCTCCCAATAGTGTGGCTTCACAATCAATTGGAAGCCGCCCATACAGGCGGCGATACTCATCATCACCCAGTAGACCGGCACCAATAGCGTCCACTTGATCAGCCGGTACTGCCTGCGCCTTAAACAGGCGAGCAGATAGATATAGATATAAAAAAAGTTGCCAAAGACCAGCGTAAACGTGCTGGCATACAGCAGCGGTTTGGGAAACAGGCTTTGATAAGGGGCCTCCACGAACGGGCGAAAAATGATATAGAGGAGAAAGAGCAGCCAGAGCATGGGATTGAGGAAGAGGAAAGCCGTTTTGCCGCCGATCACCAGTTGCAGCGAGATAAATTCGCGCATATGGCCGGGGCGCAGGTAGCGAAATGGGTGGCGCATACTGACAAGGTATGTTTGCATGTAGCCCTTGATCCAGCGCGAGCGCTGGCGAATCCAGTTCTTGGGGCGTGAATTTGCCTCCTCGTAGGTGGTTGAATTCAGGACGACCGTATCCAGGCGATAGCGCGCCAGGCGCAGACCCAGATCGCAGTCTTCGGTGACGTTAAAGGCGTCCCAGCCGCCCAGGGCACGCAGGATGCGCGTTGGAAAGTGATTGGAGGTGCCTCCCAGCGGGATAGAGAGACCGGCCTGCTGCAATCCTGGCAGGATCAGGTCAAACCACAACGAGTACTCCGAGGTAAACCAGCGCGTCAGGAGATTTTGCTCCGGATTGTAGAAGTTCAGCTTGGCCTGCACGCACGCCAGGTTGGGTCCATGGTTGGCGAAGGTCAGCACCGCCTTTTTCAATTGCATCGGCTCCGGCACGTCTTCGGCATCGTAAATGACCACGTATTGCCCGCTGGCCTGCATCAATCCATAGTTGCAGGCGCGCGGCTTGGTGCGCGGCTGACCATCAGGCACGGTTACGATCTTAAAGTGCGGTGGCAGGTGCAGGGCGCGAATGGCATTGCGCGTCTCCGCGTCATCGGCCTCGGTGAGGAAGAGGATTTGCAGCTTCTCCGGCGGATAATCCAGCGCCCGCATCGCACGCACAAACTGCGGCACGACCCGCGCCTCACGGTACAGCGGGCAGAGGATGGTATAGTGAGGCCAGTCGGCACTCTGCAAGGCATAGACAATCGCCTCGTCGATGTGTTCCTCGGCCGAACGCCGAAATGTGAAGAGCGAGAGCACGATAGTCAACAAAAGGTGGAACAGGTAGAAGAACGTGATCACCGCCATCGTACCCACCAGCACTTGCAGGCGAAAAAAGTTGAGGCCTACGCACCAGAGGGCCACAAGCGCGATCAATGTCACAGTCTGCCAGGTCGTAATTGTTTGCAGGGCCGAGTGTTCCGGCCGAAAGGGCGCGAAGATCTCAACTTTACGATTGCCTACCAGCGTGACCTTCCCGGCACTCGCAGCATACTCGTTCATTTCTTGGACCGCGCTGAATGCCGTATGGCGCCTCGTCTGTGCCGAGAGCCACTCCGCGTAGCGCGCAACCTGGAGCCGCATGGCTCTTGCATCGGTGATCACGACTTGATCAAGCCCACGCGTTGGTTCTTCTGCCAGATTCGGACGTTTCATCAAGACTCCCCTAGACCGTTTGACTCAGTTCTCTTTACCACTTCGCATCCTTGCATCTCTATCCGGTGCTACACATCACCAGCCACATGTCTGCCCATCTTAGGACAGTGGCGAGCTATACCACTTATGCAGCACCCCTAGAGTAAGCTGCTGACCGGAGAGCTTAAAATCGCTAACGTTGTCCCACCCCCAGAAGAAGATGCCCATGATATGCTCATCGGGAATGACATTGGCCAGAGCCGCGTCATACGCGGCCGCCTGCTCCTGAGGATCAGGCGGGGAACCCAACGCGTTGGGATTCCATGAATTGTAGAAGGTATCAGCGCTGTTGCGATAACCGATCTCCGAGACTACCAGCGGTTTCCCCAACTCTATCGATGCGCGGTCAAGGGCGGTTTTTATGGTACTCTTCCACATGGAAAAGATTTTTGGCGGATCGATACGGACCGGGGTATTTGCCAGCGAGATGTATTCTGAGACGCCAATCAACGCAAGCTGCGGGTTCTTCATCCAGGCGGGCAGAGGATCATTGAGCGTTGTCCAGTCCATATCGTAGGTCAGGATGCCTGTGAAAACGCTGCGTACACGCTGGATCAGGGTATTCCATAAAGCCGGGGCGGCAGAACGCTGCAACCAGACGGTTTCGGTGGCGATTGCCAGTTGGTCCGCGCCGGCCTGCTGAGCTGCGACCACGTATGGTTGATATGTCTGCCAGTAGCTGTCAAACCACTTTGCCTCGTCCTGGTAGTTCGAGAAATGCACAGACGCGGCCCACGAGCCAGGCGGGCTATCGACGCCCATCAATGGAACGACGAAGACATGATAGCCCAGGGCATGGGCCGCGCGTACGCCGGAGGCAAACGAATCTACTGTGGCAACGCTCTGGTTGGTTCTCACCTGCGTAGAGGTCGGGGTGGCCTGTGAGAGGAAGAGCGTCATTTCTATCCAGCGTGCGCCGCTCTGCGTCTGGATAGCGGGCAATTGCTGCTGCCAGGAGGCGCCGTATGCATCCTGATGCCACTGGGGAAAGACGATCCCCGCTTCAAAGGCGGGACGTTTATAATGGATAGTTGGCCTGATCACGGCACTGTTCTCATTACCCTTTGAGGGTAGCGTGCTATCAACATTCGAGTTGCCCGCCCCTGGCCTGGCCGGCAGACCACTATGAGATAGATCGCTGCCTATATAGAGAAACGCTTGCCAGCCTATATAGCCGAGAAAGGCCACGACCAGAAATAGCATGGCATACTTTTTGAGAGGATTGGCGCCGCCTGCTCTCCCTCGTTTCCCCTGCGTATATTGCTGACCCGATGGCACTGATGACCGTTTCTCGAAACCTTCCATGTAGCTGTAGTCCTTGTATATGTTTTCGTCCCTGCCAGTACCGCACAGTGGAGGCCGCCAGAATAGACATTAGTACTAGCACGAGGAGAGGGCCAATCAGCGAAAAAAGTGCGGCGCATGAAGGCATCTCGAGAAGTCGCACCTGCGGTGACAAGAACAGCTAGAAAATAGCCTCCTGGTGATGGTGTATGTGACATCTACCTTCTCTCGCGTACCGGCATCTCAGCCGAGGTAGCCCTGCGAAGCGCCTGTACAAGCCTCTTCTTGTATAGTATCAGAAAACACTGTGTCTGTCATGTAAATAAACCGAAAGAGCTACCGCTATATGCGCATTTTCATCTCCTTGAACCGGGGCGACCAAAACTTCTGGCCGTACGAACTTGACGACACGCGCGAGCTTGCATATGATGCAGGCAACACAAATGCACAGTATTCCTGACTTGTTCCACAGGTACACGCCTGGAGGAGAGAAAGAGCACCACGCCTATGGCCGAACTGATCTGGAAGGGCAAACATAATCCCTACACATACCAGGCACCCCCCCTTGCACCTGTATTGCACACCAGCGCGTGGTCTCCCGAAGCATCGAAATATACGCCCGCTGACTGGCACAACCGCCTGATCTATGGGGATAAACAGGTCGTGCTCCCGGCCCTGCTGCCAGAGTTTGCTGGCCGCGTCAACCTTATCTACATCGATCCACCCTTCATGACGGGCCACAATTTTACCAGCGGCTCGCAGTTCGCCTACAGTGACTGCTGGCACAACGACCTGGATAGCTATCTTCAGTGGCTATACGAAACGCTGTTGCTGCTCCATCGCCTGCTCGCCCAGAACGGTAGCCTCTACCTGCACCTCGATTGGCGCACCACCCATTACGCCAGAGCTATCCTTGACGAGATCTTCGCTCTCTCCCCTCAGGCCGCGGGAGCCGGATTCAAAAATGAGATCATCTGGCATTATCAATCCGGGGGCCGCAACCGCAAAAGCTTTGCGCGCAAACATGATAGCATCCTGCTCTACACCAGGTCCGCGCAGTACTGTTTTCACGGCGAACGCATTGGCGAGCGACGCGGAACACAGCGTCGCAACCATATGCGCAAGCAGGTCGATGCCGATGGACGCACGACCTGGACCATTCGCTCAGCCGGGCGCATCTATACCTACGACGAGGATACTCTGCTCACCCCTAGCGATGTATGGAGCGACATCAGCCACCTGCATCAGAAAGATCCTGAACGCAACAGCTATGCCACGCAGAAGCCTGAGGCACTCCTCGAACGCATCATCCTGGCCTCTAGCGAAGAGCAAGACATTGTGCTCGATTGCTTCTGTGGCAGCGGCGTTACCCCGGCGGTGGCAGAGCACCTTGGCCGGCGCTGGATCGCCTGCGACCAGGGCGAGCTAGCCATCCAACTGACGCGCACACGCCTGCTCGCAAAAACAGGCATACGGCCATTTATAGTACAAACGGTAGCATCATAGTACTCTCAAACATCGCTGCTATGATACATGATATAATTTAGATGAAATATAATGCTAGCAGGTAAAATATGTTAGAACTTCTAGAGCAGCTATTCCGCCATGTGCGAGCATACATACATTCCGAGCGCTTTAATGAGAGCCAGGTCTACGCGGAGTCACCGGAGCATACAACCATGCTCTTCGACTATGAAGCCGAGGAAATCATCATCAAGGAACTGACCGAAAGTGGCATCGGCTTTGAAATCGTGACAGAGGAGCGCCCGGTTCTATGCACCAGCGATGCGCCTACCTACCGCATTGTGATCGACCCTGTCGATGGCTCAATGAATGTCTCACGGGGGGTCATGACGGCAGGAGTAGCCCTGGCGGTCCTGCCTATTGATGCGCCCATTACACCCGCGAATGTGCAGTGGGCACTGGTAGGAGAACTATTCAGCGGGACCGTCTACCAGGCACAGCAGGGAGGGGGAGCATTTCGCAATGGTCACCGCTGCCAGGTGAGCCGGGCTACCCGTTTCGCAGAGTGCATGGCGGGCGTCAACTTTGATGGCCGCGACACCGAGACGCTGCACAAGTTGATTATCCAGCAGCCTCCTCTGGGCCGCGTGCGCCGTAGCGGCAGTTCAGCGATGGATATTGTGTATGTCGCCAGTGGCGCGTACGATGCCTACATCGACATCGGCAACGTGCTCACCGCCGAATCGTTCCTGGCCTCGCTCAGTATCGTGCTGGAGGCCGGCGGAATCGTCACGGCACAGCATGGGCAGCCCCTGCGCAACGCCACCAATCTGCGCGAGGTCTTCTCGCTGGTGGCCGCAGGTACCCAGGAACTACACGCCGAGATCCTGGCACGCATAGATGGCTAGCCCCGGAATTGTGCAACAGGTCACTGTGTTTTAAGAAATAGTGAGCTATACTATCTGTGTGGCAGAGCCAGGGTATCCAGTGTGTAGCCTCTAAACGTAATAAATGGAATGAGACAGGCTACTCTCTTTGTTGTACCGAATAGCTGGATAACACAGCAGTGCATCACAAAGGATGGCGATATGAACTACCAGGGTTTATTGAAGAGAAGATCTTCCAGGCAGCGCCCATATATATTCCTGCTGAGCGCATTCGTACTCTGCGCGGTACTTCTCAACGCCTGTAGCAGCGCCAGCACTCCCGGCGCGAGCACGACTGCGAGGGGTGTCCCTACGTCTTTGCCGACGCCGAGCATCAGTCCAACGCTGAAAAGCCAGGGCGAGATGCAGCTTCAGACGTTCCAACAGTGGATCGCGCTGATGCAGCAGTACGGCAGCGATGCGACCCCGTACCAACAGCAGTACACCGGCGATCAGCAAGCCCTGACCAGCGCTCAGACGAGCAGCGCCTATCAGAGCGCCCTGATCACGCTCAATACCCACGTTGATGGCATCAAGATCCCGGCGACGAAAGCCGAGGCCCAGGGTCTCCAGCAGCAGCTTCAGCAGAAAGCCACGGATTGGGGCAAACAGCACACATATCACGATACCTCCAACAACACCACTTACCCACTTGGCTTCGAATACGGCTCGGGGGGCATCGGCGGCTGGGTACAGGGGGAGTTAAGCACTGCCCAGACTATCGCCGATTACCAGTGGAGTATCGATGAGCTGTACAAGTCCCTGACCAACTTCCAGGCCATGACCGACAACTTCGGAGACAAGACACCGTACAACCAGCCTCACAAGACGGACCTGCAACTCCTGCAACACTATGGCGACATGGACAGGCGCGTAGTGGTCGTCTCGCTGGAGGAACAGGCCATGCGCGTCTACGATCATGGCAAGCTGGTCAAAGCCTTCCTGGTCACCACGGGCCGACCTGACAAGCCGAGCCTTCCGGGCGCCTGGTGGGTAGAAGGCAAGAAATCACCTACCGTCTTCAAGGCAGGCGTGCCGAAGTCGTCACCGTACTACTACCCTGACACGCCGATCCACTACGCCATGCAGTACCACAGCAACGGCTACTTCCTCCACGATAGCTGGTGGCGCGTCACTTACGGTCCTGGCACCAACTACCCGCACCAGGACGCGAGCGGTGACCCCTTCTCGTCGCAAGGCTCACACGGCTGTGTGAACATCTCGCTGGCAAATGCAGCCTGGCTCTACAATTTCGTTGTCGTATACACGCCGGTCTTGATGTACTAACATAGTGAATGTTCGACGATTTTTAGGGTGAAACCTGGGAAATCAGCCAGGCACTACAGTCGCACTTGTTGGAAGCCAGAGGAGGTCATTGACCTGGAAAAGCGCGAAACCTTAGCGCGCGTCCACGTCAGATTGGAGGAGGACCGCGGTGTGCTCCAGGCTGGCAAGCGTCAAGCTC
>JALYTT010000670.1 GCA_030854145.1 Chloroflexota bacterium | reverse complement strand
GAACGGTTTTCCGGGGGCGCAGGAACTACGCATGCAATTGATGGAGACGCAGAACCCTGAAGAGACAGAGTGTGTAGTGGCGACATTTCTGCACTCACTCTCTTCTTGATCTGATCTACGCCAGCACTACTCCAATCACATAAGCGACATATATCCCCAGCAAGAGGCCGCCCATCACGCGGGAGATCTTCCCATACCAGATGAGGGCCAGGAGCACGAGGTGAACACCGACCATGACCGGCAGGGCAACAACTGTTACATGGGGGTCCACAGGTAGGGAGTGGATGGTGGCGGCGAGACCCAGCGTCACGAGTAGATTGTAGGCGAAGGAGCCGAGGATGCCGCCCACCAGGATGTCTGAGCGTTTCTTGCGAGCTGCGCTGACCCCCAGCGCGATCATCTCGGCGCCTGTGCCAAGCGAGACAATGGTTGCGCCCACGGCTCCCTGGCTCAGGCCCACTACCTGCGCCAGACGGAGCGCGCCCTCCACAATCGCGGGACCGCCGACCGCCATCGCCGCCAGGCCGCCAACAGTCAGCAACACAGGTCTCCAACGGAGGCGAGGGCGCGGTTGCTGATTGTCGTCATCGTCCTCATCATCATCGTCATCTGCTTCAAGCTCGGCCATGCGTTTGACGGCCTCCCGATCTGTGCGGAACAAGAAGATGGTGTAGCCTACGAACACGATCAACAGAAATAGCCCTTCAAGCTGCGTGACCACACCCAGGTAGAGCAGCACAATGGGGATGATCGATACCAGGGTTGCTATGAGAGCTTGCCGGCGCACGCGGCGATCAATGACCATAGGGGTGATCAAGGCGGAGAGACCCAGAGCAGCGGTGATGATCGTCACATTGGTGCCAATGACATTGCCTATGGCGAGGGTGGGGGCGCCGCGCGCAGAGGCTATGGCGGATGTCAGCATCTCCTCCGGCTCCAGTCCCGCCAGCAGCACACCCAGCACCAGGGCGCTGACGCCCAGGGCCTGTGCCAGGTCTCCCGCGCCATCGAGAAACCAGTCTGCCCCCAGCACCAGGAGCAAGATGCCGCTGCCAAGCAGCCCAAGAGCTATGAAGAGTGGGAGCATCGCCTTTCCCCTCCTCCGTCCAGAGGAGTTGCTAGCAAACAGCCAGCAACAGATTGGGCCTGCCGGGGTCCATCTATCGTCGTGTGTTGCGCTGGCCTGGTTGCATACATAGCTCTCCCCATTATTATGATAACTTATTATACTATGATATAGGAATATATGTTGTTGGGCTGTTAGGAGGATTTATTATGGAAGATATACAACTTGTCATTCAACTGGCGCCGATGCTGCGCCTCCCACAACTTGCGCCAGAGCAGGTGGCTGTGGAGCGGGCCAGGCAGAGCACTCTCCTGACGTACTGGACCGTGAGAGAGCAAGATATGGCTCCCTCGACGGTACCGAACGAGATGCAGACTCCCCCCATTGCTCCGGTTTTTCCGGACTGCTCTGAGGTGCCTGCCACTCCCATACCTGAAACGTTGAAGATGCCTGCTCAGGCGACATCAGCTCAAGACGCGCCCGAATAGGCTAGCAGGCAATACGGCCAGAGCGCACAGGTTGCGCCCTGACCGTATTGCCTGCTACAATGAAAGAACATATGTGTCACACTATCACCCCTATGGGTTATGACCCATTTGAGGCCGGGACTTCATCTAATTGGTGGACTGGCCGATGAGAATGTAGGGGGTCGGGACCTGGGTGTATGAAAAAGTATCTCACAAGGCTGGCCAGTGCTGGAAGGGGCTGGTTGCTTGTGCTATGGATATATGCATGTGTATGCTGGCATTTCTGGATCTGGCGTCTACACTTCTGGCAGCGGCGCAATCACTTTAAGGGAAGTAACGATACTACTATGAAACAGACCCTGCTCCTTATTCGGCACGGGCAAACAGCATGGAACGTTGAGCATCGCCTGCCTGGACAGTTACCAGGCGTCGCGTTGAATGATGTCGGGCGACAGCAGGTAGCTCGTCTGGCGGACGCTTTGAGCGTGCTGCCGATCAGCGCTATTATCAGCAGTCCATTGGAGCGCGCGCGCGACACCGCGGAGATCATTGCGCAGTGCCGCAATCTCAGCGTGCAATTAGAGCCACACCTGATGGATACCGCTATAGGCCGCTGGGCAGGACATAACTATGAGGAACTGAATAAAACCGACCCCGAATGGAAAGCCTATGTGCGCGATCCTACGGTAGCGCCTGCTGCGGATATCGAGACGTTCCCCCAGGTGCAGCAGCGGGCGGTTGCTGCTGTTGAACGCTGGCGTACACTGGAAACAAGCGGTGCCTACCCCGCGTTTGTGGCGCATGCCGATGTTGTCAAGTTGCTGCTGGCGCATTATACAGGGTTAGAGGCGGGACGCGCCGGTTCGTTGTTCATCGATAATGCCTCTGTGAGCCTCGTTGAACTGGAACCTGAGCATCACCCGCGCGTGGTCGCTATGGGCTGGAACCCGCGCCCTGGCTGGTTGAAGCTCCCGCTTCCGGAGCCTGAAGCCGCGAAACAGGCTGAGGCGGACCAGCCCAGAGGCATTGTACAATAAGGAAAGCAATACAATGTATAGATGGTGTAGAGCAAGGAACGTTGGGGCGACGGCTTGTTTCGCCCACGGGAAGGGAAGAAGAGTATGTTCGATCCACGTGATCCCTATGAACGCCATTGGTGGCATTATGAGTCGCGTCGGCCGCTCTCGATGGCGCAGATTATCGCTCTGGGCAGCGTCGATGTAGAGACGGCGGCGCTTATCTGGGTAATGCTGGAGCATGGCGCCTCGCTCACCGTGGCCGGCCCCACCGATCCCCAGCCGGGCGTGGGCAAGACAACTACCTTGAACGCTCTGCTCCAATTTCTTCCCGAGGGGACCGCCCTGGCATATATGTCCGGTATGTATGAGAACTTCGCCTTCACGCGCGTGCCCGATCTCGATTCCACGACTACCTATGCGCTCTGCAACGAGGTCAGCGATCACCTGCCCATTTATATGTGGGGCCGTGTGGCGCGCCGCTATCTCAAACTCCCTGCTCAGGGCTTTCATATCGCTACCAGCGTGCATGCCGATACGCTTGATGACGTGATCACGATGTATCGCGATGACCTGCGCCTGGACCCCCAGGATGTG
>JALYTT010000219.1 GCA_030854145.1 Chloroflexota bacterium | reverse complement strand
GGACTGGCGAGGCAAGCCACGCCCTACGGATGCGCCGCTCGCTTTCTGCAAGCGATGCCTTACCTTGACGCTTATTGGCGCCCGCAAGGGATCGCCCCTACGGGAGATTGCCAACGAGGAGAGTAGGTAAAGAAGGTTGAGCCTTCTATGCACTGAAAAATACGGCCAGCTATAGCTTGACAGAGGCATCCTGGAGGAGTATAATTTTTCTCTGTAGTGAGGTAACACTCACCGTACGGAGAGGTCGCATAGTGGCCTAGTGCGAGCGCCTGCTAAGCGCTTGGGGGTGTATAGCCCCCCGAGAGTTCGAATCTCTCCCTCTCCGCCCATGCTAAATCTCATAATCCTCGGCCCAATTGAACCGGGGATCATTAATTTCCTCATACGGTACAATATATGTCTTCTTATGGTTCCCACGTACTAGCCCGGCGCTCTTAAAGCGCAGTGTCATGCTACCACCTTTCGGAGCTTCATTGACAGGAACCATGTACACTTTCCCTGTCTCTGGGCTATAAGCAGCAAAGTATTCTGCCTTTCCTACATACCCCCGTTTGCGGTGGTTAGATCCCTTACCATTCGTTGTTACAGAAACAGTATTGAACTCAAGACAGGTCCCATCTTTCACAATACGCGCTGTCTTAACCTGAATGCGCACAAGGTGCGCTTCCTGATGAACGAAGAACCCGAAGCTGCGATGTTCATCAACCATGTAATACGCCAGGTCGTATCCCAGGTGATCAGCCCATGGGAGCAGCGCCTCAAATCCCAATTGCACCAGTCGATTTAAGACAGCAGTATGGCTGATTAATCCTATTTGCGATGTGTCCCTCATGATCCCCTCCTCGTTGGGTATACATGCTATTTCTATAGTATTCATATGAAATGGCGCTTGTTCGCAACACTGCGCTGCACAGTCGACAGATAGTGGCTATTCCCTCTAGTTGCATGTCAATGTATCCATACATTACAGTATACTTATCCTGACTAAGCAAGTTGGGGATGAATAGCGTATCAAGAGTATCACCAGGGAACTTTTTGTAGCAAATATTAGGCATGAGAAGCTGAGAACCCTAGCGAGCGGCATAGCCACACGCATGAAGCTGATAGGCGATGAGCTGTATGTGGGCTTCAATGATCTGGGACAAAATCAGTTTGCTACCATTCACGCGATCAATACGCAGACGGGAAGCGAGGATTGGTCGACAAAAGTGAACTGGAATGTGAGTACGCTCGATATTGCGTGATGACCGGGGATGAGAGAAGTTGGTCTGGACGGGAACGGCGGGACTGCCTATGGTCTTGACAAATCCTTCTCGCGCTGCTATTATCATGGCAGGTCTTAGGGGAGTAGCTCAATTGGTAGAGCACCCGGCTCCAAACTGGGCGGCTGCGGGTTCAAGTCCTGTCTCCCCTGCTAAAACGAACTCCTGAACTTAGTAATTCAGGAGTTCTTATTTTGTTCTAAATCATCTTTTCAATTCGAAAATACACTGCACATTGGGATACTAAGTAGAGGGTAGTGCAAAGAAATAGATACCTGAGCAATATACCCAGGTTCTATTTCATAGGGGGTTTCATCATGAAAAAGATTTGTTCAGGCTGCGGCCAGGAACGTGATGCTGAGCTAGATTTTAGCTGGAAACACAAAGATCGTGGTATCCGCAACACCCGCTGTAAGCTCTGCCAATCCCAAGCAAGCAAACTGCACTATAAAAACAACAAACAGTCATATTTTGACCACGCTCGCGCGCGTGAACCTCTAATTACCGAAGATAATCAGAGAAAACTTGCTGAGTATTTATCTTGCCATCCTTGTATCGATTGTGGTAAAACCGATATCCGTGTGCTTGAGTTTGACCATGTACTCGGTCACAAATCTGCAAATATAGCAAGACTGCTCAATAATGCTATTTCTTGGAAAGCCATAGAGGATGAAATCGCTAAATGCGAAGTTCGCTGTGTGAATTGCCATCGTATCAAGACAGGCGAAAGAGCTGGCTGGTGGCGATTTGAACGAAACAGAGATACAACCAGTAGTCCAGAGCATCAACCCGAACTTTCAGGTGGGTTTGAAGAAGCGCAAGAACCGTCCTACATTAAATGTAGTATATGTACCGATATGCACCTTATGAAAAAGTTTTGCTCAAGTTGTGGTGAAGAACGGGATGCAGAGAAAGATTTCAGTTGGAGGGATAGAGATCATGGTATACGTCAACCGCGCTGCAAGTATTGTCAATCAGAAATGAGCAAACTGCACTACCAGAACAACAGACGCATTTATAACGAGCGCACCCGCATTGGTAAGGCGCGGGCGGTTGCTGAGAATAGGTTGCATATTTCCTCTTACCTTTCCACGCATCCCTGCGTCGATTGTAGTCAGACGGATATCCGCCTTCTTGAGTTTGATCATATCGATGGACAGAAATCTCGCGGGATAGCCAATTTCCTTACCTGGGGTTTTAAGTGGTCCACCATAGAAGCTGAAATCGCCAAGTGCGAAGTACGTTGCGCCAACTGCCACCGCTTAAAAACAATGGAACGAGGTAAGTGGTGGCGATGTGGGAGAAGTTGACCTGATCTATGCCTATCTTAACATCTCAGACGGCCATGCGAGCCGCACAGCCGTCTGAGATGTGACTTCACAGCATGTGGGAAAACATTACTGCATCTTGGATACTTGCTCCACCAATGCCAAGATCTCTGGGGTGAGACCGGGAGAAAACTCCTCAGGTCGCTCCGGTCCTGGATGGAACGGGGCGCCTTCGGGTGGTTCTGCTGTGGTCACCAGTTCGCCGCCTCCTGCGGGCGCGGAGCCATGGAAGATCTTCGCCATCTCTGAGCCATCCAGGCGCCAGTGATGCTGCTGATGATGGACTCCCTGGTCCATGAGCTGTTTAACCTCTGGATATTTGGTCGCATCGAAATTAGGAATAGGCAACACCTTCCCCCAATTCACACCCAGCGTCTCCAGGGCCTTGGCATACGCATTCTCGTGCGCGTGATCACGCACAATCAGATAAGAGATGGTGGAGCGAGCGGTCTTGTTATCGATCATCTCGTAGAGGCGGCACTTCTGGAGCCGTCCCGTCGCCTCAAGCATCAGATTGTAGATCAGGTCAAGGGTCAGATTCCCACTATTGTAGACGTAGGAGCCAGACCACGGATTGCCGGCGGCATCAACGGGCATGGCGGCCTGCGCCCCCACAAGGAAGTGATGGATGTTCCCCTGGCTCAAGGCAATGTTGAACCACCGGCGCCCGGAGTGCCTTTGCCAGTATAGCGCGGGGAACCATCGACGAGGTGGTTGATCGTGGTGGCAATCAGCTCGACATGGCTAATCTCCTCGATACCAACCCCCTGGATCAAATCAAGATAGGGCTTCGCCTTCCCGCGAAAGTTAAAACTCTGAAATAGATACTGCATCATCGTACGCATTTCGCCGAACTGGCCCCCTAAGCCTTCCTGCAAAGCATTGGCAGCGGCTGGATCGGGTTCGTCGGGAACGATCTCGTTGATCAGTTTTTGTACATGAAAAAACATCGTGTGTCTCCTTTCCTGTTCAGGAAGATACTACTTACTATCTTTTCCCTTTAACCCCTCTCATAATACGCATCATTTTTAGAAAAAGAGACATGCGAAAGGTGCCTCCCCTTGCAGAGAGGAACCGGGCTGGCAGGTTGTCTATCTCCTTGCATCCCCACTATCCCCTATGGTACAGTAGCACTGTATTTGGTTGGCACGTGAGTAGCAAGGGTATTGACGGAGAGCAAGAAAACTTATCTCTATGCGTTTCTTAGTCGAGTCGAAGGAATAGAAGCGTGAGCAACAAGGAAACGGGTCAGCGGATCGGCGTCTACCCAGGCAGTTTCGATCCACTCACAAACGGGCACCTGGATATCGCGCGCCGGGGGGCACGCCTCTTTGACACGCTGATTGTCGCAGTGTATGCCAGTCCCGCGAAGAACCTGCTCTTCTCGGTCGATGAGCGCGTACAGCTCTGGCAAGAGGTGATTGCCGCCGAAGGGCTATCTAATGTGCGCATCGAGCAGTTCACCGGCCTGACTGTAGAACACGTGCATATGGTGGGGGGACAGGCGATTATCCGGGGGCTACGCTCACCCAACGACTTTGAAGTAGAATTCCAGCAGGGGTTGATGTACCGCAAGCTGGCGCCGGAAATTGAAATCATCTTCCTGATAACCAACCTGCAGCACCTGTTTGTCAGTTCATCCTTACTCAAGGAAGTAGCTCGCCTGGGCGGTGATGTCACTGATATGTTGCCGCCCATCGTGGTGCGCGCATTGCAACACAAGTTCGAGACGTAAGTTATGCAGTGAGAGAGACCGCCTTTGCGCGCACGAAGGCAGTGTACTCGAGTTGAGGAAGAGGTCAGTGTGGACATACTTTATCTTGTAGATCGCCTGGAGAACCTCATCGCAACCAGTCGCAGAATGCCGCTGATGAATCAGATTATCATCAAAGAGCCCGATATTCTTAACGTCGTTGACCAGATGCGGACGGCTATTCCCGAGGAGATCAAACAGGCACGGCGCGTTATCCAGGAGAAGGAGCGCATCATTGCCCAGGCGCAGGCCGACGCCACCACGCTGCTATCAAAGGCGCGCGAGGAGTCCGAGCGTTCCATGAATCGCGAAGGGCTGCTGCGGGCGGCGGAAGAGCGCACCAAAGAGATGATCCGACGCGCCGAGACCCAGGCGGAGCAGCTCAAGGCCGACGCAGACGCCTATGTCGCGGAGACTCTGCGCGGGCTGCGCGAGCACCTGGGCGGCATTGAGATGGATGTCAGCCGCACCATTTTGAGCATTGAGAAGGGGCTTGAAAGCCTGCAAGAGGACAGCGGCCAGGACGTAGATGAGAATGGTGGGAATGAGCTATACGCGCAGGACAACACGCTGTACGAGGAGTCCGAAGAAGGACTGCCACCAGCACGCTCCGTCCCGCGCCGGGCCTCCCTGGCCGCCGACACCATGGGGGGACCCATGCTCCAGCAAGACGCGACTCCCTGGATGAATGACAGGGCTTGACACTCGCTCGCATACTCCCCTATAATGAACGGACACTAGCGAGAAGCTCTATCTCTTCCAGGTTGCGCCGTCATATTTCACCCATGCTTTTGTAGAGACATGAATATGGGAAGAGAAGGAAACGAGGAACGAGCTATGCAATTCAATGTGGCGCAACTGATGAAGGCCCAGGTAAGTACCTGCCTGGAGTCGGATATCCATGAAGTAGATGTTCAACTCGATAGCGATATAAAGGTCATTGGTCCAATCGATGGTCACGTGCGTATGCGCCGCACCAACCAGGGCATCCTCGCGGACGGCTGGGTGGATATGATCGTTGAGTTGGTATGCGACCGCTGCTTGAAAGAGTTCCAGCAGCCGACGCATGTCGCATTCGAAGAATTGTTTTATCCCACATTGGATATGAACACCGGCCTGCCGATACCCGCGCCGATCGATGAGGAAGATGCCTTCCCTATCGACGACCACCATATACTCGATCTTACCGAGGCGGTGCGGCAGGGCCTGTTGCTCCAACAGCCGATGATCATTCTATGCCGTGAGGACTGTCCGGGGCTGTGTCCGCAGTGCGGTCACGATCTAAGCCTCGGCCCCTGCGATTGCCAGCCGGAGGTGGTGGATAACCCCTTTAGCATCCTTGAAAAGTTGCTACAGAACGGCTCGCAGCCAGAACAGACCAGGTGATCCAGCACCAGCACAAGGAACAAGACACCCGCAAGGGAGTACACAGACAAAGTAATTGAGAAGAGGAGAATCAGCTCATGGGAGCACTACCAAAACAGCGAACCTCGCACGCTCGCCAGGGCGAACGGCGTGCGCACCTGCACCTGAAATTGCCTCAGTTGGTGGCCTGCCCAGATTGCCGCAAGCCCCGGCTCGCGCATCATGCCTGCCCCTATTGTGGGAAGTATCGTGGGCGACAGGTCTTTTTGCCCAGGACCAGGAATAAGTAATCTTTGAGGCGGAGAGGGTCAGCAGCAATGCTTCCTCAGCCGCCTCGATATTTATGGGTGAAATCATGACCACACCTATAGCCTTTCTTTTCCCAGGGCAAGGCAGTCAAGCCGTTGGTATGGGGGCCGATATTTTCGCCGCCTCACCGGCCGCCCGCCAGGTTTTCGAAGCCGTTGATAGCGCCCTGGGGATCTCGCTCAGTACCCTGTGCTTTCATGGCCCTGAAGAGACCCTGCGCGAAACGATCAATGCCCAGCCCACGATTGTCACAGTGAGCCTCGCGCTCCTGGCAGCCCTTCAAGAAGCCCTCTCCCCACAGCATTCTTCCTGGTCAGCGCCACTCACGCCCAGCTTTACCGCCGGACACAGCGTCGGTGAATATGCGGCCCTGGTCGCCTCCGGTGCGCTCGATCTGCGCGACGCAGTGATCCTGGTACGCGAGCGGGGGCGTTTGATGCATCACGAAGGGACGCTCTGTCCCGGAGGGATGGTAGCGGTGCTGGGGATGGACGAGGGACCACTGCAGGAGATTTGCCGCGAGGCTTCAACTCAGGCATCCGCTGAGCGAGAAGAGGGTGCCGGGAGCCACCCCGGACAGAGACAGGTAGCCGTCGCCAATCTCAACGCACCCGGCCAGGTGGTTCTTTCCGGTGAGCAGCACGCCCTGCAACTGGCGATGGAGATGGCGAAGGCGCGGGGAGCCAAACGCGTCATTCCCCTGGCCGTCAGCGGAGCCTTCCACTCGCCCGTCATGCAGCCAGCCTCGACAGGACTGGCGGACGCTATCAAGGGGGCACCTCTACGTGATGCCACGATCCCTATCATCGGCAACATCAGCGCCGAGCCACTCACCGCAGCTCAGGCTCTGCGGGAGGAACTGGCGCAGCAGATCGCGGCGCCGGTGCAGTGGACGCGCACCATCACATACCTGGCAAACGCGGGGGTGACAACCTTCCTGGAAATTGGTCCGGGGCAGGCGCTGACAGCTATGGTCAAACGCATTGTCAAGGGGGCAGTGCTTATGAATATCGCAAACGCTGCGGATATCGAAAAAGCGGCTAGTACTCTACGGGAAACGGGCCTTTTACACGGGGTATGAGGTATAATTAAAAAGGCCTCGTTATCTGCCACTCTCTAAGGGAGAACTGATGGTTACTGAATCGCTAGGGGTTGTACGCATCGCCCGCCAGGTGCTTTCAACCATTGTCACGAACACCGCACTCCAGGTGCCGGGGGTCGTGCGGATGGCCCATGTCAGCGCTCAATGGCCTCGCCTCCTTGGGCGAGAGATTCCCAGGCAGGGCGTGGCGCTATCGGTAAAAGATAACAGTGTTTCTACCGACCTGTATATCGTCGTGAACTCCGGCGTTAACATTGTTGAGGTTGGCTCCGCCGTTCAGGACGAAGTAGCTTCGGCCGTTGAACACATGGTTGGCATGAAAGTGCAAGAGATCAACGTCTACATTCAAGATGTTGTCTAGCCAGGTAGGGACAGAGAGCATGAGCAGGTTAAGCACGCCGGAAAAGTATCTGCCAGACAAGCAAGCACCGATTGACGCACGTGAGCGACATTTGAGGGCACTATGCCAATAGGAATACGTAGACAGGCGCGGATGATCGCGCTACAAGCACTTTACGAATATGATACCGTCCGGCACGCGCCGGTCGAGGTAGTATCACGCCACGCCGGGGAACGCAATCTGCACCCCAAAGTGGTGGAGTATGCTACCGAACTGGTGACAGGCGCGTGTGATCACCTGGCGGAGATTGATGCCCATATTCAGAGTGCGGCGCACGAGTGGCCATTACAGCAAATGGCCCGAATTGATAAAAACATCCTCAGACTTGCAATCTACGAAATTCTGTTTAATAATACGGTACCGGCAAAGGCCGCCATTAATGAGGCAGTGGAGTTAGCCAAGCTCTTTGGCAGCGATACCTCCAGTCGTTTTATCAATGGGGTCCTTGGTACGATATTTAATCGGGCGCAACAACTGCCCACTCCAAAAGCGGAAAGTGAGGTAACATAATGGCAACTGTCTTTGAACGACTGAAAAAGATCATCGTCGATCAGCTTGGTGTTGACGAGCACGAGGTCATCCCCAGCGCTTCCTTTGTCGAGGATCTGAACGCAGACTCCCTTGACCTTGTCGAACTCATCATGTCTCTGGAGGAGGAGTTCAAACTCCAGATCTCCGATGAGGACGCCGAGAAGATCACCACGGTTCAAGAGGCGGAGGACTACATAGAAGAACATCTGCGCTGATCAAGGCGGGAGACAGGAGGCGGCGCGATGCATAACTCACGAAACACCCGATCGAACCGCCTTCCTACCCAGAGAAAGTGCAGATGATATGACTCCATCATCGATGGATTGCGTATCATCCGCACTTTCTATTTTTCGGGTTTTCCTTTGTCGGATTTTCTATGTCACATTTCCCCCCTCCCATGCATCTCCATTACTGTAGCGAGATCCTGATTGTAGAATCTCGCAATACGCAGAAAGTTTTGTAGCTTATGATGCCCGCGGCCCAAGTGGTAGAGGCACTTGTTCATGAATATGGCAAACTGGTCTTTCACACCATCTATGGCCTGACTGGCGAATGGGAAGAGAGCCAGGACCTGACACAGGATACCTTTCACCAGGCCCTGAAATCCATTGATGCCGCACGCGAGGTCAGCGGGACACAATTTAACGCGCGAGCGTGGCTGCTGCGTATCGCCATTAATACCGTACGTATGCAACAACGCCGGCGCCGTCTCTTCCGTTTCGTGCCCTTCTCGCGCATGCAGAAAAGGTCGGCAGGCGAGCTGGAACAAGGCGGGGAGACGACAGGCAGCGAGGCCCTCCTACACGAGCAGGCAGCACCGGTACAGCCAGCAGGCTACGGGGCCAGGGAGAGCATAGATCCGGGCGAGCTGGTCACCGAGCGCGACGCGGTACAGCGCACGATGCGACGACTGCCGGAGACGTTGCGTGTCTGCCTGCTACTCTCGGTGGTCGGTAGCTTCTCGACGGCTGAGATCGCGCAGATGCTCGATCTGAATGAGGCTGCGGTCCGCCAGCGCCTGGCGCGCGCCCGCAAGCAGTTTCAGCAATTGTACGCGGGCGAGGGCGGCGAAGAGATCAACGACAGTGTACACGCCGCCAGCGAGGGCCATATACCGCACAACACGACTAAAACGTACCAGAGCCACGAGGAGCATGTTGAGAAGCGCATAGCGAAGACCGAGTCGAGCTATACGATGCTCTCATCTCCCTTCCATCTGGGGAGGAACCATGCAGAACGACTCTATCGAGACCCTGCTGTTACGCCACTATGGTAGCGCAGCACCGGCGCCCGCTGACCTGGAGCAACGCCTCTGCGCCTCTGTGCGCCAGCAGTCCCAGGAGGCGGAGGCACAGCAAAATATGGCCACGATCTTGCGTGAGAAGCGCATCAGCCGCCGGCGCGCAACCACGCTCGTAGCTATCGGGGCCGCCGGAGTTGGCGCGCTCAGTTTCGGCCTGGAGGGCCTGCAAGCCCTGGAAGCGGCGTTGAGCGGGCAGGATACTAGCACCCGCCCGGCTTATTCGTAATACTGTAACCAACGGGCCAGCCCATGTGCTGTCCGGAGTGTAAGAAAGGATATTCTATCATGATCCCAGGTTTTCACGGTATGGACCTTATCGTCATCCTTGTTGTCGCACTGCTGGTCTTTGGCCCGAAACGCCTGCCAGAGATGGGCGCAGCGGTTGGCAAGAGCATCAAAGAGTTTCGCAAGGGCATGAACGAACTGACCGCTCACCCTTCCAATCCCAAGGAGGAGCTGGTTGACGAGCCGATGATACCGGCCAACAGCGAGATCCACAGACTCAGCAACATGCCTGTAGAGAGCGAGCTGATACGCCGCACGACAAGTACTCCTGTGGAGAGCACGGTGGTGCATAGCGAGACCATCAGCGAGCCGGGTGTGGTCGAACACAGGGGCGAATAATGCCTGCGGCTGGTATCTATCAGAGGGAACAAGATGGCAACCAGTAATATAGATCAGCGCAATGGCATGGCGCCCATCGATGACTACCATCTGGAGGATGAAGAAGACGAAGAGGCGACTATGTCCCTGGTGGAGCATCTGGAGGAGCTGCGCTGGCGTATCCTCAAATCGTTGATCGCTGTCGTAATCGGCTCCATCATCGGCTTCATCTTTCGCGAGGCAATCCTGAACTTCCTGGAGTTGCCTCTGCCAGCACAGGCGGTGCAGATCGCACATAGTCCAGGCCGGAATCTCGTCATGACAGACCTGGCGGGCAGCTTCACTGTCTTTCTCAAGATCTCGGTCGCGGTTGGTATCCTGATCGCCATACCAGTACTTCTTTACCAGATCTGGGCCTTCATCGCGCCGGGACTGTACTCGCGCGAAAAGAAAAACGCCGTGCCTTTCATCTGCCTGGGCGTGGTACTCTTCGTCGCGGGCATTGGCCTGGGCTTCGCTGTGCTCCAGTTTCCTGTTCGCTGGCTGATCGACTTTGGTTCGAGCAACTTCCTTGAACTGATCTCGGCGGATAGCTACTTCACATTCGTAGCCTTCTTCCTGCTGGCGTTCGGTGTCGTTTTCGAGATCCCGCTGGTACTCACCTTCATGGCACAGATCGGGCTGATCACCTCGGATACGCTCAAAAAGCGCCGCGCCGCCTCGCATGTCGGCATGTGGGTCGCCGCGACATTCCTGACGCCGGGGGCTGATATCTTCAGCCCGATTATCCTGGGCGTCGCGATGTCCTGCCTGTTTGAGCTGACGATCATCTTCATCAAGCTCTTCGCCAGCAATAAGCTCAAGGCCGAAAGCGCGTAAGACCGCCGTCCCGTAGCGCGTGGCTTGCCTCGCCGTCCTGGGAGT
>JALYTT010000218.1 GCA_030854145.1 Chloroflexota bacterium | reverse complement strand
AAAAACGGAGAGGTCGGCGCAAGCAAAGTCCCTCCAAGAACCTGCTCGATGCTCTGCTTGAGCGGGCTGACCAGGTGCTGGCCTTGCTCGACGACCTGCGAATCCCCTTTACGAACAACCAGGCTGAGCGTGATTTGAGGATGGCCAAAGTCCAGCAAAAGATTTCTGGCACGTTTCGCAGTGCCACTGGGGCCACGGCTTTTTGCCGCATCCGCAGCTATCTCTCTACCATGCAGAAGCAGGGTCATCCCATGCTGTCCTCTCTTGCTGCCGTTTTCAATGGTCATCCTTTCCCTATCGCTTGGGGTACCTGAGTAGTTACCAATTTTTTCCGTAAGATTGTACCAGCCCTCTACTTGCCATCCTCTTCCTACACCACGCCACATTTGTCTCACTACACCCATAGGATCTATTTGTTGAGCACCAGCCTTTACCCGGTTTGTCCAAGCATCCCGAACAATTTTTCCTACGTCCTCATCAGTTTGTCCAACAAAGTAAGTATCCTTTGCGAGGACCGCTGCGGCCTTTTGATCACCACTTGCTGATCTTTTGAGAAGTGACTGATAAGTCCCATTGCTGTGGCCATCAAGAACATGTTTCATATCAATAGGAGCCTTATTATTTCCAAAGCCACAATTATGCACCACCCACTGCCCATCGCCCACCGTAAAGGTGTGAGCCTGCGCGACCTCCAGATTGTACATCGTCTTCGCACCCGACACCACCTTCCAGCCGGTGATCACGCCGATCTTGCCGTCGGCCCGCCGCACATGCATGCCCACGGCGATCTGGCCCACCTGCCGCGTGCCGACGGCTTGCTTGCCATGATCGGTGGCGACGTGGGTCAGGAATGTGAAGCTACAGGTCCCCGCGTGCTCCAGCGAGTCAGCCGCCTAACCACTCTTGTCGATATAGTCTAGAGGAGAGAAACACTTCCATGGCTCCAGGAGTGCTGCGGACGTGAGTACCTTGGTCACGTCAGGATGCAGAGTCGCCGCGCTCTGGATCAGCACCTGCCAGAGATCAGAGGAGCCGTGCTTCCATTATGATACGCCTGCCGTAAATCGTAGATCTCTCGTAGCGCTAAGCCGCTCGGCCGAGTGATCTGGAAATGATCGCATCACATACTCTCTAGAGCAGCTACCGCACCCATATACCGCTAGTTATGGTGGAAGGGCCATTTCATTTACGCCAAGTCCCGTTCATGTCCTTTCTACACCATTTATCACGATATCCACAAACCAGGACTCAAAATCTGCATATTGAGGTGTTGCTTCACGAAGCTCATGGTCCCAGAAAAGGACAGGATACTCCCCTTCAGCCGTGGGTCGAGAACGATCAAAACACCAATCATCAATGGTATACGCAAACGGGACGCATATCCGCTCGTCCGAGATAAAGGTAGTGATGCCCGTCTCACGATCCCGTTCTCTTTCATATGCCAGAACATCATGCCATCGACGCCAATACCTGGTGATTTCATGATACTCAGGGCTAAGAGAGGTGACAGCTTCATCCCATGCCGCCCGCGCATCCCCGACACCACATATATATCTTTGTTCTTCCAAAGCGAGTCCTACCCCATTCGTTCCTTGTAGAAAGCCGATATACTGAGGTGGGAGGAGCATGCCAAGAAGAGTTTCTGCTTGCTGTATTTGCTCTAGGGTAGCAGGAGCATGGGCCAGCAGGAAGTGATGAGTATTGCTCTCGAAAAGATCCCTCACCTGCAATAGATAACTCCACTTGTCTGGCGATTTCCAGGCAAACGCTTCCCCATAGAGGATTGCAACCTGGGTCACGCGCTCTATCATGTCTTTCAAGGGGGGAAACAGCTCGTGTCCCTCTCCATGAACGCTCTGGATACTGCGAAAAAAGGCCTCCCCAGGACCCAAATAGGGTTGAGAAAGGTGCTCTAACAACCGCAGGGTCGGCAATGGCACTGGGATGCTACCCAGAAGTGTATCTAGTGATGAGGTGAACAGGTCTTCTCGTGTGAGAACCGTGAAGTGCTGAGCATGGTACACATTCAATGCCTCATTCCACGTACTGGACATCATCTTCTCCTTATCCATTCATTGTGAGTAATTACCCTGGAGTAGGTTTAAAAGCAGGCGTCGCTTGCACCAATTGAATGATCGAAAGCACTAAGAGCTTATCCGGAAATTACTCTGAGCCGCTTCAATTCGGGATCGAAACTGGTTTTCGGATGAGCTCTTAGTAAACCCCTCTACAAATGTAGTTACAGAATTGAGCTTTCTATTACCAAATCCAAGGTAATACGCTGGGTCCACCTCGCGCTTGATTAGGAGGTGACGTTCGTGGATCCCATTGTCCCGGTCCTGTTCCCACCACCCTACCAGATTTACTGGAGTTGCATGATCTGCATGATCCTACCATGCGTCCAGGATCATCGGCATCTGCACGAGCTTGGGCTTGTGTTACATTATCATATTCCGCTGACTTCCACCGCGAAGCCACTGATGGTTCATGGTCAGCTACAGTGCTCGCGTTAGTACCACACCAATGACATACCGGCTCGTTTGCTATAACTATAGCACTAGATCTATTGCTGGGAGTGTCTCCTAATAGAGGACGATTATATGGTTGTGAGCTATCTATCGCAGGGTTGTCAGTACAGTTATGCACCACCCACTGCCCATCGCCCACCGTAAAGGTGTGATCCTGCGCGACCTCCAGATTGTACATCGTCTTCGCGCCCGGTACAACCTTCCAGCCAGTGATCATGCCGATCTGGCCGTCGGCCCGCCATACATGCATGACGAGCACGATCTGGCCTACGGGCAGGAAGCCCTTCTCGATGGTCAGGAAGGGGTGCTTCTGGTTGGTATGCACGACCTCGTTGGTGCTGTGTGCGGGCGTGCCGTGCTGACCCTTCGTGGTCGTGCTGATCGTCAGGTCGATCAGGTCGTTGTCGCTGTGGACCCAGACGTGCAGCACTGGCTCCTGTTCCATCGTGTGCGTCTTGGGGTTGTAGGCCAGCACCTTGGTGCCCACCTGCAGCGTGCCGATGGCCTGCTCGCCATGATTGGTGGCCACGAGCGTGAGGAACGTGAAGCTACAGGCTGCGTGCTGCATCGTGTCGGCCGCCGTATGGTCGGCCGTACTGGAGACGGTGTGCTCAGTGGTATCGGCGGCGATGTGTTCAGCGGTATCAGCAACCGTGTGCTCCACTGCATCGGCGGCCGCGTGCTCCACCAGGTCGGCCCCCACGTGTTCGGCCAGGTGGATCCCGGCTCTGATGCCGATGTCGACCAGCTCTCCCACTCCGGTCAAGGCCAGCGCATCCATGCCCGCGTTGAGCAGCAGGTCTCCGCCCGCCAGCAGCTTGTCCTGCCAGCTTTTGCTGCCATCAAAGATGGTCTGCACGTCGTTGATCATCGAGGGGATGCCGGTGGTCGCATCCAGGACGGTCGTGGCCACGTTGCCGACAAAGCCCCAGAATCCTCCCCCTGAGTTGTCCTTCTGAGGTGGGGGCTTCCGGTACCCACCACCACCGCCATGCCCACCGCCATTATTACTACCACCACCTCCACCGCCACCTGCTCCTTGGGGAGGCGCATACATCTGTCCCGTCGGATCACTGAGCGTCTCGGGGTTGTTGCCCACGTAGGCGTAGGGGTCCATGCCAGCACTGTTGCCTTGCACGGTATCCGCCGAGAGGAACAGGCCCACCTTGGGGTCGTAGTAGCGCGCGTTGTAGTAGTCCAGTTCGGTGAGCACGTCAGTGTACTGACCGGTGAAGCCCTTGCTGGTGGTCATGGCCCCTGGCGAGTACCGTTGCTTGCCATAGCCCACGAGTTGCGCAACGAGATAAAATGAAGCAAGCAAGCAACAAGAGAACACGATGAACACGTTGCTCCGATGCCCCGCTGCGCCGCCGAAGGCGATAAAAACCCTTGCTCATCGCGTTATCTAGCATGCACCAGAAGAAAAAAGGTTCAAAAAGGTGAAACAGAGAGAACAAACAAGCAGTATCTTATGCCACCGCCACAAGATCAAAGCCAAAGGATTGGGCAAAGGTGGCGGGAAGGCCATGAAGCGTGATCGTCAGCGGTAGAACACTAGAGGAGCGAGCGTTACGCGCGAGACGCTCATTCCAGCTCAATCGCCAATGCGCACGTTGCGCTCTGGTGTGTCTCTCTGGCGGTTTGAGGTCTTTTTTCTTCTCCAGTTGAACGATATCAGAAGGAAGAAGAACAGTTTGTGAACGAAGCAACTGGAACCATCGACGCCGGAGAGAACAGCGGTGCCAATCACCCCACAGAACAGGGAAAGGAGCAGGTTGGGGAGGAGGTGGAGATGGGAGAGGCTCAAGCAACGTCGGTGGGGCTTCAATGGGAGGAGGTGTAGCCGAAACAGATGCAGTAGAAGAGGTGGGCCACACAACGGCACTGACTTGCCGGGGCTTCTTCGTCGTTGGAGATTCTTGACAGTGCGCTCGAAGAGGACAGGGACGGCAATGGCACACGCGAGCGCCGTAGACCACGCGCAGAGAGCCATTGCGCTCAGGTCTGCGCTCTTGCACGGTTAAGGGATGATCAGCCGGACAGCGTAACGTGCCATCGGGTTGCAGCACAAAATCGGCTCCGGAAAATCCTTTGGTCCATGATCGATGGGCCCATTGAGGGGGGCCATATGAGAGAGATTCACCCACGGTCGCAGGCTCACCCACGGTCGCAGGCGAAAATTCCATCACACGCATGGCGGTAGGAGAGAGGTGTTGTCCGAGTTCTAAACGGAGATTCCACACCCATTGCGAGATGATCAGCCAACAGTCCTGACCGCTGGGTGAACGAGAGACCCAACGATCAGGATCTTGCTCCTGATCTTCGTCTGAGAGCACTGTCTCAAACGACCCGCGATGCAGATACAACTGCAACACATCTGAAGCAGTAAATGCGTGGGGTGGCAACGTCGTGTAGAACAGTTCGTAGACCGTCTCTTTGCGGACCACTCCAATGGCAGGTTTGTGATCAGAAGTTGGATGAGTGGCGACAAGGAGGCGGACGACCGGTCCTGCCGGGGTGAGTGGCACCGCAAAACAATCGTAGAGAGAGCGAATAGTTCCGCTTTCAGGATGGGTGACCTGCGCATCAGGAGGGGATTGGAGTCGGGTTTGGACAGCAGGCAGATCAAGCCAGGTATACTGCTTACTCCGTCCAATGACTCCACAGTGGGAAGAGAGGATCTCATCGACAGGAGCCGTGTTTCCATACAATCCATCGACGCGTACGATCACCTGGCAGAGGGGAAGCGCAAACGCCGCCGCATATGCCGTGATGGCTTGTCGCAATTCTGCTCGGTAATCGCCGTTTCCTGGGCCAGAAAAGGTGCCAAGCCATTGATGGGTGTAGGGTTGTAACACCGTCGTCCTGGTTCGTCCCACTTGTCCGCGTTTGCACCCCAAATAGCCCTTGGCGCACACCTGATCAAAACGACGGTGAGGAGCAGGAAGGTCCGTTGTTTGGGGAAGTGCCCGTTGTCGTGCGGCTTGTTTGGTTGCATCGACATCGACGACCAGCCAGTGCTGTCCCAGACGATCCCAAAGACCACCTGGAGGGGAGCCGAACGGCGTTCTGGCTACGAGGTCGTCGGCAAACAAGGACCGTAACGCATCGACACTCGGCTGGTCGAGCGCATCGAGAAAACGGCTCAAGGTGCTGCGATGGGGTAGACCGCTTCGATCGAAGAGTGCCATAAAAGTGCTGGCAAACGGCGTCAGACGATCATAAAAGGCTTGCAGGGTATGTTCACCGCTGAGGGCATACCCGATGAGCACTGCCACAAAATCAATCAGATCATACTGATCAAAACGAGCACGGGCAAATTGCACCTTTGTCTCGATGAGACGCATAAGACCATAGGTTTTGAGGATCTGAGCCACAATGGCGACTTCTCCAAACCAACAAGGCGTGGTCGGGGCGGATTCCGGGGCAATCTGGATGTGGACTGAAGTATGTGTCATACTACGTGTGTCTCCTCCTTATGAAGGGATATATGTTTTTCATCTTTCTTAAGGAGACACCTTTTTTTCTCTTTTTACAATGCTTCTATCCTTTTGTCCATACGCTTCCTCACATTATCTGTTTGCTATCATCATCTCGTTGCGCAACTCGTGGGCAGAGGGAATGAACACCTGGTTATCAAGCATGACTGCGCCGCCAGGGTCCAAAGCGCCCAGCCCAAGATGGTAACCTTAGGCTGGGCGCTGACCACTTTCCCGTTACGGCGCGAGCTTGTGCGCCTTGAGAAAGGTCGCCATATCGATCGAGAACAATTGCCCACTCCCCACTATGGTGACGAGCACTCGTGTGCCATCAGGAGACCAACTCGGCAACAAGAGTTGCCCATCAGTGAGCGAGGAGGTCAGCTTCACCTGCTTGCCAGAGCCATCCGTAGCCAGCAAGAAGAGGTAATCCTCCTGTTCGTAAGTTCCATGACGACAGATGAGCCAGCGTCCTGAGGGCGACCAGGCCACCGGTTCATCATTGGCCGTCCCTGCAGACAACGTGCGCTGTTTCTGGAGCGCGAGGAGGCCATTGGCCTGCTCATGCACGTCCAGGAGCAGCACATCCCCCGTCCTCTGCACCACCGCCAGGGTAGTGCCATCGGGCGACCAGGCCAGATCGCTTCCATTGACATCCAGAGGAGGAGCCAGACGTCGACCCGAGAGGTCGGAAAGATAGAGGATCTGGTTGTCCAAGCCAGGTTGGGATTCCGCGATGGTTGCCAACCAGAAATGGCGAGGATTCCACAGCGAGGTTTCGACAATCGTGCCCGGATTGGTGGGCAGAGGAATCAGCGTCTGCGTACCCATGTGCCCTTTCTGGCTCAGCGTCCTGATTTCCAGCAGGGGTGGCTCATTGCCATAGGGGCAACTCCAGCGCCCATCCAGTAGCCAGGAGAAACCTTCGCCAGACGCATAGAGATCACATTCATTTTTCCAGGTACTCACCACCTGGCCATTGGAGGAGAACAGATCAATCTCACCAGGCACATCGGTGGCTGCAGCCACGACCCAGCGCCCATCGGGCGACCAAAACGTCATCTCGTAGTTCACGCCTGGCTGAGAAAAAGCCGTGAGGGAAGCGGTGGATGACCCAGTAGACCCACTGGCAGGCAAGAACGGCGAAGACGCACAGCCGACCAGGAGCAGGCTCAGCGTGAGCAAGAACACGGACCGAGGGTTTCTTCGCATATAACACTCCACTTCGAAAACTGATTCGTCGGTTCATATCGCTAACTGTCTATCCAGGGAAGATGAACAGATCACTTCATCATGATAGAGCGTATCAAGCTCCCTCTCTCACCACCACAAAGCAAGGACGACACCAAAACCTATGACGGCTGCTGGTGGAAAACTCACATTAAAACTTAGAGGAATGCCTGCCTGTTTTGAAAATGCCAGGACATCAGCACCATCAGTATAGTCTTGCGGATCGTAGCCATTCGCAAGGACTCCCGTTGTTGACGCTTTTGGACCAACTATATCGCTCAGGCCAGGAATTCCTAAGAAATCAGTCACCTGGGTGACATCTTGTATCCCAGTAATGACACGAGTCGTTTGATTGATAAAATGTTGTTCTATGATACTCTCCCTGCCATAGGTACCATTTGCACGAGCCTCTGCATCAGCAGCAGTGATACTCCTATTATGGGCTGCCCACCAGGTGGCATTGCCTGGATGAGCGATAAATTTTTGCCATTGACCCACGGTCTGGCTTTGAACGGCATATTTCGGGTGGAGCGCATCAAAAGCCGCTACCAATTGATCTCTAGCCAGTGCGAAATCAGTGACATCCCAATAGTTTCCCGGCTTACTGAGTCGACGTGAGTCGAGCAAATATTTGAGAAAATCAAGCTCCGCTTGGCCGTACCCCGGTGCGAATCGGGCGTAAAAATCCTCCAGAAGTAATCTGCGTTTTTCAGGGCTTTTCTTCAAATCGTTTATTGAAATTGTGTCGTTTCCTCTCCCTCGGTAATTGGGAAGAGTCACGGAACAACTCGTAAGAGTACACGTATTTGGAGGAGGATTTGAATGCTGGGGTTGAGGGGGAGGAGGAGGTCCACCACTAACTCCAGGATCACCGCAATGGGGACAAGCAAACATCCGTCCCGTCGGATCACTGAGCGTCTCGGGGTTATTGCCCACATACGAGTAAGGGTCCATCCCCTGCCCATTGCCCTGCACCGTATCGGCCGACAGGAAGCGACCTATCACTGGATCATAGTAGCGCGCGTGATCGTAGTTCAGCCCGCTGTCATCGAGGTACTGGCCCGTGAAGCCCTTGTCGGTCGGGACCGCCCCCTTGCGATAGCGTTGTGTGCCATAGGGACTGTACGCCTGGTTGCTGGTCACGGCTGCGCTGCCGGCGACCGCCGAGATGCTGGTGATCACCGAGCCCAGTTCGTCGGTGAGCAAGAAGACGGTGACGCCTGCTTCTCGCTCGCCGATGAGCCGACCCGCCAGCATGTAATAGTCGTTCTCCAGTACCTGGACGCCGCTGCTGCTGTAGCGGATGTCCATCAGCCCGAAGGGATAGGTAAAGATCTCCTTGCCATTGCTCTTCACCGCCCGGCGCAGCACGCGCTCCCCGGAGGCATCGTAGAGGTAGTCTTCGCTGGTGCCGGCATGGCCATCCCAATGCACCAGGTGATCCAGCGCGTCATAGGAGAGCGTGGACGCGATCCCTCCGGTCGTGCGGCTGGTCATGTTGCCCCAGGCGTCATAGCTGGCGCTGTAGACGGTGTTGCCCGCCGTCCGGGTCGCGCAGGTGGTGCCTAGCGTGTAGAGGCCGCTTACCTGGTGAGGGTGCGCGCTATCACAATACAAGTACTGCTGCTGGGTACCTGAGCCATTGAGCGGTCCCTGCCAGAGCTGGCCCAGGTGTGTGGCCACAAAGCTAGTCCCGTAGTTGCCTCCTGAGAGGGTGCCGCTGGGTGTGCCACTGCCACAGGTACCCGTGCCGGCTCCCGGCACCGTGCCCTGGTTGCCGGCCCACACCAGCCGATTCTGCTCGTCGTAGCAGAACAGTTGCTGCTCGCTGCCCCCGGAGTTGCTCATGCCCGGCACCGCCGCCAGGGTCTGGGTAACGCTGGTCACGTTGCCAGCCAGATCATAGCTGCGCGCATGCGAGAGGATCGTCCCCGTCGTGCCACTCCCGGATTGCCAGGTGGCGACCGTCGAGGTGGGGCGCAGGTTGGCATCATAGCTGAATTGCTCGGTGGCCAGCGGCGTGCCCGTGCTGGAAAGCAGGTTGACCGAGGCCAGTTGCGCGTTGACCGTGTAGGACACGGTGGCCAGATCCGCCGTCTGGCTGCTGCTGCTACTCAGCCCGGTCTGCACTCCGGTGCTGCCATCATAGACCTGGCTGAAGGTGTAGCCATGCCCATCGCTGGTGCTGATCGCCGAGGTGGTCGGCTGGTTGGCATCGTTATAGCTCTGCGTCAGTTGATCACTCGGCAGCCCGGAAGACATATTCCAGGTGCCGGGCACGCCGATGAAGAGCTTCTTCTGGCTCACACGTCCGCGTGCGTCGTACTGCATCTGGTCGGTGACCTGGCCAGAACTGCCATCAGGGAAGATGGTCGTCGCCACCTGCTGCGTCAGCCGGCCCACCGGGTGATCGGAGCCACCCAGCAGACTAGTATCGTAGGTGTTCTGGATCAGCGGTGTATTACCCGTCGTACAGGCCCCGGTCGCGTTGATCGTGGGCGTGCCCAGTTGGGCACAACCCACCCGGCCCAGCAGGTCGTAGTTATAGCCAAAAGTGCGCGAACTACTGCCGGAGGTGGCGGTATCGGTGAGGACTTGCCCATTGGCATCGTAGGTGTAGACGTGCGTCCCTCGTTCAGGGTCCACCGCCTGGGTAGCCCGGCCCAGGTCGTCATACTGCATGGTTGTGGTCACGCTGGTGATGCTCTGGCCTGACTGCGGTGCCAGATCGGTTACCAGTACCGAAGTGGGCTTATTGAGCGCGTTATACTGCACGCTCTTCTGCTGTACCACGTTGCTCGCGAGGTTGCCAGTATAGCCGCTGTACTGCTGGGTGGAGCGCGTGCGACCCAGCGCATCGGCGAAGCTGACGGTCATGTGGTTATTGCCGTCTATGCCCTGGGTGTACGCATAGGTGGCCGGATCACCATGGGCCGTGCCCAACCCATAGTTCGTACAGCCGGTATAGGTCCCGCTCAGCAACGTGGAACAGGCCAGCCCCGGCTCTTGCGCCGAGTGATAGAGGGCGTCGCGGACCGCCAGGGAGCGTCCCAATGCATCCAGATAGGTGGCGCTTCCCCCAGGGGTGCCGCCCTGATAGTCTTTCGCACCGTTGGGATCGACCCAGCCGGTCCCGCTGGTCACCTCAAACGGCGCGCTCTGGAAGGACATATTGTGTACGTCATCGTAGGTGGTGAAGACAATCGTATCATAGCCCGCCCCAGGACCAGGCGTGCGTGTCTCAACTGCGCGCCCCAACGTGTCGTAGAAGGTGCGCGCGATGGCTGTGGGATACTGGCGGCTATGGCTGTCCACCTCGAAACAGGGCAGTGTACTGCCACTGGTACAGGAGACATTAGTGCTGGATTGCGTCGTATAGGTGCTGCCGCTGTCTGGGGCCACGGTGACAGTCGAGGTATGGTTGCCGTTGCTATCATAGCTGTAGGATGTGCTCGTCGTCTGACCGTTAATATCGGTGGCGCGGGTCGGGATCATGCCCTGCGTGTCGTCAAAGACCATACTGCTGCTCTGTCCCAGCACATTGGTGGCACTGGTCGGCATGCGCAACCAGCTATCATAGCCCATACACGCCGTATAGCGCCCGGTCCCCCAACTGCTGCTCGGCGGCGCGATGGTGGGGGGAGTCGTCAGCGTGCAG
>JALYTT010000669.1 GCA_030854145.1 Chloroflexota bacterium | reverse complement strand
TGCCCACTCTTTCCTTCCATCGCCTGAATGCGGTGGGTATTAAGAAAGGATTCGTATGACTGGCAATGTACCATTCCCTGATTCAGCCTCACCGGCACAGAGCGGACCCATCACCATTGTGCCATTATACACACCTGGTGAAGTCACGGCGGCTGCCACGCCAGCGCACCTCGTCTATAACAACGGGCCATTGCTGACCGCAGTGCAGGTCTTCACCGTCTTTTGGGGAGCAACCTGGCAGCAGTCGCCTTTGAGCGATATGCTACAGAACCTGAACGGTTTCTTCGACTTTATCCTCACCAGCCCGCTCATGGATCAAATGGCGGAGTACAGCACTGCAACCCAAAAGATCGGGCGTGGCAGCCGCACCGGCACAACGACGATTACCACGCCAGCTCCGGCAGCAACGGTCGCGGATAGCGATATTCAGCAGATGCTGAACACAGCTATTGCCAACGGCACGCTCCCGCAGGCTACCTCAAATACCCTCTACTTTGTGTACCTTCCGAGCGGGGTGACGGTGTCCCAGGGTGGACAAAGCTCCTGCCAGGCGTTCTGCGGCTATCACGATAGCATCAATGGACAGACCTTCTACGCGGTTATGCCCTACCCCGACTGCGCGGGCTGCGTCAGCAATCTCGCACCGTTTGATGCGCTCACGGCCACGAGTTCGCACGAGCTGTGCGAGGCGATCACGGACCCGGTCCCCGGACAGGGATGGTACGATCAGGCGAACGGCGAGATCGGCGATATCTGCGCCTGGCAGATGAAGCAGGTGGGAAACTATACCGTCCAGAAGGAATGGTCCAACAGCGCCAACTCCTGCGTCTGAGCGGAAGTGGCACAACCTCTTCCACACAGGCACTTATTTCTGGTCCTCTCGCCAGATGTATCTATATTTGGTGAGAGGACCAGAAATAAGTGCCATACCATAGAGAAGATGTGAGCCTTGATTGCAATCTGAGAGGAGAACGCGTAGATGCTATCTCTTAAACGGCTGGTTGAGCGCACGAGTATACTTTCCATATCTCTGCTCGTCGCGGCATGTGGAAGTTCCGGCCCGGTAGGCAACTTGCCACCCACCCCTACGACCCAGGTCACGAACACGGTTCCTGCTGCCACACCCACCCCTACGGCTGTGAGCAGCGAGAGGACAGTTTTCCTGATCATGATGGAGAATCACAACTGGTCGGATATCAAGGGTAGCGCTTCCGCGCCATACATCAATAAGACGCTGCTGCCAATGGCCTCATACGCCGAACAATACTACAATCCGCCAGGGAATCATCCCAGCGAGCCGAACTATTTGTGGCTGGAGGCAGGCAGCAATCTTGGCGTAAGTGATGATGCTGACCCGAGCGCCAATCATCAAAGCACGACCCTGCACCTCGTCACCTTGCTGAACACTGCCGGCATCTCGTGGAAGTCGTATCAAGAAGGCATCAGCGGCACGGTTTGCCCGCTGAGCGGCGCTGATCTATACGCGCCCAAGCACAATCCCATGATCTTCTTCGATGATGTCACGAATACCAACGATCCCAATTCGGCCTACTGTATTGCCCATGTACGCCCCTACAGCGAGCTGGCGACAGACTTGCAGCAGAATACCCAGGCGCGCTACAACTTCATTACGCCGGACCTGTGTAATGACATGCACGATACCTGCACGCTTTTTGGTGATGCTGTGAAGCAAGGCGACACCTGGCTTGCGCAGAACCTACCGTCGATTCTCAACTCGCAGGCATACCAGAGCGGCGGGATCGTCTTCATCGCCTGGGATGAGGGCGAAGGTGGGGATGGTCCGATTGGGATGATTGTGCTATCTCCCAACGCCAGGGGTGGCGGCTACTCAAATACGATTCACTATACTCATAGCTCGCTGCTGCGTACAGTGCAGGAGATTTTTGGGGTGACCCCTCTCTTGGGCGACGCAGCTACTGCCACCGATCTGAGCGATCTGTTTACGACATTCCCCTGAGCGAGGGCGCAGGCCTTGTCGGCGGGCAAGGGGAGCCGAAGCGGCGCCCGTACATGAAATATGCGCCCCATCGTCGTATGAAGAAACCTTCCTTCACACGACGGCCAGGGCGAGGGTCGGTTGCCGTATCACACGCGTGATGTCGATTTGCCTGCCAGGGCGTTATTGATGGCCTGCGCCACCAGCATCTGAATCAGGTAGCCTATCAAAGAATGCCGGTCGTCGGGATTGTTCTGCACTGGGGTGGAGACAACTGACTGGCCGGAAGCGCCTGGGAAGAGGGGCCCGAGGATGGGAACCAGGGCCACAATATCCTGCGGATCGTAGAAGTTGCTCCAATTGCCCGTGATGCTCGCAGGGAAGGGGTGTCTCTGCGCGTCCTGTATCTCAGGCAGCAGCGCATTGTAGATGAACGGGCTGAGTCCCAGTGGGGAACCCAGGGTGACAAAGGACGAGATGGCGATTTCGGGGTGCGTATTGAGCACATCGTAGGCCACCACGCTACCCAGGCTGTGCGCTACCACCACGATCTCTTTCCCCTGCTGCTGCTGTAACACGTTGACGAGACGCGCCATAACGCGCTCGCGCAGCAGAGGAATATGCAGGTACTGGTCCACATCGCTGATAAAGAGGCGCAGGATCTCGCGTGGCGCGCCGATGATCTGGTCGATGATCTGTAAAAGGGCGTAGACAAACGGATTCTCCCAGGTCAGGAACGCGGGTTGCGCGCTGGGCGAAGCCAGCTTCAGTGTCTCATCATCAACGGCCAGCCCACGTTTCGCGGCTTCCTGAAGCATGGCTTGCGCTATGTTTACCTGAAATGCCGGTTCAGGTGTGTGTCCCCCTGCCAGGCCGAACGCTGCTGGAGGGGCGGCGTCGGGGAGAAAGAGGTCGCCATAGAAAGCCAGTACGATCTGCTCACTGCTAAGCGCGAGATGATCGGGTAATCTGCCCAGACCTTCGATGATCCCGCCCTGGAAGTCAGCAAGCACCTCGTTCTCCAGGATCCATTGCTGGTTACGCCCATGCACACACACTACCACCTTGTCCATCCTTTTGTTCCTTTCACTTCACTGCCATCTGCCTCATCGTTCTCTGAAAAATCGCATTATCCTCCTACTATTATTTTACTGATACCCCCTACGGATCTCGCGCAATCTCCCAGGGCTATTGA
>JALYTT010000668.1 GCA_030854145.1 Chloroflexota bacterium | reverse complement strand
CCATGCGGACGCGCTGGTCTTCTTTGGGGCCACTGGCGACCTGGCGTATAAACAGATTTTTCCAGCCCTACAGGCGATGATCCGGCGCGGTCACCTCGACATGCCGATCATTGGGGTGGCCGGGAGATCCTGGAGCATCGACCAGTTGCAGGCGAGGGCACATGATAGCCTTGAGCAGCACGGCGGCGTGGACAAGGCGGCGTTCGACAAGTTGTGTTCTCGCCTCCAGTATGTATCTGGCGACTATAACAACGCGGCGACGTTTACTCAATTACGCCAAACGCTTGGTACCGCCGTGCGGCCCATGTACTACCTGGCGATCCCGCCCATCCTGTTTGGTCCCGTCGCTCGTGGGTTAGGCGCGTCGGGCTGCGCTGTTGGTGCTCGCGTGGTCGTCGAGAAGCCCTTCGGGCGCGACCTCGCCTCGGCCGAGTCCCTCAACCGCATCCTGCACTCCGTCTTTCCCGAGTCGGCGATCTTCCGTATCGACCATTATCTGGGAAAAGAACCGGTCCAGAACCTGCTCTACTTCCGCTTCGCCAACGCCTTCCTGGAACCGATCTGGAATCGGAACTACATCGAGTGCCTGCAGATCACGATGGCCGAGAACTTTGGTGTGGCAGGGCGCGGGAAATTCTACGAAGAGGCGGGCGCGATTCGTGACGTGGTGCAGAACCATATGCTGCAACTGGTCACGCTGCTGACGATGGAACCACCGAGCGAGCAATCTGTCGAGGCAGCTCGCGACGAGAAGGCGAGGATCTTCAAAGCAATGCGACCGCTGGATCCGTCGCACGTCGTGCGAGGGCAATACCGGGGGTATCACCAGGAGGATGGCGTGGCACCCGACTCACAGGTTGAGACGTTCGTCGCAGTCAGGCTCTACCTTGATACCTGGCGTTGGGCAGATGTACCGTTCTACATCCGGGCTGGCAAGGACCTGCCCGAGACAACCACTGAGATACTGGTTGAACTCAAGCGCCCGCCTCAGGACGTATTTGGGGAGGGTGAGCCGCCCCGATCAAACTATTTCCGCTTCCGCCTCAGCCCGGACGTGATGATCTCGCTCGGCGCTCGTACCAAGGTTCCGGGAGAGGCCATGAGAGGTGAAGCGGTGGAACTTGTCGCACGTCACCAGCCTGGCGATGAGATGGCACCCTACGAGCGGCTTCTCGGAGATGCCATACGGGGCGACCCGGCACTTTTCGTGCGCGAGGACGCCGTTGAGGCGGCGTGGAAGGTCGTAGACGCGGTCCTGGGAAACGTCACACCCGCCTATGCCTATACTCCGCACACCTGGGGGCCATCTGAGGCCGACCAGATCATCACGCACGATGGGGGCTGGCACAACCCGGTCCCAAAAACAGTGCAATCATGAAGAGCTGATACAACGGCCGAGAAAGTGAGGACAGAGATGTCAATACACATGGTGAAACTGACCCAACGCGAGGAAGTGGCAGACCGAACGATGGCTTTTCATTTTGAAAAGCCAGCAGGGTTTCTGTATAAAGCAGGACAGTTTGCAGACTTTACGCTCATCGATCCCCCCGAAACCGATGCCGAAGGGAATATACGCGGATTTTCTCTAGCGAGTGCTCCCTATGAACACGATCTCAAAATAACCACACGCATGCGTGATACGGCATTTAAGCGGGTCATGAAAGACCTGCCCTACGGAACGCAACTGAAGCTGGATGCCCCGTATGGCTCATTTACGCTGCATAATAACGTCGCCATCCCTGCTATCTTTGTCACCGGCGGTATTGGTATTACGGTTGTGCGGAGTATCCTGCTTGAGGCCACCCACAGGGCAGTACCGCTCCGCATCGTGCTTTTCTACGCCAACCGTCGACCAGAAGACGCCGCCTTTTTAGCAGAATTGAGACAGGTTGCAGCACAGAATCCTCATTTTACGTTTGTCCCGACGATGACGAAAATGGACCACTCGCGCAAAGAATGGACAGGTGAGACAGGGTATATTACGAAAGCGATGCTCGATCGCTATATAGTCGATCTCACAGCACCTATCTATTATAGCACTGGCCCTGCCAGCCTGGTTGCTGCCATGCGCAAAACACTTAATGAAGCCGGGGTGGATGATGACATGATCCGCACCGAAGAATTCACCGGGTACTAGAGCTCCCGGCATGAGGAGAGCGCCGGGGCATTTGGCCTGTTCCGCGCTCATCCGCTCTTCCCAACGCGTTTTAACCAGGCCTGATCCGAAGTATGGAAGCTGCAACAAGCTTTATTGCTTATAACTGTCTTCATATCATAGTTAAAGGAGATGCACAATGTGGCAGTGGAAACGCAGAACAGGCAATCCTTGTCAAGCTACTTTGCTGGAAAGTCCGCTTAGCTCTGAGGAAATGGCACGCTTGCGCGCACTCTGCCAACGCTTACCCAACTATTCTGAGTATTTGCTTGACACTGAAAAGCACAGACTCAGATTTGTGCGCTGGCTAGTAGAGCACGACAAAATACGCGGAGACTTCTAATTTCAACGCTAGACCATTTGTACCCTTGCAAGAATATCACACGAGAAGACGGAGAGTAGGGAAATCATGAAAATTGCACAGGTTGCTCCGCCATGGATCGCCATTCCCCCGAAAAATTATGGCGGAACAGAACTGGTCATTTACAATCTTGTTGAGGCACAAGTAGCCCAGGGGCACGATGTGACCTTAATTGCCCCAGGTGACGCAAAAAACTCAGCCAAACTTATTTCGTTTTTCCCACAATCCTTGCACGAGGGAGGCGTTCCCTGGCAGTCTCATCTCAAGGCCTATTATCACTTGCACAAGTCTGTGGATCAGGTCAGGGAACAAGATTTCGATATTGTGCATACTCACCTCTCCTCGGCTGCTGATATGTACCTTTTCCCGCTGACCGCCTCTCTTTCAACACCGCACGTCACAACGTTACACAGTAATTTTCCCTTCGATCGATCCCCCACCGGCTGGATAGGCGATGCCGACCGTTATTATATGGATTGGGCATCTGCCGTCCCAATGATTGCCATTAGTGAGAGCGCCCGCAGAGCAACTCCGCAGTCTCTTCACTTTGTGGGAGTGGTGCATCATGGCATTTCTCTGCAAGCCTTCTGCCCTGGCGCCAGAACTCTAGGCGATTTCTTCGTATGGTTAGGGCGCA
>JALYTT010000217.1 GCA_030854145.1 Chloroflexota bacterium | reverse complement strand
GTAATAGAGAGGATCGCGATCCTTTGTCCTGAAGTGAGGAAACGCCCAGCTTTATGCCCTCTCTTCGGTACTGCTGAAAAGCGAGTAAACAGGCAAAACGGGTACACTCCAAAGCCCTGGAAAAGTGCTACCACACTAGTAATAACTTGGACTCTTGATTAGAATAGAGTTATCAGGATTTATTCATTCAATTGCACACACCAGTAACGGAGATAGCGACTATGCCTGGGGATAACACAAGAGTACCACAGCTTCAGACAGACCTGGAGAGATTGCTGCGCCTGCGCGCTGAAATTCTCCCACCGTACAAAGTCATCCTTTTCAACGATGAAGAGAACAGCATGGACTATGTCGTCGCGGCGCTGCTGCACGCGGTCAACAGTCTCTCGTTCCAGGAGGCGGAGCGCATCATGCTTACCGCGCACCTGACGGGGAGCGCCATTGTGATCGCCTGTCCTAAAGAGACAGCGGAGTACTATCAGGAGCGCTTGCAGGGCTATGGCCTGGTAGCCACCATCGAGCAACAGTGACACAAGCGAGGCTCTTACAGTAGGAAACCGCCAGTTCTTGTATACTTTTACCATTGACGCTAGCGGCTTTTAGACGTAGAATCAGGAGGATACTGGCAGGAACGCATTACCAACGTCGTTGAAAGACGTTGAACACCGTACAATGCAAAGATGATGCTGTTCTATCATGTTCCAACCAGAGGAGAGACTATATGGCCCATTTATGGCGCGCTAAAGCCAGAGACAAAGACGAAGCGGTGACCACGAAAGTAGCCCCAGGAGTAGGAGCCACAGGTGATATTGCCGTTATCATCGAAGGAAAAAAGCTGGATATTGAATTAGTCCGGCTCGCCTGCCTGATGGCGAAGAAGGCAAAACGTAAGGTTCACCTTGTCCATATTATCGAAGTTCCACGGACGCTGCCCCTGAAGGCCGTCATCGCCGACAAGTCGGAGGCAGCCAATAAGTTACTATCGGGAGCTATCACTATAGCTGAAGAATCAGGATGCGATGCTGTTGCCGAGATCGTGCAGGCACGAGATGCTGGCCCGGCCATCGTTGATGAAGCGCGCGACCATGCCTGCGCGTTGATAATGCTTGGGCTGGTGCGTAACAGCCAGAAATCGCACAACACGTTGGGCAAGACCATCCCATACGTGCTCGCGAACGCGCCCTGCCGGGTATGGGTGATCCAGGACCCCAACGGCGACATCCCTCCACCTATGTAAAGATATAGCCACCTTTACATATCTCTATAAGTGATCCCTTGCTATATATGCGCGTCCCTCGGTTTCGTCCACGGGCGCGGCTTCGGCTCCCCTTGCCCGCTGACAAGGCCTGCGCCCTGCTGGGCGGCACGCAATGGAAGCCGAAGCCATCGCCTCTACGCGGATCGCGGCAAATCTGCGCCCGTTAAAAATAACATGGTATAATTAAAGTATGGAAATATCCCTCTGTTCGTAGATAAAACTGTTCTTGTATTATCGTCGCTATTCGAGAGGAACAAGTCTATGTCCACCAATTCTCATGCTACCGGCGCTTCAGCGCGCTCCCACAAGGATTATTACACAGCGCTGTACCAGGCAGCTCTAACCTTCTCTTCCAGCCTTGAACTGAAGCAAGTCTTGGAGAGTATAGCACGAAACACAACGGAAGCCATGCAGGTCAAAGCGTGCGGCGTACGTCTGCTCAATGAACCCGGCGGGCAATTAGTGCTCAGCGCGGTCTACGGATTGAGCGAGGGCTATCTGGCCAAAGGCCCGGTAGATGTCACGCACAGTAGTATCGATAGCGAGGCCCTGTGCGGCTCCCCGGTAGTGATCCCCGATGTGAGGACCGATCCACGCTTCCAATATCAAGAGGCGGCCCGGCGCGAGGGTCTTGTCTCCGTGCTCTGCGTGCCCCTGGAGGTACATGGCAAATCCATCGGCGTCATGCGTGTCTATACTGCTGAGCAGACAACCTTTCACGATGATGACATCCAGTTTCTCACCGTGCTTGCCAGTTTTGCCGCGCTGGCTATCGAGAACGCCAGGCTCTATGAGAACGTCAAAAATGACTATGACGGCATGATGGATGCTCTCTGGGGCGTCAGTTTGAGCGGCCGCTAGTTGGAGCATGGCGCCTGCGTTGTCGGCGGGCAAGGGGAGCTGAAGGGGCACCACTACACCTACCACTTCCCTATGCTTCCAGCGCGTACATCACATTGGCCACGGCCGCGAGGGCCGCGGTCTCGGCGCGCATGATGCGCGGCCCCAATGTCACAACCTGCACACCCTGACGTTGGGCCAGCAGCACTTCCTCCGGCATCAAGCCACCTTCCGGCCCTATAAACAGCACGACGGTCAGAGGGGCCAGTGAGCGCGTGGGAGTCAGCACGTCGCGTAGGGAGCGGCTGGCTTCCTCCTCCCACGGCATCAGGGCAAGGGCACCCGGAGGGATGTCATTGAGAGCGTGCATCAGCGGGCGAATGGGTAAGAGTTCGGGGAGGCGTGCGCGTCCACACTGTTCGGCGGCCTCCTGGATGATACGCTGCCAGCGTTGGATCTTCGCGGGACCGGCATCCTCTAAGCCGGACATCGAGCGACGGCAGAAGATGGGCATGAAGACCGCTACCCCCAGCTCTGTGCCTTTCTCTAGAATCCATTCGAAGCGCGCCGATTTGAGGAGTCCCTGGCAGAGGATGAGGCGTACGGGCGACGGCGGTTGACCAGCCCGGCGTTCCAGCAACAGCACCTCAACGCCAGCCCGGCTACTCTTGCTGACTTCGGCCAGCACCTCGGCGCCGCTATTATCGAGTAAGACCAGGCGCTCACCAATGCCCAGGTGCAGCACATCGCGCACCTGGTGGGCCAGTTTCTCCGGCAGAGCAACCAGGCGCGACGATGCAACGCCTGGCCCGGTCAGGAGTTCTGGCGGCACAAAGAAGCGGTGCATGGCTATCCCTCTTGCTTACGCATAATCAGCGCCCACCACTCGCCGAGCTGCGCCTGGTCCGCCAACTCTAACCCGGCGGCCAGCAGCGGCAATTCGGCCTCAGGACGGCGCTCGTCGATGATGCCGCTGGCTATGAGCAGCCCACCGGGAGCCAGGACGCGCACCAGGGAGGGAGCCAGGGAGCCGATCACGCCGGCCAGGATATTGACCAGCACCAGGTCATAGCGCCCGGCCAGCCTCTGCGCCTCCGGCGCGTCAAGGGTACCTAGCGCGACGGTGATACGCTCGCTCAGTCCGTTCACTTCAGCGTTGGTCGTGGCGCTCTCGACGGCGACGCTGCTGTTATCGATAGTGTCGACATGTTCCGCGCCCAGTTTGGCGGCGGCCAGCGCCAGGATACCTGAGCCAGTGCCCACATCGAGCACCTGCATACCGGGCCGGGTACGCAGCTCGACCTGCTCCAGGCAGAGGCGCGTCGTGGGGTGCAGGCCCGTGCCAAAGGCCATACCAGGATCGAGGGTCAGCACCACCTCACCGGCGCCGGGGGTATATTCGCGCCACGAAGGACGAATAACCAGACGCCTGCCGATATGGGTCACATGGTAATAGTCTTTCCAGGCATTGGCCCAGTCCTCTTCGTGAACGACACGCGTCTTGAGTTCGCCGACGAACTGCGACCCCAGGCTCGACAGGTGCCACAGCCCCTCCGCCACCTTTTGACGTACATCCTCCTCCGTGCCATCCATTGGCAGATACGCGCGCACCAGTACCGGCTTACCGGCCAGCACACGATAGTCCTGCCCCTGGTCAATCAACTCAATCGGCTCCTCAATCGCCACCCCGTCGGTTGTATAGCGGCTCAACAGTTCGCTCACCGGCTCCACGGCTTCAGGATGAACCTGGACCGACATTTCTAACCACTGCATACACATACATCCTATCTAAAAATAATGGTGATGGAGAGGTATCAGGGGTAGGGGCGCGCGAGGTAGGGGCGCGGTTTACAAGCCCACCTGTTCGCCGACGAGATCGTGATGCCATCGGCGAACAGGCGGGCTTGTAAACCGCGCCCCTACCCCTGATGCCTCTGATCTATTCTAGAATACCGCAGGTTCCATATATTCCCCGAATACGGCGCGGAAGACATCCATGATCTCACTGAGGGTGGCATAGGCTCTGACCGCCTCGATGATTGCGGGCATGGTGTTCTCTGTACCTTCCGATACGCGGCGCAGATTGTCGAGGGCGCGCGTCACGGCCGCCTGGTCGCGCTCTTTGCGGACGCGGGCAAGGCGTTCGAGATGGATACGCTCGCCTACCTGGTCAACATAGAGCGTAGGTACTTTAATATTTTCTTCCATCAGATAGTCGTTCACGCCAACGATCACGCGCTTGTGCTGGTCGATCTCCTGCTGGTAGCGGTAGGCGGACTCCGCGATCTCACGTTGGAAGAAACCGTTCTCGATGCAGGGCAGGACGCCGCCAAGCTCATCGATGCGCTTGAGATAGTCCATTGCCGCGCGCTCGGTCTCGTCGGTCAGGGACTCGATGAAGTAGGAGCCACCCAGGGGATCGACCGTATTGACGACGCCACTCTCGTGGGCGATGATCTGCTGGGTGCGCAACGCGAGCAGCACGGCGCGCTCGGTCGGCAGGGCCAGGGCCTCATCCAGCGAGTTGGTATGCAGCGAGTTGGTACCGCCGAGCACGGCCGCCAGAGCCTGCACTGCCGTGCGCATGATATTATTTTCGGGCTGCTGAGCCGTCAGCGAGACGCCGGCTGTCTGCGCGTGACAGCGCATCATCCACGAACGCGGGTCCTGTGCGCCATAGCGCTCGCGCATGAGCCTGCCCCAGAGACGCCGGCCGGCACGGAACTTGGCGATCTCCTCGAAGAAGTCGTTATGAACATCGAAAAAGAAAGAGAGGCGAGGCGCGAACTCGTCGATCTTGAGACCACGCTCAAGGGCCGCGTCCACGTATGCCAGGCCGTCGGCGATAGTGAAGGCCAGTTCCTGGACAGCGGTCGCGCCGGCCTCGCGAATGTGGTAGCCGCTGATGCTGATGGTATTCCAGCGCGGCATATGGCGCGTCCCGAACTCGATGGTGTCCGTGACCAGGCGCATTGAGGGCTTCGGAGGGAAGAGAAATTCCTTCTGCGCGCTATACTCTTTCAAGATATCATTCTGGAGCGTGCCGCCAAGCTTCGCCATCGGGAAGCCGTTCTTCTCGGCGTTGACGATATACATGGCCCAGATGACCGCCGCCGGGCTGTTGATGGTCATCGAGGTCGTGATCTGGTCGAGCGGCAGATCTTTGAACAGGATCTCCATATCGGCCAGCGAAGAGATGGCCACGCCGCATTTGCCGAACTCGCCAGCCGCCATGTGGTGATCGGTATCGTAGCCATAAAGCGTCGGCATATCGAAAGCGGTCGAGAGGCCTGTCTGTCCCTGCTTGAGCAGGTACTTGAAGCGCGCATTGGTATCTTCGGCGGTACCGAAGCCGGCAAACATGCGCATCGTCCACGGCCTGGCGCGATACATCGTTGGCTGCACGCCGCGCGTGTAGGGATACTCGCCGGGCAGGCCGACATCGCGCGTGTAGTCCAGACGCTGGTTATCCAGCGGTGTATACACGCGATTGACCGGCACACTTGACGTGGTGAACAGGTTATCACGTTCTGGGATGCGTTGCAGAGATTGCCGGAGCATGGTCTCCTCCCAGCGCTGCTGTTCCACCTCCAGGCGCTCTAATTCCGCTTTATCAAACAGGGTAGCCTGCTCTACAGCAGGCGGCCCTGTTCTTGTCGTCTTCACCGGTTTTTGCTCAAGCATGCTTGATGACTCCTCTTCGTTGAGCGAGATACAGGCGAGCGCCGCAGCCACACACTTCTTCCATGGCCCTCGCGCAAACAGATGTGCTGATTACAGATATTGTACCATATGGCACGCTGTTTACATGACAGGCCCTTCCCGCGTAGGGACCCGGCTTGCCGCGTCCGTGTGGCTCTCCCCCTGGCCGCGCAAGCGAGGCCGCACACGGACGCGGCAAGCCGGGTCCCTACGCGCTCCCACCCGCGTATAGCAAGATCTGGCATGTGTATGACAGGATCTGAGGCGCATACGATTTTCTATTGCTTTAGCGCGATTCAAGTGGCTTCTTGCTGGAGGGCATCCAGGGCACTGCCCATGGCTTCGGTGGTGAAGTAGTCTTCCACGCCGATGCCTGCGCCGGGCTTACTGACGTAGATCTGGAAGTCGGGCGTGAGGCGATAGACGAAACCGTGGTAGGTGGACTGGTAAAAATGCTCGCTCAGGACTGCTATGAGTTGCTGTTCCTGAGGCGCAAAGCGCTGTTGGTAGGTCTGGTTATAGAGATGCAATCCGATCAGGGTGAGGCTCTGGCTTCTTGTCTCTTTATAATCGGTTTTGAGCTGGCCGCTGTCCATCTCAAGCGCGAAGAAAAAGCCGCCGCGCGCCGTGTCCCAGAGGCCACTGGCGCCGAATAAGCTCTGTAGCACCTGGCCCGCTGTGTCAAGGTATTGCTGACGATGGGTGAGTGTATAGGCTGTGACCAGGGCACTGGCTGCCTCTCCTTGAGTGCTGGGCCGCGCCTGGGGGTCGAGAGGATGATCCTGTCCGTTGCTGCCGACAATCATGGTATCGTAGAAGAGGTGATAGCGGCTATTGAACGCGGCGGCGATGACATGCTCTATCGTCCTCTCGCCAGCGCTCACGCGATCAGGCTCGTGCCAGCGCTTGCCGGCGTCGATCAGGGCAGCCCCGCATTGCAGGGTGTGGTTAGGTGTATAATCCCCCGGCGTGTGGAGGTGGTCATAGACGTTGCCCAGCGCGGAATCATACCACGTTGTGTACAAATTCTCGGCCAGCGTATGCGCCTCATTGACAAGATCAGTATTCTGAAGCAGCAAGCCGCTCTTGAGCAGGTAGAAGTAAATCCAGCCCTTGGGTACGCTATACCGCTTAAAATCGGCCAGCACCAGCGCGGTTGCCCGGCTCAGGTCGCTATCATAAGTATGCAGCGAGGGATGGAGCTGGCGGTACTCGGCGAGGACGGTAAGATACAGGAGGTCTACCTGTGGATCATGATCGTTCTGCGCGTTACCGGTAGGGCCGGGCCGGGTGGCGTTGGTGATGGCCGGGTCGCTCATCTTCCAGTTGATGAACAGGCCGCCGGTTACCAGACCCTTTGTCATAGCTCTGGGATTCCACGCGTGCTGGTGCATATTGGTAAGCACCTGGTCAACCAGCGCATCAATGGCCCCCTCAGCGTGAGAGGCCTGGGCAGGAAGCAGGCTGGTATGATCCGACCCGGATGGCACACCGGGCAGAGCGCAGCCTACCAGCAGGACAATGCAGAAGAGCAGCAACCCATAGCGGGCGATTTGCATGTTAGTATACCTCATATTTTTTTCAATCCTATTTCAATCCCTTATGCTGGGCGAAAATATACGGCCGAGCCGTAGCCTTCGAACACCAGGTGCAAGTCAGGCGGAAACACAAAGCGTTTCATGACCTCCGCTTGATACGAGCTATTATCCGAGATAATCCAGACGCGGGCATGGGCGGCTAGAACGGCCTGGAAGTCATCCTGGTTGAACAGAGCCTGGGAGTTGGAGGCGGTTTCAATCAGGTGGCCATCGCGCTCAATGATATACAGCGCCCGGTCTATGGAAAAGTAGTAATCAGCGTGGCCGACGTAGTAGAGCACGCTATTGGGTGGGGATACAGCGATCACGATGTCGCCGGGTTTCCAGTGCTGATGCATATACTGCCCAACGGCATCGTAGTCCGCGTAATGGCGATGATAAGAGAAACCCATGACGCGACTGACGAACAGGTTGTAGTTGCTCACGGGAAGCATAGGAGAAAGCAGCACGATGGCACAGACAAGGCTGGCGGTACCCGCCAGCAGCACACGCGTGGGCCTGGGCAGGTGATGGCTCCTTTCACCAACATATGCTCTCTCGCCGGTCCCATTCCCCCTGTAGCCGCCCGCATGCACGCTGACAGGGGGAATAGGCTCAGACACGGAAGAGTGCTGGGAAGAGCGTGCGAAGGCCCACATCGCGCGCAGCATAACCAGCAGCGCGTAGGCGCCCATCAGGTAGTAGATAGGCAGGAATGTATAGATGTAGCGGTCGGCCTGAAAGGTAAACAACAGTACGAGCGTGAGCAGAGTCGTCACCAGAAACAGAGCACAATATTGTGCCCGCCTATCTGTGCTGCGCGCGGCCCAGATGCAACCGAAGGTAGCGAGCAGCGAATTCAGGGTGATCCAGGGCAGTGTGTCATGGCCTAGCACATTTGGGGCGTATAAAAGAGACAGGTAGTAGACGATATTATCCGTGGTGAACCACACAAGCGGTCGTTCTGTGGTATCCGTACCAAGCGTGGGGGGATGGCTGAAGCGTGCAATCAGCAGTTGTGCGCCGATGACGCCCACGCAGAGCGCGGCGGCACACCACCAGTGCTTCTGGTACAGAACTGCTGGCAGGCGGTGTGCTGCATCTCTGCTCGCCAGCAAGACGCAGAGCACAATGCCGGGCAGGATGATAAACGTCTCTTCGTGGCTCAGATATGTGAGAATCAGGCAGACCGCCGCAGCATAGATCGGGTATACTCTTCGCCGTTCTTGAGTGGCCCTATAGAAGAGGAACACGGTCAGCAGCGTCATGAGTTGGGCCTGCTCGTACATACGCATCTGGCGCGACCAGACAAGGCAGATAGGAGAGAGCGCCAGCATAGCTGTCGCCAGGAGTGCGGTGCGCCGCTCAAAAAAGTAGCAGCCCACGATATAGAGCAAGGGCAGGCTCGCCACATATTCCAGGGCGCTGATGGCTCTTGTCATACCATCCTGCTCACCAAAAAGCGTTGTCCAGAGCGCGAGTAGATAGGAATAAAGTTCTGCTTTAGGGTAGAGGAAGCCCGAAGGGAAGAACGGCAGACCGTGGGCCAGGATACCGCGCGAGGCGTAGTAGCTTGATAGTTCATCCTGCCAATAAGGTTCGTAGGCCAGGTTGTAGCAGCTCAACGGGATCGCCAGGAGCACGAGCAGCACAAGCGCCCAATGTGCGTGTAGCCAACGCCAGGCACGCTGCCTGAAGGTATGCGAGACCACCGGTGTTGCATTCCGTAGCGCGTGGCTTGCCTCGCCGTCCCTGTAGCCCCAGGACGGCGAGGCAAGCCACGCGTTACGGATCTCCTTGCCCGCGACATCAGAGATACAGTGCTGTTTTTGCCCGGCGCGGACATTCAGCGCGAGCAAGAGCAAGCCAGCGCAGGTCAGCGCCAGTAGCACAGTAGCCCAGGGCCAGGTATAGGGGAAGGGTCGTACCATCTGTGGCTCGCGCGCGAGCGCCACCAGCAGGCCTTCAAAAGCTACGGCGGGAAGATAGGCCAGGCTCATAGCTTCAAGCACAGCCCGCAGGGGACGCGAGTAGCGGCGCGCCAGGTACAACGACACCAGCAGCCATGAGCCAAGTACAAGTGTGACACTCCCCAACACAGTCTGCAGCACAAGATCAAGCGGCATACTTTGCACCCCACGCGGCGTCACATTCGCCGGCAGGTAGAATGCATGTACGGGACCGGGGCGAGCTATCAGAATGGCTGCCGGCCACGAGGAGATAGCGCTACCGTCCGTTGTCCAGCCGGCAACGGCGTGCTCTGAGGCATGCCAGCCACTATCGGGAGTCAACCAGATATGATGCCCCCAGGCATCGCTGGAGACGAGATCCAGGGTTATGGCAGCGCTCAAGGTATCTAAGCCGGCGCGCGCGGCACTGACCCCCGGTGTAGCGGCATGCACTGCGATAGTATTTATGCCAGGGTGGAGGTAGGGCGAGATATCGTACACTCCAAGTTCAAGCCCCGTCTTATACTGCACAGGAGTGCCATCATCGCTGAGGTAGCTCGCCAGATTTTGCTCATGGATAAGCGGCTGGCCAGTCCACACGATCAACAGGTGACCGTTGATAGAGACATCAGCGGTCCCGGTGGCGGCGAGGCGCAACCACGTTTCAGAGCTTCCCAGGGGCAGCGAGACCTGACGGACAAAGTACGCGTCAGGAGTGTAGCCCGCGCTCAACCAGTGCAGGGGCAACGGCTGCTCATAGATCAAGGGATCGACCGTCAACATGGGTGCGGCAGGCGCACCGCCAGCGAGCTGTATGGAGGGCCAGGCGCTGGCATCAAAGTCAAGGTTGGCCCAGGCACTTAGCGAGGAGGCATAGCGGGGATGCGCGAGCGCGCTCCTGACGGTGGCGACCCAGCCATTACCTGAACCATAACGATAGAGTGCATGGCCCTGGACAATACCCAGGCTTGCGCGCACGCCGGGTATATGTTCATCAATATTAGCGACACGCAGGGCAATAACATTCTTGCCGGCATGCAGTGTCGCGGAGACATCGTATACATACGCGCGCGAGGCGACTCCCTGGGAGAAATCAAGGGCATTCGAGCCGATAGAGATGCCATTCACGTAGAGGCGGAAGACCTGGTTAGCCGCCACGGTCACCGCTGCACTATCGGGCAAAGTGCTCAAAGTAGTGGCATAGCGAAAATAGGCAACCGGGGCCTGCCCATCGGCGGCCTGTACCCAGCGCGACGCTCCCCAGGCAGGTGGGAAACTGGCGGATTGTGGAACAAGTAGCAGTTGGTAAGAAAACCAGGATGTGCCTAGACAAGCGAGGGCCATACATACCCAGAGCAAAGCATGGATAGCCGGCATTCTGCTCCAGAGCGACTGCCACGCCCGTGCGCGAGGCAGCATGTTATCCTGCACAGGTATCGCTTCCTCAAATTGTGTTATCGTGGTGAATACACTCGAAGATTTCATGACCTATCTCCCCCTTCCAGCTCCCGCGTAGAGCACTAGGCTGTGTTTGCAAATCTTCTTAAACTGAAAGGATGAGAAGAAGAGAACGAACGGATGAGCAATGGGAAAAGCTGTATCCCTTGCTGCCGCCC
>JALYTT010000216.1 GCA_030854145.1 Chloroflexota bacterium | reverse complement strand
TTGGTGTTGTCCTCCCAATGATTGGCTAAATGGCCTGGGAAGCCCGTTTGGGATTGAAACTTTCTAAGGACTACGCTCGCACCAGCCTTATAATAGGCTAAATGGCCTGGGAAGCCCGTTTGGGATTGAAACAATCAAAAAGATCGTCAACAAACCAATAACAAGCCCGGCTAAATGGCCTGGGAAGCCCGTTTGGGATTGAAACTTTAGATCTGCGCCCTTTCCATCAGAGAGGGCGGCGGCTAAATGGCCTAGGAAGCCCGTTTGGGATTGAAACCATTCATGTTCTTTCTTACCCTTTCCTCCACATGCGGCTAAATGGCCTGGGAAGCCCGTTTGGGATTGAAACAATCTTGAAGTCCATGATCGCCGCCGCAATCGCCGCGGCTAAATGACCTGGGAAGCCCGTTTGGGATTGAAACAACGTCATCCACTACAGTGGCACTTCTTTTTGAGAATGGGAGGCTGAGCCAGTCTCGGAAGCTCAAAGCAAGCAAGCGGCTACTTCAGATGGGCTTACAAGGTTGCTGCGGCTTGCTCCAACACGGCCAGGGTCAGCTCGTGGCTGGGTGCCAGACGCAGGGAGTAGCCGTGGTTGCGGATATGGCGATGCGCGCGCCAGGCGCCTCTGGGGACGCGCCCCTCATGATGGGCCGTGAAGTGGCCCGATCTTCCCATAAAGCGAAACGAGGACTGCTTTGTCAGCCAGGCAAACCACTCCGGGGTGTCTGGCTCAAGCGGGAGCACGCCGTGCTTGGGACAGATCACGACAGAGTGACCCTCGCCACCATACTCGACGCGAGGGATGACATGCGTCGGCTTGCGGGGCGTTGTGGCAGCAGGACGAGAGCGAGGAACCGGGTACGCTGGCTTGGATGAACGCCTGCTCGGCTTCGCCAGAGGAGCCGGGGTTCCTGCTGAAGGCGTCTGCTGCTGGAGCAGGCGGATGAGATCAGCCATCTGCTGCTGCAAGGCGGCGATCTGAGCCTGCAAGGCGGACACCTGTTCGGGCACCGCCAGCAGCGAAGCCGGCAGTGGTGGCACCTCGCTGGTCACAGGGGCAGGAGGCTCCTGTGGCAGGGGAGCCAGGCTGCGCTGATGGAGGCAGGCCAGCAGGTGCAGGTGCTCACCGCTCAGCCCTTTTTTGCGGCCATCGTGGGGATAGCAGTGCAGGGCAAGCTGCGCATCGGCCAGCCAGCGGTGCAGCGTTTTGGCATCAATACCCAGGCGATGGCACGCCTGGGCCACAGAGACAAAGGTCATCGAGTTCCTCCTTTCATGGGGGACGGACAACACGAACGAGAACCCATCAGGCAAACTCCTGGGAAAGTTCCCAGGAGTTGTGTCCGGGAACAGGGTCGGCACATGTGCCGGGAGAACTCCTCGGACTTTTCCTGGCAGGTGCGGACAGGTTTCTTGGGGGAGGTCAGGCCGATGTAGCCGATTTTTTCGCGACGGCGACGATGATAGTAGCCGGCCCAGTATTGGTGAGTGCGCCGCCACCAGGACCACTGACAGATCAGGGGAGCCGAGGTGGGAGCGGGGAAGAAGAGGTGGGCCAGCAGATGCTGCACTTCAGAAGGGGTGAACGGGATGAGGGGGGCGCAGGCGGGAGACTCGGCCGAGCAGGCGGAAGCCATGAGGGACGCCTGGACGGTGATGCTCACCAAAAAGGCAGACGCCAGCAGCACGAGGGTGATATGGCGGTACCAGCCCTGGAAACTGCGGACTTCATACTGATCGAGGCCCAGGGCTTTGGTAGTGTGCAGATCCTCTTCGATGTGCCAGCGAGCGCCAATGGCCTGCACCATCGTGGCAAGGGGCGTCTTGAGGGGAGCCCAGACCAGGAAGAAGGCCATCTGGGTGGAGTCGTCGAGGCAGCGACGCACCACAAGCCAGTGCTGCCCATCCACCGCGCCGGCGTGGGCCACTGGCAGGCGCGCCCAGTCGAAGAGGCGCTCACCCTTGGTGCCCAGGCTCTGAGAAAGCCGCTGCCACGCGCGAGCTGGCAGCCCTTGCTGTGCGATGCGGGCGACATCGGCGAGCAGGAGGTCGCCAACGTGTGTCTGCACACAGACGACCTCGGTGGAAGGCACGGCCAACGCATAGGGGTGGCCGTGCTCCTGGAGCCAGCGTCGCAGCTCAGGGCTGTGGCCGTAGACGGTATCAGCCACCACCCAGCCAATGGGCAGGCCCGCCTCCTGGGCGCGCTGGACCATCCGCCGGGCCAGCTCGGGTTTGGTCTGAAAGCTCACCGCGTCGGGGATATGGGCGGCGTGCCGGCGAGGCAGATCGGCGCACCAGTCTTCGGGCAGATACAGCTCGCGATCGATCAAGGCATGAGAACGCTCGGTGACGGAGCAGAGAAAGACGCCAACCTGGCAGTTCTCGACGCGCCCGGTGAGCCCGCAGTACTGCGGCCCTACGCCCGCCGAGTGGCGGCCGCGTTTGGGGAAGGCGCTTTCATCGAGGACGAAAACGGGGAAGACCTGCGCGGGTGAGGCTTGGGCGGACACAAGAGCAGGTGGGTGCAAGGTCTGGCAGACAAAGGTTCGCAGGTCATCGCGGACGCCGTCTTGGTCCCAGACGGCCTGCGAGAGCAGACGCTGGATACCGTCTGGCCGGGCTTGTCGGGCCTGTTCGGCAATCTGCCAGCCGTTTTTTCTGGGGATATCGCTCAGGATGGCTTGCAGATACAGCAGCACGTGGTGGTGGACTTCGGGGCGTGCGACGTGGGGACGCAGCCGCGCGTGTAGGTCGCGCAAGCGCCGCGCCCAGGTGGCAATGGTCAGGGCTTTGGAGTGTACCCGGAATACAGGAATTGCAGCAATGGAGAGGACCGTGATCTTTTGTCCTGAAGTGAGGAAACACCCAGCTTTATGTCCTCTCTTCGGTACTCCTGAAAAAGCGAAGAAACGGGCAAAACGGGTACACTCCAAAGCCCTGGGCAATGGTTCCAGGGCCTGGCTCGATGGGCTCGGATGTGGTATGGTGGAAGGGCTTCATGCTGGTCTCCTTTCCGAGAGAATGCACCTGAAGAAGGGTTGGAACTTCCAGGATGTCACATCGGAAGGAGCACCGCGCGAAGAGATGCTCAGGTCCGGGGAATCTTCCAGGGAGTTTTCCCAGGAAAAGGCCCCCTTTCTGGTGGGGCTGGCTGAGCAGGACGAGAACGAGGGAAAAGTCCGGGGAATATGCCGGGATTTCAAAGTGCCACTGTAGTGCACTCTCAGCAAGAAGGTGTCTCACCGTAAGACACCTTCTTGCTTTGTCAAAGACCTCGTTTCTCAGATCTCTCCTCTTTCCATCTTCCATCCTCTCCACTCCTAGGCAGCATGCTTCCTCCCACGCCTCCAGCATTCTCCCTCTTTTCTGCTGTCAGATCAGCTACATTTCTGTGCGGATGAATGTTCTGCTGGGTATCGCCTGGATCACTCACGACCAGGATGCACACCCACGAGAAAGACAGGAGATGAACGCGCAATGAACACCAGCCGCCGGCAGGCGGGCGCCCAGATGCTGCGTGGAGGCGCCTTCAAGCCGCACACCTCGCCCTACCAGTTCCAGGGCCTGGGCATGGAGGGCCTGCACCTGCTCGCCGAGGCGCGCGAGGCTACCGGGTTACCAGTGGTGACCGAAGTCATGGAACCAGAGATGGTCGAGACGGTGGCACAGGTCGCCGATGTGCTCCAGATCGGCAGTCGCAATATGCAGAACTACCCCCTGCTGGAGGCGGTGGGCCGACATCGTGCCGGTCGTCCCGTGCTGCTCAAACGCGGCCTCTCGGCAGAGGTAGATATGCTGATGGCCCAGAAGGTCATCACTGCCGCTGCGGATGTGGGGATTCTTGGGAGGACTGCCACGGTGGATGCCGCATTTTTTCGAGTCTTTCTCCAGCAGCACTACAACCTGAAGCTCTTGCTGGTCACAGCAGGGGCGGATCTCGGCAGCGTGTTTCCCAGCATGATTGGCCGGAAGAATATGGAGGGAGTGCTGGTTCCTAAGCATCCAGGGGCCGGCGTCTACCGGGGAAAATACCGCCGGGATCGCATTCTTGTCTCAGTGGCAGAGTGGAAGGCTGCTCCCTGTCTACCCCACCGGGTGGGGCCAGGCCACCGTGGAGTATCCCAAACCCATGTGGGCGACACCAGGCCCATCTGCCTGAAGCACGGCTCACCTGCTCCGATCACCGTATGCCCAAAGGAGCATGCGGTGGCCTAGAAATCCTCTTGTCCCCACAACACGCCCCTGCATGCGAACCTCCAGCGACCTGATCGCATCTCAGCCGAAGCCTCTCGCAGCCTGCGATGGAAACACAGGCAGGTCCTGGCAGCCAAGAAGCATGGAAGCGTGAGGGGACCTGCACATGCGGTATACTATGGACGAGCGACGCGATGAAACGCTTCTTTCTCCTGCTCTCAGTGAGAGAGTCTATCTCTCATAGAAACAGAAAAGAAGGACTGTCAACGCGCATGACCACCCCGCGTCGTTCTTCAAGGAGGCAATCATGGAACTGGGTCTCTATACGTTCGCAGAAGTCATGCCTGATCCACAGACAGGTCAGACAGTCAGCCCTGCTCAGCGGCTCCGCGATCTCCTGGAAGAGGTCGAGCTGGCAGACCAGGTCGGCCTCGACGTCTTCGGTGTTGGCGAGCACCATCGCCCCGAATTCGCCGTCTCGACGCCTGCCGTCGTGCTCGCGGCAGCCGCAGAGCGTACCAAGACGATCCGCTTGACGAGCGCGGTCACCGTTCTGAGTTCAGATGATCCGGTGCGGGTGTTCCAGGACTTTGCCACGTTGGACCTGCTCTCAGGGGGGCGTGCGGAAATTATGGCTGGTCGCGGCTCATTCATCGAATCGTTCCCCCTCTTTGGCTACGACCTCGACGACTACGATGCATTATTCGCCGAAAAGCTCGATCTGCTGCTCCAGCTCCGTACAACGGAGCGCGTCACCTGGTCGGGACAGGTGCGCCCGTCGCTCGACGGACTGGGAGTATATCCTCGTCCTCTCCAGAATCCCCTCCCCATCTGGATCGCCGTCGGTGGGACGCCTGCATCGGTGGTTCGGGCAGGAACCCTCGGTCTGCCGATGGCTCTTGCCATCATTGGAGGCGAGCCAGCACGATTCGCGCCATTGGTGAGGCTGTACCGCGAAGCCGCGCGACGTGCCGGACATGATCCGACCACGCTGCCCGTGAGCATCAACGCGCATGGCTACGTCGCAGACACGTCCCAGCAGGCGGGAGATGATGTCTTCGCTTCCTATGCGTCCATGATGAACAAGATAGGACGAGAGCGTGGCTGGCCTGGCATGAGCCGACGAGACTTCGACGCTTCACGCTCACTGCACGGGGCCCTTGCCGTGGGGAATGCCGAGGAAGTGATTGAAAAGATTCTTATGCAGTATGAGATCTTCGGGCATCAACGTGTCCTGCTCCAGATGACCGTCGGCGCAATCCCGCATCGCAAGGTGCTCCACTCCATCGAGGTATTTGGGACCAGGGTTGCCCCTGTCGTGCGCCGAGAGACCGAGTAGGCTCGTGCGTCAGCATGTCCATTGAGAGGCACTTGAAACTGGACATACGTCGAAAGAAGTGGAGGAGCCATGAGTGATCGGTATATACCGGTGCCGATGTGGAATAACCGGTCCGGTCAATGGGAACCCGTCGATTTCCGGCATGGGCAGCGCGTGACGGCGTGGCCCACCGGATGTGATCGTGCCCGACTTCCTTTGCCGGACTATCGCGATGGTGATCGGGTGCAATTTGTGCGGGACGAGACCTGCGCTCGCGAAGGAGTCGTGCGTCTGGTCCTCCTGCGTGGCGGTGCGTACGGTCCAGGTGACCAGATCGAGGCCCTTCTGGAGCAGTGGTATTATCAGGCAGAGACTATGGTCTACATTGTGACGGCACGAGGCCATGACCACACGATCCGTTCCTGGAATATTCTTGGGCGTTTCGTCTCACGCAATCACTGGGAGAGATAATGCAGGGGGATGGAATAGTGAACGAGGTGCTTTCTTTTCGCCTCATCCTCTATATCACTATTCCAAACCTCCGCGCCAACACGTCCCAATACTCCTCTTCCGACCCGATGATCTGCTCTTCCCGTGTCCCGTGTGTCGTCGTAATGAGCCGCAGATCACTCACAGTGATGCGTCCTGTGGGGACAGCCAGCGTACAGATCCGTTTCTGGGTAAAGTGCGACTCCGGCGAGGTCTGCTGATAGTGGCACCGCTCCGTAAAATCGATCAAGGTGTGTGGTTGAAGGGTGAACCGATACTGGGATTCCCATGTCCCCTCGCTGAAGCGCTGCATGATCCAGGCATCGTGCTTGGGCTGCTCCTCGCTCGCCGTCTCCTCCCGCAACAGGCGATAGACACGCCCATCTGCGTCTGTCTGCTCCATGTCTGCCTCAACACGTAATGGGAGGCGGAACGAATCGCCAAAACCAACATCGGCCAACCAGTCAGCGCCATCGAGATGGTGAACCAGGAGGGTCAGATGGTCAAAGTCGGGACTGAAGCCCCCACCGTCTTTGGCTACTCCGGCGGAGAGGAATGTGACCTGGAAGCCCAACGTCTGTAACAGCCGCGCGAAAAGGCCATTGAGTTCGTAGCAGAAGCCGCCCCGACGCCGGCGTACAATTTTCTCGTAGAGCACCTCCTCGTGCAACACGATTGGCTGGCCGTAGTGGATGGAAAGGTTCTCGAAAGGGACCGTTAGTAGGTGCGCTGTATGTACATCCCGTAGCGTCCGAAGTGATGGCTTCAGTCCAGATGAACCTTCCTGCGCTGAGAAATGAATGCGATCCAGATAGGGTGCAACGGCGGTTGTGTTCATGGTCTGTTTCCTCGTTTGCGTGTCCTTTTTCTCGCAGTATACTGCCTGTGTGGTGATACTGTCATTGTCCAATCGGACAGGGTGTCACATTATGACATCCGAGAAGCTGATGTTTTGTCTTTCAAGAGCGTGTGACAGGAGTCTGGTAGGAGTTTGCAGCATGAAAAAGAGGGCATAGTAGGAGTGGAGTAGGAGTCTGCTGTGGTACCATACACGTAAAAGAGATATTCTCATCTTTTGCGGTCTATGCCATGCAAGTGAGTATCGTTCTCCACGCGCATTCAATCGTTCAAGCCGAGAGACCACAGATATGAAGAGAGGAGTAAGAGGAGTGATACACCGACCTGAGCAGAAGTATGAGACAGTGATGCCGTTTCTCTTGCGGTTCCTTGAGCGCACTCTGCCCTCCATCTCTGGCGATGAAACTCTTTCGGAAACAAGCACAGAGACGAGCACCGATGGCAAAATTGATGATGACACTGCGGATGATACCGATGTGGGGGACCTAGAGCCACAAACTGGCGTGATCGCTGACTCGGGAACCAGGGAGGATGAGGAGTGATGGGAAGCGGTCACCGGGTGCTTCTTCTGACGCACAGCGATGATGCCCATGTTCCCCCTGTGGAGGAGGAATTGCGTCGGTGCGGCGGTGAGGTTCTTCGCTGCAATCTCGCGGATTTCCCGGCACATCTGACGCTTTCCGCGCGACTTGATCAGGGCTGGCATGGCATGCTCACGACCGATGAAGGTCAGACAGTTGCCCTTGAGACCCTTCGCAGTATCTGGTGGCGACGGCCCCTGCGGTATTGCGCGCCGAAAACCTACCCGCCTGAAGTTCGCGTGTTCGTCGAGCGCGAGGCTTCACGCGGGCTTCTGGGAGTGCTGCACGGCCTGCACGCGTTCTGGGTCAGTCCTCCAGGTGTAATTCAGCACGCCGAATCGAAGCCACTTCAGCTTGTGACCGCGCACCGTCTTGGCTTGCGCGTCCCACGAACGCTGATCACCAATGATCCGGCTGACGTCCGAGCATTCTATGAAGCGTGTCATGGTCGGATCATGAGCAAGGCAGTCGCCAGGGGATCTATCGATGGCCCTCCCCAGACTCCCCGTTTTCTGTATACGAATAGGGTCAGCCTGGAGGATCTTGCTCACCTGGATGGGGTGCGGGCAACAGCGCATCTTTTTCAAATGGCCAGTATTACTGGCTTCAATTGCAGATGCCAGACCACCTCCCGTTGAAGTGTCAAGTACCATTATATCAGGTACGTAACACCTGTCAGTGTCTTTTTGACGAAAGACACTGACAGGCCACGTGAACAAGTTGAAGCTCATCAAGCGGATGGGGTATAGCAGGGCTGGATTTGCGCTGCTGCGTCAACGGGTTCTCCATGCCCTGTAACCCCACCGAAAGGACGATTTCTAATGAAGCGGCATCAAGCCTAGCAAACAAGCGAACTTCACCCAGAGTGTGTAAGAACCAACATTCAGGGAAACTACCACCTGGCGCTGCTCCTCCTACGGATCCGAACGGCAGGGAGGATGCGTGCAGCGATGGGGAAACGGCGTCGGCGTCGGGGTTGGCGGCGGCGGCGCAACCGGAATCCAGGCGACGGACGCAAGAGCAGATACGGAGTCGGTGCTCAGTAATTCCCACCCAAAAGGCGTGGTATTGTTGAACCCCTGGTGGTACGGATGCCCATCTGTCCCGCGCATAAACACATCCAGGCGCCCCGTACTCACGGAGATTGCCGCTGGGAAGCTGCTGGCCGCACCCCCCAGCGATATCGGGCTAGACCAGGTGGTGCCCCCATCGTCGGACCACAGGCGATAGGGCACATGGTCGGTGCCGACCACGATCACGTCCAGGCGACTTGGGGCCCAGGAGGCCACCGCTGGGCTGTACAGGTACGTCCCTCCCAGGTTTGCCCAGCCAGAAGACCACTGGCCATTCGCGAACCCCTTATGATCCAGTTCACCGCCTGCCCCGCGCACAAACACATCATCCCGCCCTGGCTGTGGTGAGACGGCTGCCGGGGACTCCTGCATATTACCCGTGCCCAGCACCTCCCAGTTGCCGGACCAGGCACCCTGATCGGCCCACGTATGCAGGAGCGCTTTGCCCCCAGTGTTGAGGTCATACCCATAGACAAACAGTTCCATGCGCCCAGGCCCCCAACTGGTGGTCGCTGGCGCTGAACTGAAGAGGTAGCCGAAGGCCTTTTGTCCTGACCACGGAAACCAGCCCGACCAGTGCCCATGATCAAACACATCGGAGTAGATGGCACTGGAGTTGGCGGTGCGCAGATTGTCATCAGGAGTGAACGTGACGCTCTCATCAAGCGCTCCAGCGAGCGCAAAGAGCTCAATATGCCCTGGCGCATCGGAGACCGCCGAGGGGGCACTGAAGAAGAAGAGGTTGCTCCCTGGCGTCCCGAGCGATTCCAGGCCAGACCAGGTGGTGCCCTGATCGTCGGACCACACGTGATACATCCCATAGGGACGTTGACCATTACTATCATTGACGATGAAAAACGTGTCGAGTCGTTGTCCCTGATAGGGGGCCAGCGAGTGGGCCTGCACAACGGCAGGCCGGACCAGCAGCACGCTGGTCATGAGCAGGCTCACCCCCAGTATCAGGACGGCAGCGCTGGCAACAAGGTGTTTCGCGGCGATCCGCCTCCGGGGAGACGGGCGCCAGAATCGTATTGGCATACTATAAAGCCTTTCTCAGCAGTGTTTATTTCAGACGTTTTTGCAGGATATCCCGTGTATGTTCCGGGTGCTAAGTCATTGCATTCCGTGAAATTGATGAGCTGTCTCGCATGAGAACCCCTTTTTTTCAAAACACTTGTCGCTGTCATATACATAGAATCGCACCTCGAAGCAGCCACCTGCCTGTGATGTGTAGAAACTGAAGTCCTAAAAAAAGCGCAGGCGCTGAAACAATTGATTCATCACCTCTAGCTCCACACGCTGGCCAATACGTACCAGCAGGATGTTGTCAGGATCCATCGCTACATTTGGCTCATCCGTCAGACATTCGAAAAAGCCATAGGGCTCAAGGATGTGTGCGAGCAGCGAGCGATAGCGAAAGGGAGACAAGTCTGCCCCTTTGAGGTCCCAATGCCAGGAGAAGCCTGGTGCTACGAGAATCATCTCCTCCACCGCATAGGGCTCAAGCGTCAGCGACAGTAATTGACGAGCAATGCCTAATCTACGCCAGGGAGAACTGACCTCCATCGCTAGTTCGTAGGTATTGGCCACCCCTTGCCACCAGGAGTCAGCAGGCGCCAGGGTCACTTGACCAACAATCTCACCGGGAGTGGTGTACGCCAGCGTGAGCGCACAATCAGGACGCTCTGCAATCCCCAGCAGGAGTTGATGCTCTCGTTCTGCAAGGTGTGCAAATGCATGCAATCCGCGATCAGCCTTCAGAGACATGACCAGAGACGGCGGGCAGAAACTCTGTAAAATGAGCGATCCCGCAGCTGTCTCACATGGGCTCCTGCGCGAACAAGCAGCACTCCTCTGTAAAAGGTCAGGTTCATGGAGCATTAGAGGGTGCGAGCCCATACGTCCTCCTTCTCGTGAAAGCCATACCAGTACTGTCTGCGTTCCCATTCTGTACAGTTTGTGTCATCAGTGCTATTGACGCCCCAACGTAGGACTGCCAGAGCAAGTACAACAAATGCTATCAATATGATGATGATGTCCATTCAATTTCTCCTTGTTTTTCGATCAATAGAAAATTTCTGTTCCTGGCGGTAGCATATCTGGAGAGAGACGTGAAAGGAATAGCTCGGCTCTCTCCCGTCTTGATCATGAGTGATAACTTCACACTGCTCTCCTGGTTACGGCCATTGCTGGTCGAGAACGGTTCATTGATCCGCTCACAACCAGCTCTGCACTCATTCACGCTTCCCTGCTTGGCGTGATATTCTGATTCATATGGAACAGATTGCTGGGATCATACGTGGCTTTGATCTGTGCCAGTCGGGGATAGTTATCGCGGTAGGCTGCCTTCACATTGTCTGCACCCTCATCCATCATCATATTGATATAACCGCCTCCCGCCGAATAGGGATGCAAGGCCAGCCAGTAGTCCCTGGCCCACTGAATCA
>JALYTT010000215.1 GCA_030854145.1 Chloroflexota bacterium | reverse complement strand
TCCCTCGGCTGGGCTGCCTTGTTTCGTGTACGGGCGCCGCTTGCCTGCGCCCTGGAAGCCTACGCGCGCTCCCCTAATAGCAACCAATGTGGCTGGCCTCGCCCCTACGGATTCGCGAAATTCACGGGTAGGATCACGATTACGGGTAGAGGGCATCACCAGCGGAAGCAGTAGCCGACGCCGCGTACAGTCTGGATCAGGCGGGGGTTGGCCGGGTCCTCTTCGATCTTCTCGCGCAGCCAGCGCACATGTACATCGACGGTCCTGGTGTCGCCAGCATAGTCGTAGCCCCAGACATTGTGGAGCAACTGATCGCGTGTTAGAACAGTGCCCCGGTTGCGTACCAGGTAGGTGAGCAGGTCGAACTGTTTGGGCTGCAACTCCAGTTCCTGATCGCGGGAGATGACGCGGCGCCCGGCGAGGTCGATGCGAATGGGGCCGGCTACCAGTTCGCGGTTGGGTCGCGGCACCTCGCTGGCAGCGCTCTGACCGGCGGCCTCTTCGCTGGCGGGATAGTCGGCCCGGCGCAGCAGGGCGCGCACACGGGCCAGCAGCTCGCGCCGGCCAAAGGGCTTGGTCACATAATCGTCGGCGCCCACTTCGAGGCCAACTACCTTATCGATCTCGTCACCTTTCGCGGTGAGCATGATGATCGGCGTGGTGGCGGTGGCCGCCTCGCGACGCAACTGGCGGCAGACCTCCAGGCCATCCATTTCGGGCAGCATAATATCCAATATAACCAGGTCTGGCTCCTCGCGACGTGCCGCCTCCAGGGCACTGGCGCCATCCGCGGCGGTAATCACCTGGTAGCCGGCCTGCTCCAGGTTGTAGGCAATCGTCTCTACCAACACCACCTCATCGTCCACAACCAGGATTTTACGTCCCACGGCTTTTCTCCAGTACTGCTCGTGCGCTTATAGTTTCATCCAAATCTACCACTGATGTAATCTTCTGTCTCTTTCTCTTTGGGATGCTCAAAGATGGTCTGGGTGGGGGCGTACTCGGTGAGTTTACCAGAGAGGAAGAAGCCGGTGAACTGTGAGACACGCCCGGCCTGCTGCATATTATGTGTCACTATGACTATAGTATAGTCCTTGCTCAACTGGGTAATCAACTCTTCGATCTTCAGAGTAGCAATGGGATCGAGCGCGGAGCACGGTTCGTCCATCAGCAAAACATCGGGCTGGACCGCCAGGGCGCGCGCGATGCACAGGCGCTGCTGTTGACCTCCTGAAAGACCCAGGGCGGAGACATGCAGGCGGTCTTTGACTTCATCCCACAGCGCGGCCCCTTGCAGACTCTTTTCTACAACTTCCTGGATCTCCCGTTTGGACCTGCGCTGGACGTGGAGTCCATAGGCCACGTTCTCGAAGATCGACTTGGGGAACGGATTGGGACGCTGGAATACCATACCCACCCGCTGGCGCAACTGCACCACATCGGTGGATTTGTCGTAGATATTCTCCCCATCAAATGTCGCCTCGCCCTCGGTGCGTGTGCCGGGGATCAGGTCGTTCATGCGATTGAGCGTGCGCAGGAAGGTCGATTTCCCGCAGCCCGATGGCCCGATCAGCGCTGTGACCTGGTACTCGCGCACCGGCAGCGATACATCAAACAGTGCCTGCTTGTTTCCATAATAGAAATTCAGGTGCTGGATATCTATTTTGACGCCCGCCTCTAGATTCAGGTTTTTACCCGGATCAAAAGTGCCCATATGCGCCGCTGGCGAAGCGGGTGTTTCTGGCCGGGCCGCGTTAGTCCCTACGGATGGTTGGCCGGGCGGCGGTTGTTGACTGGATCTATTGAGACGCATCTCCATGAGACCTCCTATATAGTTGCAAGCGCGTACTCTTTATGTAGAGGGATAGACGTATCGACGATGAGACGGCCATCCATAACCACCAGCCGGATATAGCGGCCCGCGAGCGTTTTACTGATGAAGTAAGGGCGCCCCTCGTAAGAGATGTGGCCGCTGCGGGCCACCTTACGAGAGAAGATGTTTGCTCCTTCGGGAAGGATGGTATTGCCACCCCCCAGAGCCTCTGTGATCGCATTCATAGTGCTCTATCCTCGCTTCTCATAGGGTACCGGTATCATGCTGCGGTGACCTTGCGTTGAATGTAACGTCCGATAGTACGAGAACTGATATTAATCACGAGTAAAATCAGGATCAGCAGGGCTGCCGAGCCGGCGGAGATCTCGTTGGCCTTCGCCACGGTCAGCCCTGGAATAGAGCCGGCCCCCTGCGTTTTGACGTACCACAGATGGATGGTCAGGGTATCGCTGGTGATGGTCGGGTCCGGCGTGAAGACACCGGCGGGATTGGAGACGCCCATGGTGAAGACCAGCGCCGCCGTCTCACCAATGATCTTGCCAGCCGAAAGGATCAGGCCAGTGATCAATCCTGGCAGGGCCGAGGGCAGGACCACAGTGCGAATCATATTCCAGCGACTGGAGCCAAGCGCGAGACTGCCTTCGCGCAGGTCGCGTGGCACCGCCAGCAGAGCATCCTCGAAGAGCCTGAGCGCCAGCGGGAAGTTCAGGCACAGTAAGGTCAGCGCGCCCGTCAGACGGCTGATATGCAGGCCAAGGATCGACCCGAAGAGGATCAGTCCAAACAGGCCCAACACGATAGATGGTACACCGGCCAGGGTCTCCGCCGCGAAGCGGATAATCGTGACCAGTCGGCCCTGGCGCGCGTACTCTACTGTATAGATAGCCGCACCCAGAGAGATGGGGAACAGAAACAACTCCGACAGGATCAGAATGTAGAACGTATTGAATATCTCGCGGCCGGCTCCCAGGTCGTCGGCCGCGTAGAATGCCGGGTCCACCAGGTAGGCAATGCCTTGCACCAGCAGGATGATGATGATCGCCACAAAGACGGCGACAATGAGCAGCGCGACAGCCCAGAGGGCGCCAATAGCAATGTTGTTGCTTGTGTGCAGGCGCCGCATCAGGCTCGCGAGGTCGCGTGTGCCTCGTTCTCTTACAGCAGGCCTGGGAGCGAGCGATTCTGCCTGTTGCGTGCTCATTTATATACTCTCCTACTCACAAAATAGCGGCTGATGCAGATAAAGATGAACGAGATCAGTAGCAGGACGAATGCCAGCGTCCAGTAGGCGTCCTGTGATACGCCTGATGTTTCCTGGAAGTCCAGCAGGATGGCGCGCGTGATATTGGAGGTCGGCACAAAGAAGGACTGGAGCGTGAGCAGCTTTTGTGGCAGCGACTGACCGCCGAGCACCATAGCGACAGCCAGCGTCTCTCCGATGGCGCGCGCCATGCCCAGCACCGCCGCGGTGACCAGGCCCGAAGCGGCGGCCGGCAATATCGCTTTTGACATCATCTGCCAGCGTGTCGAGCCAAGCGCCAGGCTGGCCTCGCGCACGCTATCGGGAACCGCGCGCAGGTTATCTATCGATATACTGGTGATGGTGGGCAGGATCATAATTACCAGCACCAGGATTGCCGCCGCGTAGCCGTAGCCCCCGGTCGAGGTCAGGATGCCCAGGTGCGGCACCAGAAAGATCAGTCCCAGAAAGCCGAGCACCACCGAGGGCATGCCGGTAAAGATCTCCAGCAGCGGCTGCAGGAAGCGTGCTAGCCACTGCGGGCATACCTCGGTCAGGAAGATGGCCAGCCCGAATGAGAGCGGCGTGGCAATGATCACCGAGATGAACGTGATAATGATCGAGCCAATGATCAGCCCCAAGGCCCCGAACTGCGGAGTATCGCTGTTGCCCGCCGTGGGGTCCCAGTTCGTGCTGGTAAAAAAATCCTTGATGCTGGCGCCGCCGTGTTCAAAGAAGATGCGCAGCGCCTGGGAGCCTACAAAGTAGAAGACACCTATGATGATAGCCACTACAAAGATGGCACAGGCCAGGAAGACAAAGCGCGCGATCTGTTCCGAGATCTGCCCCTGTGACCTTTTTCGCTGCTGTACACCGATCATCCTGGCTTCCTTTCAAAGGAGAAAGCGGCCGTTCCTGCAACCCGCGCGGGAGCGGCTGCGTTCTCAATTACTTATGCGCATCCCTGGTGCTCTGAGGGATATCGCTGATCTTGGCGAACTTGAGACCGTCGGCGACCGTGCCGGCGTCGCTGCTGGTCATGTAGTCGAGGAACGCCTGGGCCAGGCCGGAGGCCGCGCCCTTGGTGTACATATGCTCGACATTCCAGAATTTATAGGCATTGCTCGCGCAATTGGCGACCGTGGGGTCCTGCCCATCGATCTTAAGAACGGTGAGACCCGATGCGGCAGCGTCCGCTCCACCGAGCGTAACGTAGCCGATGGCACCAGTGGTCTGCTCAACCGTCTGCACAACGGTGCCGGTGCTTTCAACTGTCAGGTTCTTGGCCTGGGCGGGCGACTCGTTAGCACCGCCGAGGATATATTTCTTGAAGGTCGCACGCGTGCCGGAGGTGGTGGGACGACTGACAACCGTGATCGGGAGGTCGGGGCCACCAACCTGCTTCCAGTTTGTGACTTTGCCTGTGTAGATGCCCGGGAGGTCGCTGGTCTTGATATCCGTGACGCCCTTCACATTAGGATTGACGATCATCACAAAGATCACGACCGCTACCTGGTGGTCGACCAGATCGGTCTGGGTAGCGAGAGCCGGGATATCGGAGTTGCCAATCTGGACTGTGCCGTTCTCGGCGGAATTCAGGCCGGTCTTGCTTCCGCCCGGTTGCACGGTGATCTTGGCACCAGAGCACTTCGCCTGGTATTTCTCGGCCACCGCCTGCACAAATGGTTGGAGCGCCGTTGAACCGGCCGCTGTGACGCTGCCTGTGACGCATGTGTAGTTGCCCGGCGTACCCAGGGTGGCGGGGGTTGTGCCGCCGGTGCCAGGGGTGGTGGTGTTGCCACACGCGGAAATAAGCACACTCATTGCCATTACGATCGTTAACAGGAACGCAATGGACCAGCGTTTCGCCATGAATAATTCCTCCTGCTCGCGTTTCTTCCCACGAGCGTATAGCTGAGCGCCGGCCTCACACCCCGCAACGGTGAACGCATACGGACAGAGCGAACCGGCAGATCTATAGTATCTTGCACTGTTTGTTCGTGCATCTATAAAGTAGCATGCACGGGTTAACCATGCCTTATGGAAAGGTTAAGGCATGTTAAATCGTGGTTAAAACTTGCCGTGGGGATAAGTTAGAACTTTAACTTGCCTCAACAACTATGTTGGCGCCAGGCAAGAAAAAAGGGTGGTCCATGCCGGACCACCCTCGAACGCGCTACGACTTAGGTATGCCGCGCACCCCACTCATCCCAGGAGATCACGCCCAGGTGCGCGAGATACGCATCATACCACAACTGGTAGTTTTGCTCTACAGGCCCCTCGGTCAACACGGCCACACCCTTGTGAAGAGGTACCCGACTCACCACCCCACTGCGCGCATGCTTCATGTGCTCAAAAAGCTCTCGTCCCTCGTGACATACAGGGCCGACAATTGAACAGCGACATGTCTTCATCCTGTTACCTCCTCTCTCTGTAAGCAAACGACCTACATAGGGTAATTCTTTTTGCACAGGTCAGAAGCGGTATTTATAGAGCAGGTTTTTCACTTTTTCTTTGCTAGCTGGCCCTCCTCCTTGAAGATGTTACAATACTCCATAGACAACCATAACAAACTCAAATCATCTGAGAGGAACCTCCCCATATGACCCATCTTTACCTGATACGACACGGGCAGGCGATCAGCGCGGTGCAGAGAACGCTGGGCAATACCGATTTATCGCCCTTAGGTATCCGGCAGGCTGAGCGACTACGGGACCGGTTGGCGGCGACGGGCGAGATCGCCGCCGATGTGCTGATCGCCAGCACGCTGCGGCGCGCGCGCCAGACGGCCGAGATCATCGCGCCGGTGCTGGGCCTGCCAATTGTACTGGATGATGATCTACATGAGCGGCGCGAGGGCCAGGCGGCGGGGATGAGCGAGGAGGAGTATCGAAAAACCTATGGCAACTTCGATTTCGAATATGAGCCTTTCCGCCCGGTGGCACCAGGCGGCGAGAACCAGGGGCAGTTTATGCTGCGCGTCGGCACGGCCCTGGACCGCGTGACGCGCGAGCATGCCGGAAAAACTATCGTGATCGTCTGCCACGGCGGCGTCATCGAAGGCGCGTTTCTCTGCTTCTTTAAAATGAACACCCTGACGCGTCCGGCCGCTTCCTTCGATACGCACAATACCTCCATCACCTACTGGCACCAGCAGCCACAGGAGGGTAGGCCACCCCGCTGGCGGCTCATAAAATACAACGATGACCTGCACCTGCGCGCTATAGATGCTCCCCGACCGATTCCCTGGCATGAGATTTTCGCTCGGCCCGCTGTGGGGGCAGATCAGCCAACCGTACCGCTAGAGACCGAATAGGGGGAGACCGGCTTTCTTAACAAAGGTTAAGCATAAAATAATGTAGCATTAACCTTGCCTTAACATTCGCATAATATAGCGGCGATACACTTACCTTGAAATAGTTATGTATTGAAAACATATCCTTAAGGCAAGGAGCCGCTTGAATATGATAGATGGAGATAAACGTCTCGCCGGCGAAGCTGCTGGCAGCGCGACGCGCAAGTCAGTGTTGAGCGCGCTGGATGACAGTTCGCTATCGGGTTTCCACTGGAAGGCTATGGTAACGTCGGGCATGGGTTTCTTCACCGATGCCTACGACCTCTTTATTATCGGCGTTGTGCTGGCCATTCTCACGCCCCTCTGGCACCTGAGCGCCCTGGAGATCTCCCTGCTGGCCAGCACCTCGCTGCTGGCGGCGGCGTTTGGCTCGATCATCTTTGGTCGCCTGGCAGATTTTGTGGGCCGCCGCTCCATTTACGGTTTTACACTTATCGTACTGGCAGCGGGCGCGCTGGCTTCGGCCCTGGCCCCCAACGTAATCTGGCTGCTTATCTTCCGCTTCGTCCTGGGCCTGGGCATCGGGGGCGATTATCCCTTGAGCGCGACCCTCATGAGCGAGTATGCCAACCGGCGCGACCGGGGCAAGCTAGTGACGATGGTCTTCTCGATGCAGGGATTGGGGCTGATCCTGGGTCCACTGGTGGCTATCGTGCTGCTGGTGGCAGGCACCAATCACGACCTGGCCTGGCGCATCATGCTCGCGCTGGGCGCAGTGCCGGCGCTGGCTACCTTCTACCTGCGCCGCCAGATCGCTGAGACGCCGCGCTTCGCCATGGCCATGCAAGATGACCTGGCGGGCGCCTCGCGCACCGTCGAACAGGTGACCAGGAACGGCAATGGCGCGAAAGCAGCCTCACTCAACGACCATACCCCTCTTGCCAGTGCCAACGGACACTCAAACGGTCATGCCCCTCTTGCCAGTACCAATGGACACTCACTCAACGGCCATACTCCTCTCGCCACAGCGAATGACTCCGCGGCCCCACGCAAGGAACTGCGCCGGAAATCCTGGCTGTACCTGCTGCTGCGCCGTCCCTACCTGCGCTGGCTGATCGGCACCGCCGGCGCCTGGTTCCTGCTGGATATCGCCTACTATGGCACGACCATCTCCGGCCCGCTGGTGCTCAAATCGCTCAACAGTCACTCCAACCTGGTGACGAACATGGTCTATACGCTGCTCATCTTCGTGATCGCGGCCTTCCCCGGCTACGTCGTCGCGGCCTTCACCATCGATCGCCTGGGTCGCAAGTGGATCCAGTGTGTGGGCTTCGCCATGATGGCCCTGGCCTACGGCCTGCTCGCCGTCGCGCCGGCGCTTACGGCGATCACATTGCCCTTCCTGCTGATCTACGGTGTCAGCTACTTCTTCACTGAGTTTGGTCCGAACGTGACTACCTTCGTCTATCCCGCCGAGATCTTCCCGGTGATGGTGCGCACGACGGGCCACGGCATTGCTGCCGCGCTCGGCAAAGTTGGCGCGTTCATCGGAGCCTTCGCGTTCCCCTACCTGCTCACTACCTACCACCTGCCAGGGGTGATGGCCGTCGCCGCCATTGTGTCACTTCTAGGTCTGCTGTTGACCATCTTTACGCTGCCAGAGCCAAACCAGCGTACGCTGGAGGAGATCTCCGACGAGCACACCATCGTAGAGACCCATCACGAGGAGTTGCGGGCCAGCAAAGAGCACGCGCTCGCCGTCAAATAGAACAGAGAGGGGGATAGGCCATGGTCCACGCTCAGCAGATCATGATTGTCGTTATCGTGATCCACCAACTCGCTGATCATTCGCTCAACGACTTCGATGCGCTTGCCGTCTCTGGCTAAGGGCAAGAGCGGATAGAGACCCACCTGTCCCGTGGCAAGCAAGTCATCGACCGACAGCTCGCGCAGATTGATGACCTGAAAGTCAAAACGCAAGGCCTGCTGCCCATCGGGTCGCCGCGAGATCAGCGCGGTGGCCGGGGTCGGGACCTTGTCGATGTACATCACGCACGACCAGACCGGCAGGTGGTGTTCGAGTAGCACTCTGACATTATACTCCAACAATCCTTGACACACTGCCCTTGCTCCTCTACAATCGATCTTGTATATCTATATACAAACAAGAGACACCTTACCCCAAGGAGAATTTTTCATGGCTGACCGCGCAGGCCAGCAGCTTAGCAATTATCATCTTGTGCAGCTACTGGGACAGGGGCACTTCACGGAGGTCTATCTGGCCAGAGATATGCATGTCGCGCGCCAGGTTGCCATCAAATTGCTTGACACCCGCCTTGAAGATGCCGAGGTGGCCCAATTTCTGGCACAGGCGCAGGCGATTGCCGGGTTAAAGCATCCACATATCGTACGTATTCTGGATTTCGGTGTCGCTGGAGAGATCCCCTTCATCGTGATGGACTATGCCCCCCACGGCACATTACGCCAGCTTCATCCCAGAGGCGCGCCGCTCCCGCTCACCACTGTCGTCTCTTATGTGGAGCAGGTGGCTAGCGCGCTGGAATATGTCCATGAGCAGCAGCAACTCATCCACCGCGATATCAAGCCGCACAATATGCTGCTGGGGCCGCACAACGAGGTCTGGCTCAGCGATTTCGATATCGCGGTCGTCTCAGAGAGCATCGGCTATAAGCGACTCAAGACGCCAGTGTTTGAAGGCACCGTCCCCTACGCCTCGCCTGAGCAGTTGCGCGGCAAGCCCAACATCCTCGGCGACCAGTATTCGCTGGCCGTGGTCGCCTACGAATGGCTCAGCGGCGACTGGCCCTTCCATGGCTCCGCCGACGAGATTACCACACAGCATCAGATCGCCTCGCCGCCCTCCTTGTGTGAGAAAAACCCGGCCATTCCGCTTACAGTCGAGCAGGTCTTGATGCAGGCCCTGGCGAAAAATCCCTACGAGCGCTTCGAGAGCGTGCTGGCATTCGCCAGGGCCTTAGAACGAGCCAGCCGCTCAGACAGGCCGGCAGCCTCAGGACTTCTAGCACGCTCGCAATTCAAATCGCCGCTTCCACTGACGCCGCAGCCTGCTCCACCCATGGTCGAGCCTCCAGTTCAGCAGAATGCGCTCCTCACTTACCACGGCCACAGCGCGCAGGTTACGGCCATCGCCTGGTCGCCGGATGGAGAGCGCATCGCCTCCAGCAGTCTCGACGAGACGGTTCAGGTCTGGCAAGCAACCACAGGTCAGACCCTCCTGACCCACCGCAGTAGTTCCCTGGAGGGCCAGGCCATCGCCTGGTCGCCCGATGGCCGCTACATCGCCTCAACCGCCGGTCTCTCATCCGAGACGATTCAGGTCTGGCAAACCACCAGCGAGCGCCTGGCTCCCGCCCTGGCTTCAACGTATGAGGGCCATGCCGAGCGTATCCGCACCCTGGCCTGGTCGCCCGATGGCCGCTACATCGCCTCCGCCGGCGACGATCAGACCGTCCATGTCTGGGAGGCGGACAGCAAACGTCACGCTTTTACCTACCGTGGCCATTCCCTGGTTGTCACGGCCCTGGCCTGGTCGCCAGATGGCACACGCATCGCCTCCGCCGGCGAGGACCGGACCGTTCACATCTGGGAGGCGCGCACAGGAGGCAGCATTCGTATCCACTATGGACATACCGGCACTGTTACGGCCCTGGCCTGGTCGCCAGATGGCACGCGCATCGCCTCCTCCAGCGAGGATCAGACGGCCCAGGTCTGGCCGGCCGAGCAGCCACAGGAAACGGCCTTCCAGCATACGACCCTCACCTATCGCGGTCATATAGGCAACGTCACCGGCGTCGCCTGGTCGCCCGACAGCGGTCGCGTCGCCTCCTGTGGCATCGATGAGACCGTCCACATCTGGGATGCGGCCAGCGGCGCCCCCCTCCTGGCCTATCACGGTCACTCCGATTGGGTGAGCGCGGTGGCCTGGGCGCCCGACGGAGAACGCATCGCCTCCGGGTCGTGGGATAAGACGGTGCAGGTCTGGCGACCTGACCTCCCAATAGGACCACTTGCCATACCCTCCCCGAACTGATAGAATCGCGGAAGGCGGCCGCGTCTCCTTATTAGGCACAAGCATGGCTGGCCAACATGGACCTATGTTATTTCTGAGTGAGACCGTCTCTCGCAGAGTACGCGTTACGAACTGGAGGTTCTTTCATGCCTGATTCTGCTAGCTCGCCTGCCCCAACGACCCCGCATCCTGTGTTCCAGCAGGCCAGGTCGCATGGGTCGCTTGATGCTGATATTATTATCAAGAACGCACCGGACCCGGTGTTCGTCTCGGACCTGGAAGGCAAGATCCTCTCGGCCAACGATGCGGTCTACGAACTGCTGGGCTTCCGCACCGACGAAGTGCTGGAGCAGTCGCTCTCGCGCTTCATCAGCCCCGAAGAGACGCGCGAGTTCACCGCCGCCCTGCGCGAGGTCATCGAGCGTGGCGCGACGCGCAATGCCCGCCTCAATCCCCGTAGCGCCTCCGGCGAGGTCATCCCCACCACGCTCAACGCCTCGGCCCTGCGCGACGCCAACAGCAACGTGATCGGCGCCATCGGCATCCTGCGCG
>JALYTT010000667.1 GCA_030854145.1 Chloroflexota bacterium | reverse complement strand
TCTCAGCCGGGTTCCGGCCGAGCAGGGACCGGTTGTGCTCAAAACACCGCCACTCTCTTTAACCAATTTTCCGGCTCGATGAAAAGATCGAGCCAAAACACTTGACAACGCAGACGGTATCTACGCGACACAGGGAGACAATGCGGGTGCCATGGTCCAACTTCGTTTCATGAGGAAGACAGCATGAGTAGTACCATCATCTACGTCAACGGCAACCTGTACACGCTGGACGCGGCGCGCCCACGAGCGCAGGCCATGGCCATCGACAGCGCCAGCGGCACGATCCTGGCGGTCGGCGACAACGACGAAGTGCGGCGCGTGGGGGGCCAACACACGGAACTCATCGACCTTGGCGGCAAGACCATGCTGCCGGGCTTCATCGACGCCCATATCCATCTGCTCAGCACCGCCTATCGCGCCCACCATATCGACGCGGCCGAGTGCGGCAGCGAGAACGAGGTGGCGGATCTAGTGCGGGCGCGGGCGGCACAGACGCCGCCAGGACAGTGGATCAACGGCGGGCGCTGGGACAAGAACCTCTGGCCGGGCCAGCGCTTCCCCACAAAGGCCTCACTGGATACCGCCGCGCCGGAGCACCCCGTGGCCCTGTGGAGCAAGGATGGCCACCTGCTGTGGGTCAACTCGACGGCTCTACAGCGTGCAGGAATCACAGCGGAGACCCCGGAGCCAGCCAACGGGGCCATCCTGCGTGACGGTGCCGGCGTGCCAACAGGCATCCTGCAAGAGGAGGGGGCCACCGCGCTGGTCTACCGCGTCATCGACGAGCCGGCCCCTGAACTGACGCGTCTGCTGGTCGAGCGCGCCCTCACAGAGCTACAGCGCACAGGCATCACCACCATCCACGATATCGAGGGCCAGAACGCCTTCCGCCTCTTCCGGCAGTTACGTGATGAGCAGAAGCTGGGTGTGCGTGTGCATATGATCCTGCCGCGCCAGGTGCTGCCAGAGTTGCGCGCGGGCGGCATAGACAATCGCCACGACAACGACATGCTGCGCCTGGGCGGCATCAAGATCTTTGCCGACGGCACGCTTGGTTCACAGACCGCCGCCATGCTGGAGAGCTTCGAGGGCAATCCAGGCAACTACGGCATCCTGACCACGCCGGAACAGGAGATGCAGGAGGCGGTGGCCGTCGCCAGCGAGCTGGGCATCACCATCGCCATTCATGCCATCGGCGACCGCGCGGCTCATGTCGCGCTCAACGCTATCGAGCAGGCTGAGCGCATCCATGCCGGCCAGCGTGTTAGCCGGGCGTCCGCGCGCCTGCGCTACCGGCTGGAGCATGTGCAATTGATCGCGCCTGAAGATCTAGAGCGCATGCGTCGCCTCGGCGTCATTGCCTCGGTGCAGCCCTACCATGCCGTCGTCGATCGCGATATCGCCGAGCGCTACTGGGGCCAGCGGCACCGACGAGCCTACGCCTATCGCAGCATGCAGCAAATGGGCATTCCCCTGGCGCTCGGCTCGGACTCGCCGGTGGAACTCTTCGACCCACTGCGCATCCTGTACGCCGCCACCACGCGCACCGAGCCGACCAGCCGGCCGCGTCCCCCCTGGCTCCCCGACCAGGCCCTACCCGTCGCCGAAGCGCTGTGGGGCTACACTATGGGCGCAGCCTACGCCGGGGCCGAAGAACACCTCAAAGGCTCGCTCACCCCCGGCAAGCTGGGCGACGCGGTCGTGCTGCGCGAGGATGTGCTGACCATGCCGCAGGAGAAGCTCACCGAGAATGGCGTGCAGGCCACGATAGTCAGTGGGCAGGTGGTGTATGGGGAAGTGTGATACATACGATAACGCTACCTCGGCTCCCCTTGCCCGCCAGATTGAGGATTATTGCTTCTACGTCGCCGAGCCCAGGGTAAGCCTTCATTGATGGCCTGTCTTTCGGAGGGACCAAATCCATACCAATCAGCTACAACCCCATCTATCTGTTGTTGAAACGAAACACATCTATTCCAACTTGTCTGAGCCTGGAGGCTTAAGGCGTGATATCTCTGCAACCAGGCTGTAGCAGCTACGGTATCGGGTAATAGCCAGCTTTGTGCCTGGCTCCATGTTTCATTTTCACGCTCTGGCTCACGAAGAAAGAGATCCAATATCTGCGCAAAAGGAGCTGCATTAGGATTATCCGTGTCTATAGTACACACAACCTGGTTTCTTGCTCTTAACGATTTGATCCGTCCGTTAGCTGTTCCATTATTTTTCACCTCACCGCGCCCAATTAACGCGAGTATCTGTAGTTTCGGAACTTGAGTGACTGCGATCACAGCCGAAGGAGGAAGATAGATGTTGCCATCATCAAATTCAGGCAGCTTCGCCCTATACAACACCACAAAATGCTGCTCCAGATTAGCCCGTTCACGCAGTAGCTCATCTGCCAGGGCAGCTAGCTGAGTGACAGGCAGGGTTTGAGGGTCAGGGATGGGGACTCGCCCCAGTTCGTCTTTGCTTACATGGTTGTTGGTAGAAAAGAGATTCATGAGATAAGCCGTAACATTGCTATTCATGATAGCAAGTAACGCCTTTGCGTATGCTTCTGTCACACCTTCCTTGAGTAACATGCGCCAAAGCTCATGGGTAAAGGCACGCGGTTCATCTGGTCTTCTTTCAAACCATGTCGCTATCAGACGCTCCCTGGTATTGAGCCGCGCCACCTCTCGCAGAACTATGCCGCATTCCTTACCAGCTATCCGTTTAAGCTGTTCCAATGTCAAGGAAGCTCGTAGTGTGTCTCTTGATAGTTGCTTTGCATCGCCTTGCTGTAAGGGTCTGGCCCAATCAGATGGTGAGGCCGGTAAAGGCGCAAAGGCCCTTATATCCTCCCCTTTATAAATAGCAATGTCGCCACGGGAAAAACTCCCGTTGCCTGTTCCCAGGCGCAGTGGATTTAGATAGGTGGCATTGACATCGCCCTGTTTTCTGTCAAACGCTCCATCTAATAAGGTCCCTAATTGCATGCTCAAGGTATCACTCACCTGTCTGACATGGCGCCAAACATTCCAGATCTCCTGGCTTTGTGCAACTAACCAGTTCCCCTGCCAGATATGGTTTTGCGGCACAGCTTCAATCACATGCGCTAATGGCACCCTGAATTGGATCGCCTTTGCTTCTTGAATGGTATTACCCCCGCTCACTACAATGGAAGTGT
>JALYTT010000007.1 GCA_030854145.1 Chloroflexota bacterium | reverse complement strand
ACACCATTGCCAAACTCAGTTTGCGACCAGTTGAACCCCTTGAGGTCAACTATACAGTTGGTATCCGCCAGAACATTGCCATTCGAGACATGCAGCCAGGAAAAGGTATATCCCGAGCCACTCTTCTTGATCCCACATCCCCTGGTGGTAACCGGGGTCTGTGTCTGTCCTACCGGCGTCTGCCCCAGATTGGCGGTCGCTGACCCGCCATTCTGCCTGCCTAGAGGTCCGTTTGGTGAGTTGAATATCTCATATGCCAGGAAGCCGCTCGCTACTATCAATAGTGCTAGCGCTATGACAAGGATAATTAACGCCCATCTTCTCATGAGTAGTTATTCCTTCTGGGTAAACTCTCTCGTCCTTGTGGATGATATGGAGGGACAATCCCTCGCGCATGCCTTGCATCTATGCGGGTACCCTTACATCTCTTATATGGTCCTTGACGCTATTTTTTTTAATTTGCGCATCACAACCCCCTCGCTTTGAGCAGCGGCTACAGCAGCAAGCGCTGGCTCAAACGCCTCCTGTATCACCTTCCCTGGCAGATCCTCGGGCAATGGCAGGCCCATATAGGAAAGGATGGTCGGCACAACATCATAGATGCTGGCCGGCGGTACCTTCTCTCCCGCCTTCACCGTGTCTCCATAGAGATACAAAACGCCGTCAGGGTGATGAATGCCCGATGTGACATCGCTGGTCTCCCACAACGTGCCGCGCCCTAATTCGGTTGGTAACGTGGTGCGCTCGTTGGCAAGCACGATCAGGTGCCGCTCAGGCGGCGCGAAAGGTCCGGCACCATACACATCCTCGCGATGCATCTCTCCTATGAGCGACTCTCCTGTTTCTGGATCACATATCTCCTGAAGCTTCTGCATCAGTGCGCCGATCTCCTCCTCCGAGAGCGTATCTGCCAGAAAGATATCGGCATAGCCGGCCAGGAAGCCCGATGCCGAGGGAATCCAGGCGCGCGTTCTGGCCCAATCCAGGTCCGGGAGGCGCGCGGCATGTTGTTCTTTCTCAACACTTATGACTCCGCCGCGACGCAGGCGACCCCGCACACTACGCGCCAGGTGCTGCAATTGCAACGTGCGCACAGCTTTTCTGGCAAAGCCAGATAGCTCGGCACGGCGGCGGTTCTTTGTGTCCCGCATGGTGAGCAGGCCCTCTCGGTAGAGGTACTCCTGCAGGTAGAATTTGCGCCGCACGCCCTGAAAGCCGTGGTCCGAGACGATCATCAGCAGATCACCGGTCCCCAACTGCGCCAGCATCAGTCCCAGAGCCTCATCGAGCATCTGGTAGTACGCTACCGCCTGCGGATGAAACGCCATAATCTCGTCCCAGCGCAGGTGCTGAATACGATCGGCACCACTACAGGCCAGGAAACAGAAATCCCATGGCTTGCTGAGTAGCAGGCGAAACGCAGCCAGGCGCGCGCGCGTCATTTTGAGTGTCTCCGCCAGCGGGTCGCCAATCTGGCCACCTGATACAGCGGGATCAAGGTCGATCTGATAGTCTGGTACGATCTGGAGCAGTTCCTCTTTGAAGGCGCTCGGATAGGTGACACTACCACGCATGTCCGGCGCCATGTAGCCACTCAGCATGATGCCATTGACCGGCTCCGCCGGATATGTCAGCGGCACATTCGCCACGATCACGCGCTTGCCCCAATCGCTGAGAATATTCCAGATGGCTTTCCCGCCTTGACGATGCGTCACTACGTGAGCCTGCGGCCCGTGCTCCGTCTGCTCGTACCCCCAGAAATCATACACGCCATGCCCGGCAGGCGCTAACCCGGTCGAGATCGACATCCAGGCTGGCGGCGTCATTGGTGGAATTGTAGATTTCAATATGCCCTGCACTCCACTATCGCGCACACATTGAAAATTGGGCAACAGCCCCCGCGCTAACATGGGGTCCAGCACCCGGAACGTCAGACCATCAACGCCAAATAGCAGTGTTCGCATCACTATCATTCCTTCTTTGAAGATGGGTATCCCCTTTTACCCACTCTGTTTTCATTGTACCCTTGCTACCTATAGCTACTATGCCAGCGATTTCCCGCTCTGGAGACGGCGTAGTTTTCGTGCGACCAGGCTCCCGGCAGCATCTTCGCCTGTGACCTGACCTTGTGGCGGCTTCTGCACAAAGATTTCTTGCGCCACACGCCCGTCAAATGGCTCGTCGGCTGAAACGCCCAGCGCGTGGAGCATGGTGGGGACGAGATCGTAGATCTGTAAGGGGTCAACCTGCACGCCCTGCTGGATACCGGCGCCCCACGCGTAGAAGATGCCCTCTTTCTCGTGTACGCCCTTGCCCTCGTCCAGCATCTCCCACAGGCTGCTGCGTCCGGTATCCAGATGGAAGGTCGTTCCGCGGTTGGGAATGAGGATCAGATGCTCTTCCGGTGGGCGAAATGGGCCAACGCCGTAGGCATCCGTTGCGTAGACGGCCTCCGCCAGCAACTCGCCGCTGCGCGGGTCACGCTCTGCCTCCAGCATGAGGCGCAGTTCTTCCATCTCGTCCAGCGTGGCTTTGGGCGACATGAAGATATCGGCATTCCCTCCACTGAAGGCCATCGACGAGAGCACACAGGCATGCGTACTCTCCCAATCAATGTGATCAAAAAATGGCCGGTAAATGCCCTTCTTTTTCTGCACCGGCGGCTTGTTATTGAAGTGCTGGTACGCTTTGCGCGCCTCGCGTGCCACTTGCAGCAGGTGCAACTTCTGCGCCGCCTCACGCCCATAGCCGATCAGCCTGGCCCTTTTTGACTCAATCGAGGTTCCCCGCTGTAACAGGTTGCGCCGGCTCAGATATTCGTTAATGTAAAACCACTTTCTGGCGCCTACAAAGCCATGATCGGAGGCCACCAGCAGCACATCTTCAGGGCTGAGCCGGTTGAGCACACGCCCCAACGCATCATCAAGCAGGCGGAAATATCTGGTTCCTTCCGGGGTAAGCGACTCTATCGAGTCCCAGATACGATGCTGGATACGATCCGGCCCCACATACGAGAGGAAGGCGAAATCCCACTCGTGCTCAGAGAGCAGGTGCTCCTGCAATTGGATACGCTTCTCCGTCATGTCCAACACAGCATCGACAAAGTAGCCCGGCGAGGTCTTTTCAAGCGAAAGGTCGATGCGATAATCGGGGATCACCCGGTATAGCTCATCTTTAAAGGCGTGTGGGAAGGTGAATGGAGTGGAGGAGCTGGGCGTCATGAGACCGCTTACCATCACACCGTTCACCGGCTCAGGGGGATAGGTCAGCGGCACATTCAGGACGATCACCCTCTTGCCATATTCGCTCAGGATGTTCCAGATGGCCTTGCCGCCCTTACGGTGCGTGACTAAACGCGATTGGAGCGTGGGCGAACTCATATCAAATTCCCAAAAATCAAAAACGCCATGCTTCGCCGGCTTCAGCCCGGTCACCAGCGACATCCAGGCCGGTGGGGTCATAGGCGGAATGGTAGAATGAAACTCGGCCTGCACGCCCTCGCGTTGTAGCCGCGCAAAGTTAGGTAGGTCGCCCCGTTGTATCAGCGGATGCAAGATGCGAAAGCTTAAACCGTCAACGCCAAAGATCACTGCACGCATTGAATAGAACCCCTCATAGCTTTTTAGCGCAAATTATGTAGTAAAGATAGAGATTTACAATAGTGGTTGACTTTCAAGCGAAAGCGCCTGCTCATCATATTCAGCGCTTGCCGGCTCAATATGCGGCGCTCCGGCCGCGCGTCTCTGGCTGCTCGTCAGCCAGCGCACCCCCTCCGCCGTTCCAACCAGCCGCCCTGCTAACTGTGCAGCGGCTCCGACTCCGAAGAGTCCGGCGAAGTAGGCTGCGCGCCCGCATGACTTTCCGGCATCCAGCAACTGGCCCCCAAGTGTGCGCGGCCGCAGGCCGAAATGCTTGATAGCGAAATAGCTGCAATTGCGTCCATTGGAGAACTGCACAGACGGTCGCTCCAGGAAATACGGTTGCAGGCTGCGCGCCGAAAAATGCACCACCGAGATCGCGGGCTGAAAGACAATGCGCCAGCCGACCTTTTTTACGCGCACGCAGAGATCGGTCTCCTCACGCAGGTTCGTTAATGTGTAGTTGGGATCAAACCCGCCCACCTGCTCCAAAGCTCTGCGACGATAGGACATATTGCAGCCGATCAAATGATCAACCTCCAGCGACGCGCTGCTGACCAGCCCGGCATCTTTGGCGATGACGCGCCCGGAGTCCTCTACGATGAGGCGCGGTGGCCCCGCCACCTGCTCGCTGTACGGCTCTGGCATGCCTATCACCCGACCACCGGCCGCACCCACGCTCTCATCCTGGTACACGCTCACCAGCGCCTCAAGCCATGTTGGCTGGACCATCGAGTCATCATCAATGAAGGCCACTATCTCGCCACGCGAGACGGCGATACCCACGTTACGCGCCTGCGGCATATTATGTTGCTGGCCCCGCAAACGCACCGAGCGCACCGCCTCGTAGCGCGCCACCACCGGCTCGCTCTCAGCGTCTGACGAGCTATCAACTACAATGATTTCCTTAGACGCATAGGGCTGATGCAGCACGCGCCGGATACACTCATCGAGCAAAAACGGTCGATTGCAGGTGATAATAATAATACTGACTGTCACTTCCTTCATCAAACCCTTGTATCCCCTTCCAGCCATCAGGCCGGCTTTTTCTTCCCTAGCTTGGCACGCACCGTTTCAAATACCATCACATCCTCTTCGCTGAAACGGAAGAGCGCCAGCAAGGCCACATATACTATCACTAATGGCATAACGAGACAGAGCGCTCCCAGTATCGCCAGGTGTCCATAGCCAGGATGGATGACCGCGGCCAGCGGGGCAGTCACCAGAGATGCAATGATACCCGCCGCCAGCGGCTTCAGGATATCCCAGCGGTACGGGTGGATCTTCATGATCCAGTACACTTCGATCAGACCTACCACATTCAGGATCAGGACCGCCAGCGCCGCCGCCAGCGCCGCGCCTATAATGCCATAGCGCGGCACGAGCAGGATCGCCAGCGTTACATTGACGACGACGGTTATGACCGTGTTCACCAGAATCACCCTGGGCCGGCCCGTCATAACCAGCAGGTAGTTGACCGAGCCTACCCCGGAATCCACCAGGTTCCCAAAGGCCAGGATGATCAGCACCAGGCCCGCCGCGATGTATTTCGCGCCGAAAATACCCAGGATCGCATCATGGAAAACGAGACAACTGAGGAAGATCGGCCAACTGAGCGAAAATGACCACTTCGTGACTATCTTGAACATGTTCGCGAGCTGTTTATGCTCTCCACGCGCGTGTAATTCCGCGATGACCGGCGAGAAGATGACGTTCAGGGCGATCAACGGCATGACCACAAAATAGCTGACGCGATCGGCGGCCCCGTAAAGCCCAACCTGGCTGGTGGCCGCCAGCGCGCCTAGAAACAGGACATCGGTCGAGTTAAGGATATTGCGGATCATCGAGTTGAAAAACATTGGGAGGGCGAAACGCAGCCAGGTTTTGCGCTCGTATTCGGGTGACGCGCCGTTAAGCAGGGTGTTGGCAGCTTTGCGCAGCAATATCTGTCCTGTGATCATCGAGGCCAGGTAGCCACAGATAGTCGCTAAAATCAGAGCCTCCAGGCGCAGGCCCAGCAGGTAAAAAACGCCCAGTAATAGCAGGGTCAATCCTGGTTGTATCAGACGATCGACATACACCTTCCATTTGATAGCTTTGAGCGCCTGTAGCCCGCTGGCAACGACAAGCTGCGTGCCGATCAATGGCACCAGTAGCGCGCTCTCCTTAAACGGAATATCGTAGACAGCTTTGTGATACACTATGTTCGCCAGCAGCGAAGAGAACGCGAAAAAGAGCAGCGCGCAGATCAGGCCGGAGATCAGAGAGACACCTGTCGCGAAACGAATGAGCGCGGCCGCCTTGCCACGCTCGCCTTTTGTGCGGTACGTCGAAAGGAAGCGCAGGAGGGCACTGTCCAGGCCCAGCTTCGCGGCATAGCCCAGCACAATCACCACGGTGTTCGCTTCGACAAAGATGCCATAGATACTCTGGTTCACGATATGGGTCATGAACACATTGGTGATATAGCGTAGGACAGCGGATATAAAATCACCTGCCCCCGCCAGCGCGGCGTTACCGGCCGTGCTGGTAACCACTTTGCGCTGCTCCTCCGCTGCCGATTTGATGACAACTGGCATCTCCACTACCGGCAGCAGCATGGTCTTCTGGCGCGTAATATCCTCTACCCAGTCGTTGATGAAGATATCTTGCTGGAGTCCAACTTCCGGGCGCGCACGCACCGCGAACATGGAGATGGTGTCCAGGCGCGCTACCTCGTCATAGAGTATCCGCTCACTCTGCGGAACCAGATGCACGGATCTGAGCGACAGCGATTGGCGTTTCCACGGCATGGAGGTCGAGCCTGTCGCATTGAGGCGAGCAGGTGTCTCAGATGCCCTTGCCGGGCCTTCACTGCCTGGTTCCTTCTGTCCAGCAAGTCCTCCATACTGGCTATGCGGAACGGACGGCAAGCTACCGCTATCTCGAAGTGGAGGAGCTTGTGCCGAGGCTGACACGGCATCTGGGGTGGGCTTCACCTGCCCATAGCGTGACAGCAAGCGCGCGGGCCGTCCGCCTGGCCCATGACCGGGCAAGCGGAAAAGTGGAGCCAGGGCATCGGTTCTTTGCAGCCTGGAATGCCCGCCGTAGCGATGAAGGCCATGCTGCGGGACCCCCGCGGTCTGTGGACCAGGTAGTGGTGCCTGCTCGTTATTCTGGCCCTTTCCTGGCTTGCCCAGTCGCATAGGGTGCGTCGACGCCTCCGCTACATCTCCAACCGGTACATGGGCCGTAGAGATCTCTACAAAGGCGTTATCAATCTCCTCCGCCCTGAGCCAGTAAGGCGAGGATGGTTCCTCAACTCCATTCTGCCCGTTGGTGGGCAAATGGTTCGTCTCCATGCGGGTAATATCCCCACCCAGGCGCGTTGCCCCGTCTCTCTCTGGATAGCGAGGAACGTGCAGATTCCGGCTGTCAGCGCTGTTCGATGCTCCAGAGGGTCGCTCTTCGGCATTTCGTCCAAAGCTCGTCTGCACGCGCGCGGGATCTTCCTCGGAAGACTCTCTGGGATACACTGGAGACACTACGCTGCCGCCTTCCTTAGTTACGCCTGCTGTCAAAGCTATCCTAGATATCCCAGATCGCGCAAACGATCAACGATCAGGCCCTCTTCCTCGTCCGAGAGCATATCCTCATCCTCATCCGCGTGCCGGATCGGCGTCTGGCGGCTGTAGTCCGCGGCAAACACCGGCAGCAGCACTTCACCATCGACGCGCTGTGGAATGGACTGGCCCAGTAAGTACAGCACACTGGGCAAGACATCGATCAGCCGTCCCCGCAGCGCCTGCTCATGACCAAGCCGGGGGCCAGCACCGATGAGGCGCGCGAAGGGCGCCGGGACATCGCGCGCGGTAGCGTCTACCACATGGACACTCTCTCCATCCAGGTGCAGCGCCTGTGCGTTGGCCGAGGCCACGTAGCCCGGCCGGTAGACAGTGATCAGGTCAGGGGCCTTAAACAGGTATTCACCCGCGTAGATGTCGTCCCGCTTGAACACGCGCTCGACCACCGGCTCCTGCGTCAGCGGATCAAGCCAGTGGCTCTGAAGCTCGCGTATTAAGGCATCACACACTTCCTGGTACTCACGTCCGGACCCGACCGCTCCCTGTGGCTCGCGCCCGCGTAGATTGATCCAGATCTGCCCCGTTCCTACACCATACGCCAGCGACTCAGGCCAGTTGATCTCGCCCTGCTCACGCGGCTCGCTTACCTCCAGCAGGCCCACATCGGCCAGGAAATCGTTCACGTTTAGCTCGGCCCTGCGCCTGCTCTCGCTCACCCCGGTCAGCACAAGCAGGTGGCCATCGGAGTTCAGTGCGCCACATCTCTCCACAAGCGCATCAAGCGTTTCGGGCGCTAGAGCGGTCTTAGCTGCCAGATGCATAAAGACAAAATCAGGCTCCTGGCCCGCCAGCGCATCGAGGCTGCTCGCGTTCTGCACTTCCAAAGCGACGACCTTCAGTCCCCGCGCGCGCAGCACATCTGGCAACAGACTACCAGTTGCCCCCTCGGGCAGGTCGCTATTATCCTGCGCACTATATGCCTCTGGATGCACGGCATCAAAGCGACCAAACCGCCCCGGCCCCATGCCTGTAAACGTCTGATAATAGCATTGTCCTGGCTCTACCAGTGGCAGCGGCGCCAGGCGGACATCGATGCCCCGCGCTTTCAAGCGCATCACGGCAGGAACCGCCTCCAGCCTCTCTGGATCTAGCCCCTCAAGCCATAAAAGATATAGCGAACCTTTTTGCACAATCTTTACTCCTTACACTGCGCTCATAATACCAGTCCTCGATGTAGCCTTTATGGTAAGGATGTCAAGGTTTGGTTAACGATGGGTGCATCGCATTAAGATTTCTCAATTAAGTCTATCCAGATGCCCGGAACACGGCCTTATATAACAACCATATGTATTTGTGTAGAGCCAGTCTGCCCATCTGCCAGGGTGACGGTCACCGTTAAGGGATAGGTACCCGCCACGGCGCTATTATCGACACGCCAGGACCAGCTCACGATACCACCGACATCGGAGTGTCCGCCTAACCTTTTCACCGGCTTCCCCGCTCCATAGTTAAGCAGCAACACACAACCGACGGACGGAGCCGTGGCAATCGTTAGCTGCATCATCGCGCGTGGCGCCGCTCGCAACACAGACTGCGCACTGACTACGTTGACAGGTGGAAATGTCACTCTTACCATCACCTGCGTCCCGGCCTTCGCACCATTGGCGAGCACCGCCGTGATAGTTAAAGGCCACGCGCCTGTATGCGCATCGCCATCTACCTTCCATGTCCAACTCACCATACCGTGCGCATCGGCTGTATGCGGCACTACGCCCATATTGCTGCTCGGCCGGCTTCTGCCATATGTTACAAGAAAGGTACACACGGCATAGGGGCTGGTCGAAATAGTCATGTGCATCTGCCCACCGGGATAGGTTGTGACTGTCGTTTGGGATACTATTACCTGGATGGGCGCGACCTGGCCGCCTGGCGTCCCTGTCGTATCACCTGTCACACTGGCCACCGGCGTATCACTTGCACTCAAAGGATGCGCCGGGTCCGCCGGGGTCCCACATGCCGCGACAAAGCCTATACAGCCAAGCAAACAGCCGAAAAGCACACCCCTTATTATCCTGGCAAAATGTAACCTGCCATGTTTGATTCCTGTTACCATACGCCAAATCTCTCCGTCGCATTGCGTAGGCGCCTGATGGACCACGTTCGCCCCGCCAGCACGTGCAATATCGCCTCGCCGCGGGACCTGGTAGATCACGCTCACCCAAGCAAAATACTAGCATTATTTGACGAGAGGGCAAGCATTTCCACCTCTTTCTAGTACTTTCTGGATACATATAGGAGGATTAATCCTTTACCTGATTGCGGTAAAATTAACCATTTCGCAACCATATTCCCATAGCGCCCTAACATGCAGTATTCATAATAAAGAACGAATCGTAGACAGGAGACTACCCGTGAAATTGCTTCAGGTGGTCTGGAATTTCCCAGACACGGTGATGCGTCCCTTTGATATGTATTATTTTTACTGGCCTATGCAAGAAGCGCGGCTGCGCGGCTGGGATGCCGAAGTACTCACCTTTCAGGTCAATTCACAACAGCCTGTTGAGGAATTCATAGATGGCATTCACATCCGCCGCTGTCCGGCCGGACAGCGCAAAGGGCGCCCCTTTTCCTGGCCTTTTATGCACGCCCTACTCACAACCGATGCTGATATCATTCACTGCCACGGTTATGCCGAGGGCAGAAGCGAACTGGCGATCCTGCTGGCCCGTTTGCGCGGGCGGCCTGTGATCTTTACCCCGCATTTTCATGTATACCCCAAACGGCGTCCCCTGCGCGAACTCTATGATCGAACCGTCGGGCGCTTTTTCTTCAATATGAGCAGCCGCGTGATCGTGTTCACGCATTACACATGCCAGCAACTCATAGCCCTGGGGGTACGTCCGCAAAAACTATGCATCGTGCCTCACGTGGTCCGCCCCGACGTGTTTCATGAGACGGACGCCGAACACGAACCTGGGCAACTGCTCCTGCAAGCCGGGGTTACCGGCTCCCCCCTCATTCTGGGCGTCGGACAACTCATTGAACGCAAAGGCTGGGAGTTTACGGTCCGCTGCCTCCCCATGATCGTGGCGCGCTTCCCGGAGGCGAAACTCCTGATCATTGGTCCCTCACAGCCCGCCGAACCGGTCTTCAGACAGCGACTTATGGCGCTGGCGGCAGAGCTTGGCGTCAGCGAGCATATACAGATCTTGCAAGACAATACGCCCGCGTTCATCCTGGATGCCTATCGTTCGGCCACCATTTTGACCCATCCCTCGTTCGTGGAGAGCTTCGGTATGGTACTATTGGAAGCCATGATAGCAAAATTGCCGGTTGTCGCGCATAATGGCACCGGCATGCCTTGCATCGTTGACGATCAAGCAAGCGGATTTGTAGTGGATGTACGGGATACCGAGGCCTATACTCAGGCCCTCCTCGCCCTACTCAGCGATGCTCAACTGCGGCAACGCATGGGAGAAGAGGCCTGGCACCAGGCTTTATCTCGCTACAACCAGCAAGAGATCGCGGCGCAGCTATTTGCTATCTATGCTGAAGTAACCGGCACACCCGGCGATCTCCTGCGCCCGCCAGAGGTACGACCGCCCATTGGAACAACAGTAGTGCATAGCGCAAAGCACGAATAGAAAGCTTCCTGCCATGGAAATGAGAGCATATATAGACGGTATCTTGAGAAAATGGTGGCTCATTGGCCTGGTGATCGTGCTGTGCTGGTGGCTCGGCGGCCTGATCAGCGAGAGCATGACCTCGCAATATACCGCGTCAACCTCTGTTCTTCTAAACGATCACGTCCTGGCGGCGAACGCGTTCCCTACACAAGCGGTGCAATTGACTCTCCCCTCTTCCTACCAGGGAGTGGTGATGTCTCCCGGCGCTCTTGCTCGCGTCACGAAAAGCTACCCGCGCCTCCCGTTCGCAACGCTCCAGAAGAATATCTCGGTTGAGGTCGATACAACCAGCCAGCTTTTGATTATCAAGGTCTCCGATGTCTCGCCTTTCGCTACCGCGGATATCGCGAACTTCCTGGCACGGTATTTCGTGGACTCGCAGACCGCGGACTTAAGCAAGCAGTTGACCTACTATTCGCAATGGCTACAGCCAAACGTCTCAAGGTTAAGCAACGAAATCAACAGCTTGAATCAGCGCATCGACGCGGCGACACCCATGCAACCAGCGCACGGCCCTCTCACGCTGACTCCAACGCAGCGAAAGTCCCTTAACGGGATGGAATACCAGCGCGATCAGGATGAGCACACTCTGTTCAATTACAACCAATCGCTCAAAGAAGTGCAGCAGGTGCTCCCCCTGATACCACAGATGTATGTGATACTGAAGCCAGCGACTATTCCCGACATACCCACAACCTCACCTCCCGGCACAACAACGATTCGTCTGGAGACAGTGGGTGGTGGCCTGCTGGTGATCATCTGCCTGCTGATCGCCCTCGACTTTCTGACCCCCGCCATCCGCCACAGGGGCGAGCTACTGAGAATTATCGGCGTGTCACCGCTCATGGAAACGCCGCAACTGTCTCGGTTCGAGCAACGGCGCCTGCTGCAATCCCGGCGCATCCCTTTGATGGGACGCATCAAATCGCTGCGACTCCTCAGCGCCTCGGTGAGCGCGATCGCTCTCAAGAGCGAGGGCGCTCACACAGTGCTACTGACGACACCTCACAAGAAACGCCGCTTTGCCGCTCCCTTCGCGATGTTCCTGGCCAATAAAGGCCATAAAACCCTGTTAATCGACGCGGATTTCGATCATCCCACGCTGCACACACAATTGCCGGACGCTGGCCCGCTCAATATCACTACTCCCTCAGGACACCCATTATCTTTTGTGAATAGGACCACACAGCCCAATCTCTTCCTGCTCCCTGCCACGGCCACGCTGGCCCAGAATCAGCCTTTCACTACTCAGGCCCTGCTAGATCTGCTGCCTGACCTACAAAGTACGTTTGACCTGATTATCATAGATGCCCCACCATTCGATACGTCGGCAACGCATATTTTTGTGACGCAGGTGGCACAGGTGCTGGTGTTTGTAAAAAAACGCCGCGATCACTTGCAGCAGTTGAAGAGCCTACGCACGACCTGTGAGCGGCTGAAACTGCATCCCCAGTATGTGCTCCTTTCGTAGGCCGGAAAGAGGTCGGTCGTCCCGTAGGGCGAGGCTTGCCTCATAGGCGTACACGTAAGACAATGGTGCCAGGAAGCGAGCCTCGTCCTACAGGGCGGCGAGGAGATAGACTTCGCGTGTCCTCCTCGCCGTCTCCTCCCATGAGAAGCTCGCGGCCCGCGCTCGCCCATCCTGGATCATCCGCGACCGTAAGGTGCCATCCTCCAGGAGCCGCTGCATAGCCGCGGCCACATCCCCGGCCTGAAGTGGATCGACCAGGATGGCCGCCTCCCCCGCAACCTCTGGGAGGGAAGAGGCATTGGCTGCGATGACGGGGCTGCCCGCCATCATAGCCTCCAGCACAGGCAAGCCAAACCCCTCGTAGAGCGAGGGAAACACAAACACGGTCGCCATCTGGTAGAAGGCGATCAATTCCTGGTCCGAGACATAGCCCGGAAAGATGACCGCTCCTTCAAGCTCAGCCATATAGGTTAAGATGTCGTCGCAGTTCCAGCCCTTGCGCCCCACGATCACTAACGGCGGGCATGCCACCCCTGGCTGCTGCTTGAGATGTCTGTAGGCGGCCAGCAAGGTAACTAAATTCTTACGTGGCTCCACTGTCGCCACGGTGAACAGGTAGCGCTCCGGCAACCCATATCTCTCTCGCACCTCTTCCTTAAAGGCCGCGCTGCAAGGGAGAGCGAACTCTTCACGCGCGGCTTCGGGAATGACAGCGATTTTGGAGAGGAAACGCGCTCCCAGAAAATGACCTATCTCCGACTTCGCATGCCGGGAGACGGTGATCACGCGGCTGCAACTATGCATACCGCGCGCCAGTAACGTGCGAAAATAGAGACGACCATGCAGTGTCAGGGCACCGGCATAGCGCCAGGGACCCGCATCATGGAAGGTCATGATAGTACGCGGTCCGAATGGCTGAAAATACGGAGGCGGGAACGAAGGGTAATGCATTACCCTGAGTCGCAGCCGGGGCAACACCAGTGGAAACCACACCTGCTTGATGAACAGTTCATTTGTCGTGGGACAGATGACAGCTTCGAAGGCGTCGCGAAACTCCTGCAAGTCCGGGTGTATCTCGCGCGCGAAGAAAAAAACATAGCGCACCGGCCGCTCGCTCTCGTCAAGCTGCACCAGGTGCCGGGCCACCTCCAGAGCATAGCGAAAAATGCCCGTTGAACGCCGCCAGACACCCGTCAGGTCTACACCAACGCGCACCACCGCTGGTTCGCCAGCCATGCCTCGCTCCTTCTAACCAGAGAGGGGGCAAGTACAGGCCATACACGCCCCTGTACCTGCCTCCTCAGATCAACGCTTACAGCCCAAAGGCAAAAAGTTTTCCATCCTGGTTCCCAATATACAACACGCCAATACTCCCTACGATAGCAGTTATTTATATTTAGGGAAGAGCAAAACGGTGATAAAGCAGTTAAGAATCGGTTATAAATTTCTATGACTGCACCTTATCCCGAATATCATAGTCGCGTTCGTCAAGAAATCTTAAGGGTATCTTCACAACGACAACCGGTTCTTAACCTCCCCCATCACCGGAACCTGATAGCAAACTGGTACCATAGAACGGTCTAAAAAATAGACTTTAGCTCAGTTATGTGTCATTGTATGCTCATAGACCTGGAAGTATGGACACAGCTTTTTCAGATTTCTGTATCAGACTACTGTGCAGTAGAGCGGAAGAGGGTACAGACTTTAGGGAGAAAACGTGCAAAGATTGCGTCTGTCTGGAGATGTTTGATGAGAAAAGGTGAGGCCAGTTCCGATACCTACACGAATTGGACGAGACGGTCGTCACGGCTGGCTCCTTATACTAGATTTCTGCTGCGCTGGGGTTGGTTTATCGTACTCTCAATCGCCTTGGCAACTATAGTTACCTGGCTCTTGCCGGATAGCGCGAGTCCGCCTGCATACCAGGCAACGCTAGGGATTCAAGTTCCCCTGCCTCCAGGTATGGCAAGCGCGACTAACATAAACGCTTCCACAAACTTTTACTCAGATCTCTTTATGAGTCCAGGGACGCTGAGCCTCGTTCTGTCCAAATATAAGGACCTCCAGTTAAGCGACCTGGAGGCCCTGGTCGTAGCCACCCCAGTGGCCAATACCAATCTTATCGATCTCAGCGCGTCTGGCTCTACTCCCAAAGACGCTACGAAGCTGGCGATCGATGTGTATAATGCGGCAGTCACCGAAGTGCATACACATCGCTCTATGGCGGTAACCAGGCTGACGGCTTCTCTCAACATTGAACTCAAACAGTGCCAGGACGATGCCGCGAATTCACAGACGCAGCTCCAAACATTGACGGCCGAGCATCTGAGTGGTTCATCTCTCTACCTGCAGATCAGTAGTCTCTATCAGCAACAGCTCCTGTGCGTCAATAACATAAATAAAGAATTGTTGCAATTGCAACAACAGGGCTTTGGCAGCAACGATATTCTGCGCCTGAGCAAGCCAACACCGGATATCACGACCATCTCAAGCAACCCACCCACTCAGGGCCTGCGCCTGGCCCTCTCGCCTCTCATTGGCGCGATCATGGGCCTGAGCGGAGTGCTACTCGCAGGTACTTTTTCGAACAGGCTGCCATTACGCGGCAAGAAACGCGAAATGCTGCTGCCGTGGGTCATTGCGACTATCCCGTTCCTGCCAGGCTCACGCGATAACCGCGTGCAGGTCATCAAGCAAACAAGCCCATGCCTGCCATTATGGCGCCACTTGCGCTACCAGACAAGTGAGCATGAGCGGCCCTTGAACCTGATTACCGTGACCAGCCCCAGGGGGCGCGAGGGAAAAAGTACCGTCGCTATTGGCCTGGCTATTGCCATTGCCCAGAGCGGCCTACGCACTCTACTGGTTGATGGCAACCCTCAACGGCCGGTCCTGCATTCCTGGTTCCATGTCTCCAACGCACGGGGAACACTGGACGCCTCCCGGCTGCTGGAGACGGGACCCCAGACCCCGTCTCCGATTATACGTACTTCCGAGCATAACCTGGGCTTGATCCCCATCGGCAATAAACAGCCAGTTACCGACGAACTGGCGGAACTACTGCAGATCGATATGCTCCGCTCATTTACCGAGGTCTTACGGCGCCAGGCGGATATCGTGATCATCGACGGCCCATCTCTCCTGAGCGACGCCAATGCCACCAATCTTGTGCAGATCTCTGATATGGTACTACTGGTCATCGATGCCCAGAGAAGCCAGAGCACAACAGTGGTAGAGGCGGAGAACCTGCTGTCAACCATCGGTATATCTTCTGCTATTGTACTCAATCGCGCAAACCCAGAAAGTATGGAATAGCTATGAAGCAAGGTATAGGCAGGAACTCTGCACCAAAACAGCGGGAAGCTTCTTCTGCAAGAACGATCTCCTTCCCGCCAGCAACATTGACGGCGACGCTTGTGGTCTATCTTGGCTTGACGGCGGCGCTGGCTTTCCTTATGACAAATTCGACCATCGGGCCCATCGCCGGCCTGATCGGGGCTGTTGTCATTAACCTGGTTGTGCTTTTCTTTATGCGCTCCGAGGTGGCCTTACCTCTTTATCTGCTGGTGGCTGGACCCAGCGTAGCGCTCTCATTAAGCAGTTCTGGAGTGCTGTCCAGGCTCTACATCGGCAACATGCTGTTCTTCCTGATCGTGCTGATCTGGCTCCTGTTCAGACTATTGCCAAACCGTAAATCGGGACGGCCCATTCTCGTTCCCGCTCTGATGTGGCCGCTATTGGGCCTGATCCTGGCCGGCATCGTTTCCATCGCCTATTCGCATATTGCCCCTGACCCCCATGTCTCGTACACCTTCCCCCATTCTACAACAAGCGTAGTGGTGACGAACGCGGCAGAATTGATGTTGCTGATGGGCCTGCCTATGTTCCTGGTCGTCGTTCCTGGCATGGTACACACCGTTCGGCAGGTCAAATGGGTAATTGCGGCCTATAGCATTATCGGTATGGTCTATGCTCTGGGAACAATTTTCGCGGCTCCCCTTGGCCTGTATTCCAAAGAGGTGATTCTTGGCGTACGCCGACCAGAGATCTTCGGTTCGGTCTCCAGTGGCCTTGGTACGCTGATTGTGCTCTTTACCTGCATCGCCCTCTGCCAGGCTCTCTATGCCATACAATCGGTCAAACGCCTGGGGTGGGTTGCCCTGACGGCTCTTTTCAGTATCGGCGTGATTATGACTATTGGCCGCGAATCCTGGGTCGCGCTCCTTCTTGCAGCTTTAGCTATCATAGCTATCTATACCAGGAACTGGAAGGCGCCCCTCGCTGCGCTCCTCCTTCTCCTGCCTCTAGTGGTCATTACTGGCGCAACGGACTTCTTCGATCCGGCTAAAACCTATGGAACCGATCGCTTTAAAATCTGGCAGGATGCCATCACTATCTGGCAACATAGCCCCCTTATCGGCATTGGCGCCGGCAACTATCAGTTCTTTGACCTGGCATATGGAACCGATATAGTTGGTGTCGCTCATAATCAATATTTGCAGGTACTCGCCGAAATGGGCATTCCGGGCTTTGCCAGCCTGCTCTGGGCGCTGGTCTCAGTCCTTTGGATCTGTATTAAAAATTTCAGAACGACGAAAACGCGGCTCGGTCGATCTCTGGCTCTCGCCTATATCGGGTATTTCGTTTCGGTCATCTTTGGCGGCTTCTTTACTTCCTCATTTGTCCCATCTGCCGCTAACGGGGGTGGCACCGCGGCCTTTGTAGAGGTGTCATATCGCTGGCTCTTGCTGGGCCTGGTACTTAGCATTCCTAACTGGGAAGCAGAAGCCGTTTCCTCAGAAGCGGAAGCCAATGCCCAGAAGCAGAAAGACCTATCCCGCCCTCCTATAGAGGCTGTATCGCTCCCCAGCAAAACGTTGTAAATACAGCTCTGCTGGTTACAAAAACCTTATACTCATCTTTTATAGCATATAGAATGTAAGGAGCAGTTCATTATGAGCCGATTTAAGAATATAGCACATTCCTCTGTCGAACGATACCGCCTGGCGACCAATTCAATGCGCCTGGCGCCTGACTTTATGATCATCGGCACACAAAGGGGAGGGACAACCTCGCTATACAATTACCTGAGCGAACACCACTCTATCGCCCCGGCCTCGATGAAAGAGGTGCATTTCTTCGATAACAACTTTGAAAAGGGGCTCCCCTGGTACCGGGCACAGTTCCCCCCAGCATTCCAGAAACATTTCTCCGAAAATATACGCAGGCGAGGCTTCGTGACAGGCGAGGCCAGCCCCTACTATCTCTTCCACCCTCATGTTCCCAAAAGAGCAGCGGCTATTGTTCCTCACACAAAACTCATAGTGCTCTTACGCAACCCGGTCGAACGTGCCTATTCGCAGTATTTCCACGAGGTAGAGTTGGGACATGAGCACCTCTCGTTCGAGGAGGCTCTCGCTCAGGAAGAGGCCCGCACACACGAAGAAGAAGCCCGCATTTTGGCACACGAGCAGTATTACAGTTACAACCACCAGCACTATACCTACCTGGCACGCGGTCTCTATATAGACCAGCTTCAGCGTTGGATGGCTCTCTTTCCCAGAGAGCAATTCCTGATCATCAAAAGCGAAGATTTCTATACTCACCCCGATGCGGTCCTCTCGAAGACCCTGGCATTCCTGAATATCTCACAACAGAGCAAACAACGGGAGCAAACATACAGACAATACAACAATTCAAAATATCCCCAAGCCAGACTCGACCCGCATCTCAGAAAACAACTTGTCGCCTACTACGAGCCATACAATGCCCGGCTCTACGAATTCTTAGGTCTCGATTTCGGCTGGGATCACTAGAGCGTGGGAAACCCGATCAGATCATTGGCCGACGCCCCTGCAGACACCGCCCGATTTCGGTCTATTCACGTCTTCCGTGTATGCCTATGAGGAAAGCCACGCACCACGGGACGCCCAGCGCGCAAAACAATTCTGAGCGATTCTCGTAGCGCGAAGAACGGGTGCAAACCATAGTAGACCCAGTAGAGGCGCAGCGGCAGGCGTGAATGCTCCATGTAGAGCCTACCAAGATGGGTGGGGCTGGGGAAGAGTGTTCGCAACTCCACCAGGCAGAGCGTTTTTAGATCGTCCACCATCAGGTGCTGCATCAGCTTTCGCGCGCGCCTGCTCGATCTACGCAGCACTGCCAGCGTGTCTTGTCCAATGAAACGGGCGATCAACCAGCGCATAAAAGTCGGGGGCGCAAATGTCTCCAACTGCGCCTCCGGCACGGAAACACCCCACAGGAGCTGGCACCAGCGAACCATATAGTAGACAGTGGCCTTCAATCCCTGCTGGCTCGCTAAGCGGTAGAGCTGCGACCAATCCAGACGCCCACCCCAATGATGCAGAGCCAGCGCCACATCATACAGCCAGATCAGGCGTTCAAAATAGTGCGACCGGCAATGCCAGCAAAGATACAAAAAGAGATCCTCTAACCCCATCCCCAACACCTGGCTATCGAAGACGGTGATCGGCCGCGCGCGCTGCCACATGCTGGCAACATCGAAGGAGATACCAAGTTCGTTGGAGTGTGGTGCCGTATGCAGCTCGATCATCAGGTAGCCCACGGCGACGGTCTTGACATACACAAAGGCGGCGCGCTGTGTGGAGATCGACTCAAATCGATATTCCTGAAAATAGACATAGCCCGACTTCTCAAGCAGTTCGATGGTCGCTGCCAGGTCGCGCGGGTGGACCATCAGGTCCACATCGTCAAAGTAGCGCAGGTCAGGATGCGGGTAGAGCGTAGAGGCTAGATCGGCCCCCTTCAAAGCCAGTACAGGTATACGCGCCTCCGCGATGGCCCCCAGGACCTGTTTCAACTCCGCGCTATACCACAGGTTGAGGAGACACATCTCGCGATAGCAGGCGCGCATACGCTCATACTGTTCGCGCCCAATCCGCTCCCCCAGGGTTTCAGCAGCGATCTCCTGCAACAGGAGCGGCAGACAGCCCTGAAGGAGACGGGCCTGAACCTCAACACGCATGTCGCGTAACATCCGGTCCAGTTCTCCTACACCGCCATAAGTAAACGCCAGCGCGTTCTCAATGGGTAGCGTATCTCTGGTCCCCTCTTCCGCATGATCTACTGCACCCATATGCGGGGAACTCATACCCAGCGTCCCAGCTTGTTTACAATCAACCCACACACCTTGATACCGGTATTCGCCAGGTCCTCTTTTATATTGAGTACCTGCTTCATACGATCCTTCGTGGCATCGACCACCACCAGCGTCTGGTCGCTCAGCGAGCCAAGCATATGCGCATCACCGTGGTTGAGCGGCGGGCAATCGATGATGATGAAATCCACCGGCTGCGATGCCCACTTGAGAAATTGACCCATCTCAGGCATGCTGAGCAGGTCTGCCGGATTCAGCCTGGTTTTTCCGGCCGGGAGCAAATATAACCCTGGCAGGCTGGTCGGTTTGATGAAGTTGTCAACCGGGATCTTATCGATGATATCAACGCTGGAGCTAAACCCCGGCCCGCTGGGTGTGTTCATCCTAACTTTGCGCGCCTCCTCTAGCATCAATGCTAGCCCGGCCTCGTTTGGTAGCCTCACCTGCTCGTGTAGCGTAGGCGTGTACAGATTGGCATCAATGAGCAAGATACGCCGTTTGCTCTGCGCCAGCATGGCCGCCAGTCGCGCGCTGATACTACTCGTGCCGGCTGCTGGCCGCATGCCCATGATAGCAATGATCTTGGCCCTCGCCTCCTCCGCGTGGAAAAGCACGTCGGCCATCATCACCCTACAATCCTCTGCATACTCCGTCTTGGCTTCAATCAGCTCGCGCAACGGTAGGGGCCTCTCCCACCTCAACGACCCCAGCACCGGCACTGATACCTTTTGTTGTAAGGCATACACTTCGTTGATCCGACCGGCCCCTTGCTCAAGCAGGGTGATCACGATCAGCCCCAGCATGAATACCACCAGCAGCATCACCGGCACAAATGGGATCGACCCAATGACCGATGAGGGCTTTGTCGCCGGCGCCGCGGACTGGATGATGGTAAAGGGCGTGCTGTACAGCGCCTGTTCCGTTAACAGCCCCTGCTGCGTGGCGATATCGTTGCTCTGCTGCGTGCGCACCTGGCTAATCTGGTTCGATAACTGCGTGAGCACCGCCGTGTTCGTGGGCGCCGTCGCCGCGTATTGCTTATTCAGAGCATCTATGGTTTTCTGGTCATCGCTGATGTGACCTGTGATAATCCTGATCTCTGTGTCATACTGCGACTTGATGTACGTGTTCTCCTGCGTTACCAGCAACTGCGCCAGCGCGTTCGCGATGTCCGCCGCCATACGCGCGTTGGGCAGGGTGACTTGAATCTGGATGCTTTGCGAAGGAGTATCAGGGTTCACAACAAGATTCTTCGTAATAAACGTCTGCCGGTCAAGATGAGGATATTTCTGGAGCACCGGCCCTACCACGGTATCAGAGGTCACAAGCGTACTATAAGCGGCAACCGGCTGGATGATCGCAGTCTGAGATGCGCGGGACTGGGCATTCAATTGCACGACCGCCGCGGATTGGTACGTCGGCGGCAACGCTGCTGCAAGCACCTTTCCCGCTATAAACCCTACCACCAGACACAATACCAACAACCAGGACCAACGTATAAAAGATCTCACTATCACTTTCATCAATGTATCTACTTTCCTCATTGACGCATCCATCCTTTTTGATAGGCTGGGACCTCAATAACAGGTCCAAAGCCATATCAAATCTCAGCTTCATCGATCCCCGTAAGAGGCCCGCCCCGCGCCTCATTTCCGGTGAACTGCTAGAGCAAGCATAACACAAAGATAACCTACGTCTACCAACGTTCTTGATGATAACTTGTAAAGAAGTGGTTACGAATTACACCCTGTGGTTATAACTTCGCAACCAGCTTCCAGGCAATTTCTACCACCTGTCGGTTATTTGAGGACCAGCGCCGCATCCTGGTCGCGCTGTCCACGATGCGCCTGCATCTCCTCGTAGAGCCTGTTCAAAATAGTCGCGGCAGCGTCCCAACTGTGATAGCGCTCAACATAGCCTCGGCCAGCCTGGCCCAGCCGCCGGGCCAGTTCGTTGCTCGCTAGCAGTTTGAGCACCGCGTTTGCGTAGTCTCGCGCTCCTTCAGCTACCAGCAGGTGCTCTCCATCCTTCACTTGTAATGAACGACACGACCCCGGAGTAGCAACAAGGGGCGTACCCATTGCCAATGCCTCTAGTACTTTATTCTGCATGCCGGCGGCAACCAGCAACGGCGCCAGTGCCAGTGAGGCCGCCCCAAGATATGGCCGCGTGTCCGCCACGTAACCCGTCACCGTAATACGCTTATCTGCGCCCAGGGCCCGCACCGCCAGCGGGGGATTGTTGCCCACAATCGTTAAACGTACCTGTGGCCGCTGTTCCCAGATACGCGGTAATACCTCACGGCAAAAATCAAGGATAGCCTGTGAGTTCGGATAGTAGTCCAATTTGGCGCAGAAGACAAGCGCGTCGCTATCGCGTGGCCCTACCGGGGGAGTGAAGTACGCCAGGTCAACGCCGTTGGGGACCACCTGAACGTGCTCAGGCGCCACTCCAAGGCTGAGCAGCACCTCACGATCGTGCTGCGAGGTGATCGCTACCCGGTCAACCCCGGCCAGCATAGCGGGTTCGTACAGCCGCATCTTCTTGAGTTCGGTAGCAATAAAGGCTTTCTTCAATGGGTTGTGCGCGGAACTCCGCTGCTGTTCCAGGTACCACGAAATACAGTCGACCGAGTCATACAGCACCGGTAGCCTCTGGCGTATGCCCACGGTCCTGAGCGCCGGCATGACTTTGATTAATTCACCATGCACAATATCAATAGAACGCGCGTTTATTACGTGTTGAATACGTTTTATAAAGGAAGGGGACTGGTAATAGGCCACACGCAACGGCAACCGTGTGGGCAGCGCCCTGAGACAATTCGTGTATGCCCGTATCCTGGGCAGCGGCACCAGGTCGACCGAGGCGCAATAGGTCGCCACGTCGCCGACCAGCCCTCGCTCATACTCATCGCATAACAGGGCTACCAGCGAAATCTCATGCGCCGCACTGAGCGCCTTGATCAACTGAAAGGGTCGCACGCGGATACGCGACGGGATATATGGCGTGACAAATATAATGCGCATACTATACTTTCTTGTCCATCAATGTACTACTCAGCATTACTCACCAACCAATGTCATACGATGCCATTGTACTGAGCAGTCACACAATAGCATAGCAAGAAACACCTGCAGGCCCGGTGTTCCAACGGTTGAGAAAATAGTGATATTCGCCTGATTTGGTTAACGATTCTTGACCATCCCGCAGCAGCCTGCGGAAATAACGGCAGCCTGCATCTACAATGAGAAAACTTAACCGGATTGACGTATTCATAATCATATCTCAACGTATTCTCTACCGACATCCATGGGACGGTCTGCTACACTAGATACGTCGAGGGATCGAGGCAAAACTAAATAGCATCGAGAGACATTGTATGGAACAAATTAGCGTAACGTTACCAGCGCGCCCGGCGGAAGAAGGTCCAGCTTCACAAACGGCTGCGGTGGGTAGTAACGCGCTTCAGCAGTTGAGCGCGATTAGCACATCTATTGTTCACGAACCTTCAACACTCTATTATATCGCAAAGCGTGTCGTTGATATAGCTCTGGCTCTATTTGGCATTCTCGCGTTCATGCCTGTGTTTCTCGTCATTGCGCTCTGTATTAAGCTTGATGACGGGGGCGAGGTTCTCCATTTTCGTGAGATCATCGGGTATCGCGGACAACGGTTCTTCGCCCTGAAGTTCAGGACGATGATCCCCAATGCCGACGACTACCTGGCGAAACATCCTGAACTGATGCGCAAGTTCCAGCAGAATATGAAGCTGGCAGGCGACCCGCGCATCACGCGCGTCGGCAATATTCTGCGTAAAACGAGCCTGGATGAGTTACCGCAGCTCTTCAATGTCCTGGTTGGACAAATGACCCTGGTGGGGCCGCGCATCATCCATCCCAGCGAGCTGCCCCGCTACGGCGAGTGGTCTCGCAAACGGCTCTCCGTGAAACCCGGTATCACTGGCCTGTGGCAAATCAGCGGTCGCCAGCACATCGCCTACGATGAGCGGGTCCTGCTTGATATGCGTTATATCGATAACCGATCTCTTATTGTCGATCTCGCCATTCTCCTGAAGACGATGAAGGTCTTCTTCATCCATACAGGAGCCTGATGCGCGAGAAATCTTTTCTGGAGGAAGTTAGTAATGAATTCTCACATCACTCGTGCCGCCTATCAGGCGCCCAAACTCGAAGTTCAGCGCCTTCGCGATCTCCCGTCCGCACTGGCCAAGTCCGGTTGCGCTCCCTCGGATAGCAAGGGCAAGCCTGCTAGCTGCTCGCACAGCGGTAAATAGCTAGCACCCGTCCCTGACGCTAGCGCGTCTCTAAGGCAGGGCCGCTGTATCCTCCAGATGAATCGCGGGAGGATGCAGCGGCCCTGCTTGATAACCAGCAATACAGACCTGCATGCAGGTGGTATACACAGCCTGCCTTTTTATGACCCGTTTATCTCATTCGTATTTACATGTGTATCCATTTCTGTTAAAAATAAACTATCGTATCGACGAATCCCTGAGAGAGGAAGAGAGAGAGCAAGCGCTATGTCCACACTACCACAACACGATGACGCGCGCACCGCTATCGTTGCTTCCCTCTATATTCAAGCCCTGCACCAGGGCCAGGGCCTCTGGTTCCGTGTCGCCTCAGCCAGCATGCATCCGACGCTGCGCACCGGTGAGGCTGTGTGGATTGAACCCGCCACGGCTGATGAGATCCTGCCCGGCGAGATCATCGCCTTCGAGGCGCCCGGCGGCCTGACTACTCATCGTGTCCTCCTCCGCCAGCTCTCAAACAATACTCTCCACCTCTTGCAAACAGGAGACGCGAGCATCGAGGCTGGCTGGGTCAGCGCGCAGGCCGTTATCGGACGCGTTACCAGCATACGCGCGCACGCAGGACTCGTTGACCTGCACTGCCCATTCGCCCGCCGCTCTGGTAGCGTAACCGCTTGTCTGCGCTACCTATCCTACAGGACGAGAAAACTTCCATTGCTGGGATTGGCCCTGCGCAAGTGCTCACGCATCTGCATTCGCTTCGGCGACCACTGTATTCGTAGCAGGCCCACTGCGTCCACCGCGCACGATCCAGTGTATAGTGTCGATCAGCATACATAGATAGTTGGAAAGTTGTAAAGGGAAGAAACACATGCCGCAACGCAATACTGCCGTTCTCTGGCGAGAACTTGACGGGGAGGCGGTCCTACTTGACCCGGCTCTTGGCTGCTCGTATAATCTTAATCGCGTCGGTACTCTCGTGTGGAAATTGCTGGATGGCGAGCATTCACGCGCTGACATCGTGTCAGCTATCTGCGCAGCATATGAAGTGGAACAGGATCAGGCGCTCCAGGATGTGGCTGCCCTCCTGGCCGATTTACGTCAGAACAACCTGCTGAGCGAGCAGACCGCGCCTGCCTTTTCGCAAGATTATGCGCAACAACCACAATAAGGTTACTTTACCACTTATGCACGATAGCGAGTTCAGCAAGGTCTATTTCTTCCACGATGTGCGTCTGACCTGCCAGGCAAATCATCCCGCCATCCTGGCGCTACTGGAGAAAATGCTTGCTGGCTTTCCTGTTCCCCAGAAGATACGCGGAGAGGCCACGTTGCACACGTTCTATTACGACGATGCCGCTCGCTTTCCTCTCTCGCTTCCTGAGGACCGCGTTCGCATCGGCAAAATACGCTTACTTACAGGGACTATTGTGCGTTACTACACAGGTTCCGACCGCTCCACCGAATACCAACACTACGAGGCGCTTGAGCCGATCAACGCACCTATCCTCAGCATCATCGACTCCGCCCACGCCAGCGCGTCCATACAGATTGAACACCCGGAACGCTACGAGACCTCGTTCTTAGGGCGCTATCCTTTGCTGATGACCCTGGGCGCGCTGCTGCATCCCTTCGGCTTTGAACCCTGCCACGCCGCCGCCGTGACCGCTCCCTGGGATGACCGGCAAGGCGCGCTGATTGTCGGCGACTCAGGGAGCGGCAAGACGACCCTCAGCCTGGGCTGCGCCAGCAGCGGCTTTGGCTTTCTGGGCGATGATCTGGTGATGCTACGCGCGGACCCGGCTGGTGATGCGATGCAGGCGCTTACGCTCGGTAACGAGGTCGCCATCCGCTCTCCCTCTCTCGACCTCTGGCAGAATCTGGCCTTCCTGCGCGCTCTGCCGGCAGACCAGCGCGACAAGCGCTATTGCTCCGTCGAGCAGATACGCTCCGGCGCCACCAGGCTCCAGACAACTATTCGCCTGCTGCTCTTCCCACGCCTTACTACAGGGACGAGGAGTACATGCATACCCCTGAGCAAAGCCGCGGCCCTGCAAGCACTCATCGATCAGTGCCTCAGCCGCAAGAGTATGTACCCCCAGGCACAGCAAGCGCTCTTCCTCCTTCTCAGCACGCTGGCGGAACAGGCACCCGCGTATCGCATCGAGATCGCCCGTGGGACTACCGATGGCCCGCAACTTCTCCGCGCACTTTTGACAGGAGGAGCCAGGTGACAGAAAAAGAGCCGCCAGCACCATATGCACCTTTAAACCTGCCCAGCCTGCCACGACCGGTGCGCCTTCTACGCAATAGCAAAACGACGGCATCCTCCCAGGAGACTCCGCCACCACTAGCACTGGACGGCAAGTCAGTTGATACCGATCCTACATTCTCCTGGTCCATGGCTCATTCTCAGCTCGTGGAGCAAGAGATCGAGGCCCGCTCTACATTGAAGATGTTCGCGGTAAAGGCTCCACAGCCAGAGATTGCTGAGGACCTGGAGATCAGCACCTACGCGACAGTGAAAACGCCGGCCGTCAGGCCGCCAGGCCCACAGACACCCGCCACCTCAACACCGGAAAATCAGCTTATCTACGGCTCAGCCTACGCTCAGCGCGCCGAACGACGACGGCGCGCCGAAGAAAAAAAGCTGAACTGGAGCGACCTGAAGCAGTTCAGCCAGTTCGTGGTACCTTTTAAATGGTACATCGTGCTGGCCCTGATCCTGACTATCGGCGTAGGCCTGACCGCGCTGCCCATGCCCTTCATCTTTCGGACCATGCTCGATGAGGTCTTCCACAGGCACGACGTCACGCTGTTCCTGTGGTCCCTGGCATTCCTGCTCGCCGTGTCGCTGCTGGAAGAATTGCTCACGTTCCTCAATCGGAATGTGCTCGGCATCCTGAGCCGCCTGACGAATCTGAATATCACCTATCGTTTCTACCGGCACCTGCTGCGCCTGCCACTGGCCTCTTACCAGAAGCTGAGCGGCACCGGCCAGATGCTCAGCCGCCTCAACGAAGTCATCTCGGCGCAACAAACCGTGATTCAGGTGGCCATCGATGCTGTGGTGAACGGCATCTTGACCATTATCTATATCGGCGTGCTCTTCCTGACGGAGTGGCGCCTGACCCTGGCAGTCCTGGTCATCGCCCCCTTCTACGCGGGTGTGAACCTGTATTTCAACCGGCGCTCGCGCCGCCTGAGCCGGCAGGTGCTGGAGAGCTACGCGGTGATGAATGGCGCAATGTACGAGGGGCTGAACGGCCTGAAGACCGTGAAGGCCCTGGCCGCCGAACATCGCCTGGCGCGCAAAATCAAAAAACTGGTCATGCATACAAACCAGTTGTCCTTCCGGCGCACGATCTTCCAATCGGAGACAACCCTGGTGGTCGGCATTGTGCAGGCCATGGCGGTGATCATTGTGCTTGGCTTTGGAGGCTCCCTGGTCCTGAATCAGGCTATGACCCCCGGCCAGTTGGCGGCCTTTGTCCTGATCCTGCGCCAGCTTGCCTCACCGGTCTCGGCTCTCAATGGGGTCAATCAACAGATACAAACGGCCGCTGTCGCCATTGATCGCCTGTTTGAGATACTCAACCAGCCGATCGAGTCGGACGCCGACAAAGGTATCGAGATCCCCGACCTGCGCGGCGCTATCGTGCTGGAGCATGTCCATTTCTCGTATACGCCTGAAATTGAAGTGCTCCATGACATCACCCTCAATGTGCCCGCCGGCAGCACGATCGCCCTCGTGGGACGCAGCGGCGCCGGCAAGACAACCATCGCTAACCTGCTGATGCGCTTCTATGCGCCCGCTAGCGGCCGCATTACTATCGATGGCTTCGATCTGCACGACCTGCAAATCGAAAGCCTGCGCAGCCAGTTCGGCGTAATCTTGCAGGATGACTCGCTCTTCAGCGGTACTATCGAGGAGAACCTGACCTTTGGCCTGCTGCGCAAGGTGCCGCGCGCGGAACTGGAGGAGGCCGCCCGCAACGCCAATATCCTCGATTTCATTCAGTCGCTGCCGCTGGGCTTTAAGACGGTGCTTATCGAGCGCGGCCAGGGCCTCTCCGGCGGCCAGCGCCAGCGCCTGGCTCTCGCGCGCATGTTTCTGCGCCAGCCGAAGATCTTGATTATGGACGAGCCTTCTTCTGCCCTGGATAATGAGTCGGAGGCCCTCATCCAGCAGGCGCTTAAACGTCTGACCCAGGGTCGCACGACATTTATTATCGCGCACCGCCTCAGCACGATTCGCAAAGCCGACCAGATCGTGGTGATCGACAATGGCGGCATCGCGGAACAGGGTACCCACGAGGAATTGCTGGCCCACCAGGGCGTCTACTGGCACCTGTATAACAGCTACGGAAGGATGTAGGAGAAGGGGAACCTAGTGCTGATGCTGCCCCAACAAAGCCAGCACCTGGGCCGCGTTGAGATCAACATCGGGCGTCAACCAGAGTTGATAGGCCACAGCCTGAGACAGCATATCCGAAAAGATGTCGAACATGGCATCCGCGCCGCCCGCCCGCGCCCGCTGCTGCGACACATATTCCTGCATCAGCATGCTTACCGCCTGCGCGGCTGAGAGTTGCTCCGCGCGAAACTGCGCATCTCTATTATCGGCATCTATAAAGAGGATCACGCGCACCGGGGACTCGTTCACGATTTGCTGGCCAAAATAGTGCTGCGTATCGACGTGACGTTTCAAACGCTGGTCCACTACCGCGCTTTCCATAAAAGGGACACCATGCAGCAGCTCAAATGTACCTTCGCGCACGCCGATGTCTTCGGGAAAGGCGTAGACATGCACGAGATCATCGTCGTACCCCAGAAAGACGACATCATCCGCCAGGAAAGTCATGCCTGCCCGCAAGCAGGATAATACCAGCGTGCTCTTGCCGCTGCCGGGCGAGCCAACAAACAGGGCACCCGTTTCTTCCAGGGCCACCGCGCCCGCGTGGATGATTTCGAAGCCATCATAGCCGAACAACGAGCCAAGAACCATGTAGAAGGCGAAACGCGTCACGAACCACGACTGGCATTCGTCCATTTCCTCTATGAAAACAGTGGCGTGCAGGTCTTTTTTATGCAGCGCCCAACTGATGCGACTCGTCACCCCGGCATGGGCCTGCACTGCGCGGAAACGGAACTGCGTCTGCTGATCCTTCCAGCGCGTTTGCTGCGGACCCTCCACCCCTGAAACCTCTTCCCACTCAGCATCCTCCGGACATGGTTGCCCCGGCTCCGGCGGAAACTCTTCCAGCGGCCCCGTCTCAAAAAGATAGCAGGTCAGCGCGATTGGACGATGCAAACGCGCCCCGGCCTGCCAGAGAAGGTCTTCAGGGATCTCTACCGGCAACTGTGTGGCATGCTCATAGGTGTACTCGGCCAGCAATTCCGCGTAATAGAGAAAAGACCGGATATGCCCGGACAGCTCCCGGTGATCCATCACCACACGCACCATACGGTGATGAAGCAGATACCACTGTTCATATAATGGCCCGCGCACCCTGGCTAGATATGGCTGCGCGCGCTGTCGCTCAGCAGTATACATTTCTTTTCTCCTGGGAAGACAGTATCAGGCAAGTAGCAGTGCGATACTACCATACCACGCTTGAAAAGACTATGCTCGTAGTCACATTGGGCTATAAACAAGTTTCCTTATCATTTTGACAAGGAAACTTGACAAAAATGCCATCAGACTTTATATTATGTAAACTAAGCTTGTCTTTAAGACAAGCTCGCTTAGCAAAACAATCACACTACCAGGAAAGAAGTGACACAGTATGCAAAAAGTAGCCTGGAAACGCTATCTCAAAGAGTTTTCGTTAGCCATGGCAGCCTACGTTATTGTCCTATTGATTTCGATTACCCTGATCAACATCAGCCCACACTCGGCGTGGTGGCGTATTCCACTCGCGCTGGCCCCGATCATCCCGGTCATCTTTCTAATGATCGCATATATGCACTTCATCAGCCGGATAGATGAGTTGCAGCGGCGCATTCAATTTGAGGCGCTGGCTTTCGGCTTCGGGTGTACTGCCATTCTTACGTTCAGCTACGGTTTTCTTGAAGTTGTAGGTTTTCCACATATAAGCTGGCTTTTCGTCTGGCCCTTGATGGCAGCATTGTGGGGCATAGGCGGAGCAATTTTCTCACGGAGATATCGATGAACAACAAGCCAGAAGTCTTTAGAGCGATGCGCAATTGGGCAGCGGAGATATCAATGAACAACAAACTGAAAGTCCTCAGGGCGATGCGCAACTGGTCGCAGGCAGACCTTGCTGATCGGCTGGATGTATCGCGCCAGACAGTCAATGCGCTGGAAACGAACAAATACGATCCCAGCCTGCCCCTGGCCTTCAAGATCGCGCGCCTCTTCCAGTTGCCGATCGAAGCAATCTTTGAGCCAGATTCAGAAGTAGCACAAGAAAACAGAAAGGATAAATAACATGAATACGACAAATTGGCTGGCTTTCACACTACAAATGGTGATTATGGTCCTTCTTCCCATAGGGGGTGCGATCTTCTTCAGGCGGCGTTTCCATGTTCCATGGGCCGTATTCTTTATCGCGATGGGTTTTTACCTGATCAATCTGGTCGTGCAACTGCCGTTTGTGTATGCCTGGTATGCCCTGTTCTCAAAGCTCCCGTGGCTGGCGCTACTGTTGGTGACACTGACCTACGGCGTCAGCGAAGAAACGATGCGCTACCTGAGCTTCCGCGCCGGGCGGACCATGCGCGCTAATCGTACCCCCAATGGCGCTTTGCTGGCCGGCATTGGACATGGCGGAACGGAGTCAATCGTCTTCGCCCTTGGCGCTGTCTTCAGCCTGCTGACAGATCTGCTGGCACCACAGGCGCTGAAGGCCTCGGGCGTGAGCGCGGCGGCCGTCCTGAATGCCCCCTGGTGGACTTTCGTTCTCAGTGGCGTTAGCCGCATCCTGGCAATGACGGTTCACCTGGGCTTCGCGACCCTCATCGTGCTGGCCTACCGGCGCACATGGCTGTTCTATCCCCTGGCCATCCTGGTACACTTTATCGTCGACTTCACGACATTCGGCATCCAGAACCTGACCGGCAGTATATTCTGGACACTCCTGCTGTTTGCGTTCTGGGCAGTCGCGGCAATACTCCTGCTTGTACGGGTACGCCGTATGAAATTGGGGACCGTGGAACAAACGGAGATGCCCGCGGAGAATGCGCAGCCAGGCGTGCCGGCAGTCTGAAGAAGCGCGTAAGGTCACAGAGCGCCCGCAAGGGAACGCCCCTACATTTCCGGCCAGGGGAAGCGCATGGGCACCAGCGTGCTGGGCATCCCGTTCCATCCCATACGTTGGTCCACTGGAGAACGGAAATGTAGGGGCGTTCCCTTGCGGGCGCCCTGTTCCAACGGCGCGCCCCCTTGGAAGGTGACGCGATCTCGCTCTATTTCGTATCAACCAATGGGCAAGCCATAGCCCCTACGCGAATTGGAGGCATCCATCGTAACTCACAACAATGATATAATGTCTATCTCAGATCTATTTTTAGAATCGTTAGAGGTGTAGGCGTGGTGCCTTCATATCCTGCTGCCGTTGAATAGCGGTCTGTTGCGCGGGCGTGTCAACGGCGCCCCTACACCTTCTGTACCCTATACCTCTCATCCCCTGTGAGTGGGTATCCAGAACGGAGGTTTTATGAGCATTCAATCAATCAATCCGGCGACCGAAGAGGTCATCGAGACGTTTGAACCCTCTAACGCGGAACAGGTACACCAGGCGCTCGCTGATGCCCGCGCGGCTTTCCTGGAGTGGCGCGAGACGAGCTTCGCGCAACGGAGCACGCTCTTCCATCGCCTGGCCCACTACCTTCGCGATCACAAGGATGAGTTGGCGCGCACGGCGACGCTGGAAATGGGCAAGCCTATCGTGGAGGCCGAGGCCGAGGTTGAGAAATGCGCCTGGAACTGCGAGTTCTACGCCGATAACGCCGAGAAGTTTCTCGCCGATGAGCCTGTGGCCACGAACGCGCGCGAAAGCTATATCTCGTTTCAGCCCCTGGGCGTGATCCTGGCGCTTATGCCCTGGAACTTCCCCTACTGGCAGGTCTTCCGCTTCGCCGCCCCGTCGATGATGGCCGGCAATACGGCTGTGCTCAAACATGCCTCCAATGTCTCGCGCTGCGCCCTGGAGATCGAGCGCGCCTTCAGCGAGTGCGGCTTCCCCCCTGGCGCCTTCAGGACCGTGCTGGTGCCTGGCGCCGAGGTCTCAGCACTCATCGCTGACCCACGCGTGGCGGCGGTGACCCTGACCGGCAGCGAGGCCGCCGGCGTGTCGGTGGCCGCCGCCAGCGGTCAGGCTCTAAAGAAGAATGTGCTGGAACTCGGCGGCTCCGATGCCTTCATCGTGCTGGAGGATGCTGACCTGGACGGTGCCGCGCAGATGGCCGCGCGCGCCCGCTTCCAGAATACTGGCCAGAGTTGTATCGCCGCCAAGCGCTTCATCGTGGTGGAGGCGGTCGCCGAGGCCTTCGAGCAAAAGTTTGTGGAGGCCACCCGCAAGCTGCACGTGGGCGATCCCTTGCAGCGCGAGACACAGGTCGGCCCGATGGCGCGCGGCGACCTGCGTGAGGCCCTCGATAAGC
>JALYTT010000214.1 GCA_030854145.1 Chloroflexota bacterium | reverse complement strand
GCCTCGCCGTCCCTGTTGTTACAGGATGGCGAGGCAAGCCACGCGCTACGGTATGATGCGAGAAATGCTCCCCTCTTACATCCCAATATAGCGCGCGTAGAGGGAGCGCGCGACCTGTTCATCGTCGGTTCCCTTGATGATAGCGCGCGCGTCAGGAAAAATGGTCATCTCATACTCATCGACGCTGAAGCGCAGCAAGAACTCGTTGCGCTGCACCTGGCCTACAGCCTGGAGCCGCTCACCCAACTCCGCCAGGTTCAGCCTCGCTCCACGCCCTCCACTGCGCACCTGCACCGCGTTCCGCCCGCAGAGGGTGGCGCTGCTGCCTGCCCCGCTGAGCGAGTCGAGGAACGTATACTGGTGTTGCCCGCAGGTTGGACAATCAGGCTGGCGTGGGAGTTCCAGGCGCTCGAAGGTGTTCTGCCACAGGTCTATCCAGAGCATCGCACGGCTGAGCTGCTCGCTTTTCAGCAGGATCTTGAGCGCCTCCGTTGAGGCGATGCCGCTGATAGCGCCCACAATGCCGTTGAGCACGCCGGCGGTATCGCAGGTGGGCGAGCTACCCGGCTCCGGCATCTCAGGGAAGACGCAGCGCAGGCAGGGCGTGTCGCCGGGCACAATGTTCATAGTGACACCATAGGATGCAATGACGCCACTGTAAATCCAGGGTCGCTGGTACTTCACACAGGTATCGTTGAGCAGGTAGCGCGTCTCAAAGTTGTCTGTCGCGTCGAGTACCAGGTCTACCTCCTGCACCAGTGACTCGATACCGTCGGCATTGATATCTTCTACCAGGGCCTCGACACGCACGCCGCTGTTCATACGGCGCAGTTTCTCGGCGGCGGCAACCGCTTTGGGCAGCCGCCGCGCAATATCATCTTCGTCGAAGAGGATCTGCCGCTGCAAATTATTGAGTTCGATGTAGTCGCGGTCCGCGATGACGAGGCGCCCCACGCCGGCGCGACACAGGTTGTTGGCCAGAACGGTCCCCAGCGCACCACAGCCGATGATGGCCACCGACGAGGCCAGCAGGCGCTCCTGCCCCGCCTTGCCGATCGGCGCGAATAAGGTTTGTCTTGAGTAACGATCGAGTATAGACATGCTGCCAGCTCCCAATGGACGTTTCACTAGATGGCTCTGTTCGTTGTATTCTACCATAACCAGCAATAAGCGGAAATGAGCGCGCCTCCATCTTCATTCGCGTAGGGGCGATGGCTTGCCCCTACGCGAATGAAGCGGCTATGCCGATAGGGACTATAGTAGGGAAAAGGATAGGACCTGTGCATGATAGTTGGCAGCAGTACAGAACTGTGCTACAATGCAGTGCAGGCTGTCCTCAATTGTTGGAAATTGTTAACAATGTGTTGTGTTGTGTAAGACAGTCTACCGGCACGGGGAAACGATGAAAAAAGTATTGGTGATAGATGACAATCCAACTATCGTAGAACTCATTAAGTATGCCGTGCATCTGCAAGGTGCATATGATGTGATAGTCGCCTATGATGGTGTACAGGGCTTAGAACAGGTATATGCTGAACATCCCGATTGTATCATCATTGACGTGAAAATGCCGCGCATGGATGGCTATCAGTTGGTGCGCTGCCTGCGTGGTGATGCACGCACTGCCAATACGCCGATGATCATTCTCAGCGCCATGACACGCGAAGAAGATCAGATGACGGGTCTGCTTTCAGGGGTGGATGAGTATCTTACAAAGCCTTTTAAACCCAGCGCCTTGAACGCGGCTATCGAACGCGTTCTGCATCTGACCCCTACTGAGCGCCAGCATCGTATGGAACATCTTGTGCAGATACAGACTGAACACGAGTAACCGGAGGGGGTCATCCTCATATATTATGGATGATCTCCCCCCGGCTTCCTTTCGTATAGAGACCGCGCGCTGTAGGATAGAGGCCATCACTTCTGCAGCACGCTTGTTCGCTGATGGCTCTAGTGAAAGAGGCAGCCTGCTCTCTTGATCTCTCTGTTTACCAAAGATGAGGATAGGCAGTGCTGTATTCAGGTAATGGTGCGTGAACCACCGGATTTTCGTCATGTACGAGTTCTTCTAGTAGACGATGATCTGCACTCGCAGGAGAAGATCAGGCAGGCCTTAGAGGGCGTATTTATCGTTCAGTGTGCCACCTCGCTCGTCGAGGCAAACAGCTATATTGCTGCCCAGCCTCCTGATATCCTGATCTCTGAGGCCCTCCTTGGTTGTGAAAGTGGCCTGGACCTCTGTCGCGCTGTCCGCGTCATGCCCTCGCTCCGTCATCTCCCCATTATGATTGTTACCACACGTGCCACGCTTGAAGATAAAGTCGCCGGTTTCGATGCAGGCGCCGATGATTACGTTGTCAAACCATTCGATGCGCCTCACCTGGTAGCGCGTATCCGCCTGCTTCTGCGTATAAAGCATCTTGAGCAGCGCGAAAATGCATAAGGGATGGGTCAGCAATAAGGGCATCCTTCTGCTGACCCACCCCCTCTATGCCAGTCCTGCGTTCGTCCTTAGCCGGGGAAGTGGCAGGCCGCGTAGTGATTTGGCTCTTTTGCCTCCAGCGGCGGGATGACCTCGCGGCAGACCTGCTGGGCCTTCCAACAGCGAGGATGGAAATTGCAGCCTGGAGGCGGATTGACCGGGCTGGGTACGTCGCCTTCGAGAATGATGCGTTTGCGCCGTGCCTCAACAGTGGGGTCAGGCACCGGGATGGCCGAGAGCAGCGCCTGCGTATAGGGATGGAGTGGCACCTCGTACATTCTTTCACTTTGCGAAAGCTCTACCACGCGCCCCAGATACATCACCGCCACACGGTCGCTGATATGCTTCACGACCGAGAGGTTGTGAGCCACAAACAGGTAGGTGAGACCAAACTCCCCCTGTAGTTCCTGCAGCAGGTTCAGCACCTGTGCCTGAATCGACACGTCAAGGGCCGACACCGGTTCGTCGGCTACTACAAAGGATGGGCGTAGCGCCAGAGCGCGTGCGATCCCGATGCGCTGGCGCTGTCCGCCGCTGAACTCGTGCGGGAAGCGGTTCACATAGTAGGGATTCAAACCCACCACTTCCAGCAGGTTCGCCACCTGATCGCGGATCTCTTTCGGGTTGCCCTTCTTGAAGTTCTGCAGCGGCTCTGAGATGACCTGTCCAACCGTGTAGCGGGGGTCGAGCGAGCCATAGGGGTCCTGGAAGATCATCTGCATATCGGCCCGTCTCTTGCGTATCTGGTCGGCTGGAAGCGTCGTCAACTCCACCCCGTCCAACTGCACCGTTCCCGCCGTCGGCTTGATCAGTTGCAGAATGGCCCGGCCCGTGGTGGATTTGCCGCACCCGCTTTCACCTACCAGCCCCAGGGTCTCGCCGCGCCGCACAAACAGATCAACGCCATCAACAGCCTTGACATTGGCTACCGTGCGACCGAAAAGACCTCCCTTGATGGGGAAGTGAACTTTTAAGCCCTTGACATCAACCAGAGTTGTTCCCGTTGATGTGGACATTGCTACTTCTTGCGCCATATGTTCCTCTCTCTCCCTAGTTGGGATAGAAGCAAGCCGCGACTTGCTCACCACGACCTACTGGCATCAACTTTGGCGTCTCCCGGCGGCAGCGATCCTGTACCTTGGGGCAGCGAGGAGCATACGAGCAGCCAATGATCTCTTTCCCAAGATCAGGCGGCTGCCCCGCGATGGGCGTGAGTCGCGTGCCACGCTTCTCGTCCATCCGGGGGATAGAGCGCAGCAACCCGGTCGTATAGGGGTGGGCCGGAGTCTCAAAGATCTGGGCCACCGGGGCCGATTCGACCACATGACCCGCGTACATCACATTGACATGCTCACAGGTACCAGCTACCACGCCCAGGTCGTGGGTGATAAGCATCATAGCGGTGCCAAATTCTTTTGAGAGGCCTTTCATCAGTTCAAGGACCTGAGCCTGAATAGTGACATCCAGCGCGGTTGTCGGCTCATCCGCGATCAGCAACTGCGGGTTACAGGCCAGGGCAATGGCGATCATCACGCGCTGGCGCATGCCGCCGCTGAACTCGTGGGGATAGTTGCGCGCCCGCTTCTTCGCATCGGAGATACGCACGAGGTCAAGCATCTCCACAGCGCGTTTCCAGGCCTGGTCATTGGAGACATCCTTGCGATGCCGCTTCACCGTCTCGGCGATCTGGAAGCCGACGGTGAATACAGGATTAAGCGAGGTCATCGGGTCCTGGAAGATCATAGAGATCTTACTGCCGCGCAAGGCAGTCAGTGCCTCCATGTCCTTTTCGAGGATGTTCTCCCCGTTGAAGATGATCTCCCCGTTGACTATCTTGCCGGGCGGGCTGGCAACGAGGCGCATGACGGAGAGCGCGGTGACACTCTTGCCGCAACCGCTTTCTCCCACTACCCCCAGTGTCTCGCCTGGCTTCATGACAAAGGAGACATCGTCAACGGCCTTGACCACACCGCTACGCGTGAAAAAGTAGGTCTTGAGGTTGTTTACTTCTAGCAGGTTTTCTGCCATCTTTTTCTCTCTCCGCTCTCTAATCTTTAGATCGAGGGTTGAACGCGTCAGCCATGCCGTCGCCCAGGAAGGAGAACGCAAGCACGATAATCGCTAAGGTGATCGAGGGGACCAGCACTTCCCACGGATGAGTATCTATCACGGTGGTGGCATTAGAGATCATCAGGCCGATGCTGGAGCCTGGCGACTGCACACCCAGACCCAGCAGGCTGATGCCCGCTTCACCGATGATGGTGTTGGAGATATTCAGGGTGGAAGCCACAATCACAATACTTAACAGGTTGGGGACAACATGCCGCCAGATGATCGTCGAGTTTGTGCTTCCGGAAGTACGCGCCGCCTCGATAAATTGCTGCTCCTTCAATTGCAGGCTCTGCCCACGCACAAAACGCGCCATCAACGGCCAGGTGACCAGCGCCAGGGCAAAGGAAACCAGCAGCAGGCGCGCGTTTCCGTTGGGGCCAAGCACGGGAATATTGCTGAGGTTGGTATCAGCCCAACTGCCAAAGATGCCGGTCAGCAGGATGATGAACAGCAGTCCAGGGAAGGCGAATATGATGTCAGTGAAACGCGCGAGGAGCTGGTCAATCCAGCCGCCAAAGTAGCCCGCCAGCACACCCACCAGCACACCCATGATGATGTCTACAACCTCGACCAGGATCGCCACTGCCAGCGATACAAGCACACCTTGCATCAGGCGGGCCAGCATATCTCGTCCAAGTGCGTCGGTGCCGAGCCAGTACAGGCCCGATGGCGTTTCATCCTGATGGTTGAGTTCCTGGTGGTAAAAGGTATGGTAGACCTGTGGCCCGATGCTGCCGCTATCAGGGCTATCAATCGTTGGTCCGATATGCTGGTAGATCGGCGGCCCGAGAATGGCGAGCAGGATAAAAAAACCGATTACACTGATACTCACTACCGCGCGAATGTCGCGTCGCAGCCGTCGCAGCGATTCCTGCAGCGGAGACAGGGTCTTCTCTTCCTTTTCCGACGTGCCTGGAAGTACCTCGCCGTTTGTCCCATCCATGACCTCTGGCTCAAGTGGAACTATCACGTTGTTGCTAGGAAGCATGACTCCTGGAGAGGCAAGTTCCGTGTTCTGATCCTTGATGTCCATTTGTATCCTGCCCCCTATTCGTTCTTGATGCGCGGATCAACAACTGTATACGCGATATCTGCCAGGAAGTTTCCTATGACAACACCGACGGCCAGGAGTATTGTCGTGGCTTGAATGACCGGGTAGTCCCGGTTGTTGATGGAGGTCACGGTCTGGCTGCCAATGCCGGGGATATTGAAGATCTGCTCAATAAAAAATGCCCCCGTGATCAACAGACCAAGCGTCACGCCTGTAATGGTGACCAGTGGGATCAAGGCATTGCGCAGCGCATGACGGTAGACGACTGTCCGTTCTCGCAGTCCCTTAGCGCGCGCTGTGCGCACGTAGTCCTGCTTCAGGACTTCAACCATGCTGGTACGGGCAATACGTGAGAAGAAGGCCGCACCCGATAAGCCAAACACGAGGATGGGCGCGAGCTTGAACTGGATGTCTGACCAGGTATATTGCCAGACATTCCCCCAGTTCGATACCGGCCACTGAGCACCGGTTACCCCGTCCAGCCAGCCAATAATCACTTGCGCGAGTACCGCAGCCACAAAGATTGGTACGGCCCAGAAGATAAGCATTATACCCATGTTGGTAGTATCAACCCAGGTGTTCGCCTTCAGGGCGGAGATAATGCCGACCGGCACCCCTACTACCAGGTCGATGGCCAGCGCCCACAAGGCCAGCTCTGCCGAAACCGGCACGCCTTGCTTGAGGATGTCCCAGACCTCCCGGCCTTGCTCGCGGTACGAAAGCCCAAGATCAAACCGGGCCAGTCCTGACAGGAAATGCCAGTACTGCTGATACCAGGGAAGATCCAGACCGTAGGCGTGTCTGAGTTGCGCGTAGAGGACGGGGGTGTAGTGCTCAGCTAACAGGGCGCGGATTGGATCACCTGGGGCAAAATACCCCATGATGAAGGTGATAAACGTTACACCAACGACGACGAAGATCAGGCCAATGAGCCTCTTGATGAGAAATTGAACCATGTTGTGCCCCTTACTCTCCTGGTAGAGATCGCTATCGTGTATGACGATAGCTTTCAGCGTCACCTCTATACGGTTCACAATTCATAGCACGTCTCTTGTAGTAGTAATGACCCTATGAAGCGGCACCTTCTCATAGGCCTATACTAATGGATATAAACAACAGCCGTTATATGAATCGTCTTTCACTTATTTTAAGTGACCTTGCCACTGTTGTCAAGCGTGCTGTTAGCAGTACAGGGCTTTGGAGTGTACCCGTTTTGCCCGTTTCTTCGCTTTTTCAGGAGTACCGAAGAGAGGACATAAAGCTGGGTGTTTCCTCACTTCAGGACAAAAGATCACGGTCCTCTCCATTGCTGCAATTCCTGTATTCCGGGTACACTCCAAAGCCCTGTTAGCAGTATCCGTCATATGGACGCGTTGAGGGTGGTGTCAACAGGTCTGCACAGGCCTGTTGACACCACCGCACACCTATGGAGCCAGTAGCTGACCTCTTGCCCGCTACTGGCTATGGCAACTTCCACAGGTGTGGGCGCGCCTCGACGTTAATGGGTAGAGATGTAGATGTTCCCCCAGTCGTCCGGCGGGACCACGAACTGTGGGTTGACGATGTAGTGATGGACGTAGGGCTTGAGCAGGTAGGTATTCTGCACTTGCTCCATGGGCATCCAGGCGACATCGTTGATCAATTGCTGCTCGGCCGCGTTGTACGCTTGGATACGCGCCGGGCCAGCGGGCGTCACGTCAGCCTGTGCCAGCGCTGTCTGCACAGCTTGCTGCTGGGCGGCATCGGCCGAGTGGTTCTGCCCATAGTTCATGTAGTTGTTGGGCACACCATTGCCGAACTGCAGAGTCGTCCAGTCCTGCGCATCGGGATAGTCGGCGATCCAGGCAAGACCATAGAACTGCAATCCGTTGGGGTTGTTGGCAGCCGCGGTGGTCTCGGTGAGCAGGCGGTTGAAGTCGATGGGATCAGCTTTGACGCTGACACCCAGCACCCGCTGCCATTGCTGGACCATCACCGCGACCTCGTTGTCGGCCTCGGTGCTGGTGGTGCCGTAGGTCAACTTGATGGGTGGCAACTGGGAGGCGCTGGTCACCCCTTCATCCTTGAGGCCGGCCTGGAACAACTGCTGGGCGGCCGTAGGATTGCCCCTGGTGCTGGTGGTGCCATCGGGTCCCTTCAGGTCGGCATCGTAGCCAGGCATGCCTTTGGGCACGATGTGGTTGGTGGCGATGTACTGATCCTTCCAGACGGCATGCACGATCTCGTCCTTGTTGATGGCCAGGGCGAAGGCTTTGCGCATGTTGATGCTGTCAAAGGGCTTGACCAGATAGTTCATCGTATAGTAGTTGATCCACAACTGCGGCACCTTGTGGAAGTCTGAGCGCTTCTGTGCCGCCGCGTAGTTGGTCGAAGGGATGGAAGTGACATCAACCTGTCCCACCTGGTAGGCGCGGTAGGTGGTGTCGGTTTGCTTGTAGAAGGGGAAGATGACCTTCTGCAACTGCGGCTTGGGGCCGTAGTAATTGGGATTGGGCACGAAGACGATCTGTTTGTTGTGAGTCCACTCCTGCACTTTGAAGGGGCCAGCGCCGCCGCCCTCGGTCAGGTGATCGGTGAAGTTCTTGCCGTACTTGTCGACCAGGCTCTTCTCCACCACATAGGAGCACGAGTAGGTCAACGCGTCCAGGAAGTAGGTGGCCTTCTTGTTGGTGACGATCCGCACCGTATTGGGATCGACGGCGGTGACGCTATCGCCGATGATGGTCTTGATCTTGCCGGCCCCCAACTTGTCAGAATCTTTGATCAGGGCTTCGTAGATCGGAGCGACCGTCGAGTGCAGGTCTGGCTGCAAGGAGCGGTCGATGCTATAGGCTACATCGGTAGCTGTCAGCGGGGTGCCATCGCTGAACTTGAGGTTCGGCTTGAGATGGAAGGTCCAGGTGACGCCATCGCTGCCCGGCTGGTAGCTCGTACAGAGCTGGCAGACGACTTCCAACTTGTCGTTCAACTGTACCAGGCCTGTGAAGACCATATCGATGGCATCGATGGATGGCAGGTCGGTTGACAGGCCCGGATCGAAGGTCGCGATATCCGCGACGCCGGGTTCAGGGATTACAAACACCTGCTTGTCGGCAGAGGCTTTTTGGACTGGGCCAGTAGTTGCGACGCCCTGGTTTCCGTTCCCGCAAGAGGCAAGCAGGATCGCCATGAGACAGAAAAGTGTCGGCAGAAGACCCTGTGTCAGTTTCTTGCTAAGTCGCATGTGTGACTTCTCCTTATATAGCAGAAACAAAATCGGCTGGAAGGCAAATGCTTCCTGCTTGTGGAGTCGGTCTTCTGTTGTGTAGAGGAATGGCTGCGTAAGTTGCCTCGTTTTACATCGGTTTGATCGGTATCTGGCTTCCTGCCATCACCCCTTTCCTTGTCAGCAGATGACGCCCAGCCTATGTCTGGCACACATAGATCTATAAAGCTGTGCGTGGCCGCCGTTTTTCACGGCAGCTACATTCCTCTTATTACTACGCCTGGTGGCAGCATAATCTCACAGATCATTGCGCGTAGGGGCGTTCCTTCGTCATGCCGAGATATAAATGCTGCTCCAGTCATCGGGTGGAATCAAGCTCTGGGCATTGACGATAAGCCCCTGGACGTAGGGCTTGAGCACGTAGGCGACCTGTACCTGTTCCATAGGTAACCAGGCCACATCATTGATTAGTTGTTGCTCAGCGTTCTGATACGCTTGCATGCGAGCGTTCTGATCAGGGTTGGTATCGGCGGATTCCAGCGATGTCTGGACGGCCTGCTGTTGGGTGGCATCGGCCGAGTGGTTCTGGCCATAGTTCCAGGCGTTGTTAGGTACATTCTTGTCGAACTGCAAGGTCAGCCAATCCTGCGGGTCAGGATAGTCGGCGATCCAGGCGATACCCCAGAACTGCAAGCCGTTGGGGTTGTTGGCGGCCGCCGTGATCTCGGTGAGCAGGTGATTGAAGTCGATGGGAGCAGCCTTGACATTGACACCTAACACACGCTGCCACTGCTGGACCAGCACGGCAACTTCATTATCCAGGTCCGTGCTACCGCTCTGATAGGTCAGCGTGATAGGGGGCAACTGAGATGCATTGGTCAATCCTTCATCCTTGAGGCCGGCCTGGAACAACTGCTGGGCGGCCGTAGGATTGCCCCTGGTGCTGGTGGTGCCATCGGGTCCCGTGAGGGCGGAGTTATACCCAGGCATGCCGCTGGGTACAATGTGGTTGGTCGGGATATACTTATCCTTCCAGACGGCATGCACGATCTCGTCCTTGTTGACGGCCAGGGCGAAGGCTTTACGCATATTGATGCTATCAAAGGGCTTGACCAGATAGTTCATCGCGTAGTAGTTGGTCCACAACTGCGGCGCTTTATGGAAGTCCGCGCGCTTCTGAGCCTGTGTGTAGTCGGTCGAGGGAATAGTAGTGTAGTCAACCTGCCCCACCTGATAGGCGCGGTAGGTAGTGTCGACCTGCTTGTAGAAAGGGAAGATGACTTTCTGTAACTGCGGCTGGGCACCGTAGTAGCTGGGGTTGGGAACGAAGACGATCTGCTTGCTGTGGGTCCACTCCTGCACCTTGAAGGGACCAGAGCCGCCGCCCTCGGTCAGGTGTTCGGTGAAACCTGGACCATACTTTTCGACCAGGCTCTTCTCCACCACATAGGAGCACGAGTAGGTCAGCGCATCCAGGAAGTAGGTGGCCTTCTTGCTGGCAACGATGATCACGGTGCCAGGATCAGGGGTTAAAACGCTATCGCCAATGATGGTCCTGATCTTGCCCGCGACCAGCTTATCGGCGTCCTTGATCAGTGCCAGGTAGATCGGGGCAGTCGTTGAGTGCAGCGCGGGCTGCAAGGCACGGTCGATGCTATAGGCTACGTCGGCCGAGGTGAGCGGGGTGCCATCACTGAATTTGAGGTTGGATTTGAGGTGAAAGGTCCAGGTGAGACTGTTCGCGGACTCAGACCAGGAGGCGGCAAGTTGCGGCCGGACTTCCAACTTGTCGTTCAACTGCACCAATCCTGTGAAGACCATGTCAATCGCGTTGATCGATGGCGCATCGGTTGATAGGCCAGGGTCGAACGTCGCGATATCTGAAATGCCAGCTTGAGGGTAAATAAATACCTGTCTCTCAAGAGCGGCTTTCTGAGGTGCGCCGCTGCTAATGCCAGGGGCTGTTCCACTACTGGCACAAGCTGCCAGTAGGATTGCTACCAGACATAAGAGGAGCGGTAAAAGACTGCCAGAGAGGTTCTTCCCTGCTTGCATATATTACATTCTCCTTGACCCAGATTCTCGTTACTATGATAGGCTAAGCTACTCTTGTGTTCAAGTGAATGAGGGATAAATAGGAAGGAAGGGTATTTCCGTCTGTCTGGAGAGGAAAATGCCGGTGGGGGCGACAATCGTAGTG
>JALYTT010000213.1 GCA_030854145.1 Chloroflexota bacterium | reverse complement strand
GCTTTTATCGAACGCTTGAATGGCACCTTTCGAGAACGGCTGGCCAGCTTGACCCGCAAATCTCGTCATGCCACTCGTCGTCTCCGAGCGCTTGAGACGGGCATGTATCTGATCGGATGTAGCTACAACTTCTGTTTTGTGCATCATGAGTTGAGCAAACCTTCGCATGCAGGATCGCCCTGCACGCCTGCTATGGCGGCTGGACTCTCCGATCATGTCTGGAGTATCTGGGAACTCTTAACCTATCGCATTGCGCCGCCGCCCTGGGTTGAACCCAAGAAGCGAGGACGACCCAGCAAGCAGGCTACACTGACACCCACTGTTGGCAAGCGTCCCAGAGTTCGCCTACGCAAAGGGGTTTTATGCTCCACCGTTTAGCGGGGTCCTACCTCTGGCTTCAGGCTCCGGATAGGAGCACTGTCATAACTTGTTTTAGTATGTTCGCAGATTGCGCCTGTTGTGAGCGCCAGGCAATATAGCCATCGGGCCGTACCAATACGGCTCCTCCGGTCGCCATACCATAAGCATTTATGAAGTTGCCCGCAACATCAACGAGATCAGCATTATCACCAATCCGGTAAACATCCAGGGCCATTCCCAGAGAGGCAGACACATCGCTGGCCGCCGTCTGCCAGCTTTCCCCCTGGGTATCGGTAAACAGAACGAAGTGTCGACCAAACAGATCGAGAGTAGAAAGTTGTTGGCCATTGCGTTCCAGCACAACATGCGGCGCACGCGTACCTGGATGTCCTGAGGGCGAATGTGGGTCCTCCAAAAGCTCCCCAAGCTGCTCATGTGCTTCACTGAATACTGCACAAGATTGGTAGCGATACCCAAATACTACCGTTTCGTGATCTTTCTCCTCGCTGACCAGGGCAAGTCCATTGACCGGATTGACAGAGAGACGGGTAAGCGAGCGCGCATACGCCTGTTCGACAGTTAGTTGGGCTACAGGTCGTCGTTCGCAATCATAGCTTTTCAGCAATGCAGGTTCGGCCTGGCCATTGAGCACAAAGGCCAGCTTCCAGGCAAGATTATAGGCATCTGAGATACCTGTATTTGCTCCAAAGCCTCCACTCGGTGGCATGACATGGGCTGAGTCGCCAACCAGAAAAATATTCCCTTCCTGGAAACGTTCGGCAACCAGCGCAGCCATCTGCCAGATACTGGTTCCCAGAATCTCTACTGGTAGATTGGATTGCCCAATAGCAGCTCGGACCGCAGCAATAGCCTTCTCATTCGAAAAGTTCTCTACCAACGCATCAGTATCAGGAGGGTAGGAAACCACCAATCCCCCACTCAGGCCACCGGGCGCGACCCCCAGAACCCCCTGCACCTCAGGGTTGGTGATATAGCATAAAAAGATGTGTCGTCCCCGCAAAGCCTCGCGCAGGTCTGCCTTGAAAAAGATACTTATCTGGTGCCCAAGCGCACCAGGTCCATGCTCCTTTATGCCAAGTTGCTCGCGGACTGCACTCTTGTTGCCGTCAGCAGCTACCAGGTAACGAGCATGTACACTCCGTTCTTCACCGCTCTCCCAATCGTGAATAAGAGCACATATCCCATCAGTATCTTGCGTAAAAGAGACCAGTTCGGTATGAAAGCGCAAATCACTGTCCAATTCTCGCGTGCGTGCTTGCAAGATAGGCTCAAGCAGATTCTGAGGAATAAACCTGTCGCGGACTGGACTGAGTTTGCTCTCATTCCCGCCAATATTCTGCGCGACCGTATCCAGTTCCTTACCGATCAACGACTCCATACGTACACTTCCACCTGCCTTTGTCGAGGGTGGAATGACGTGATCAATCGCGCGCTCTATCCCTACAGCACGAAAGATCTCCATAGTACGAGCATTAAAACCGCCTGCCCGTGGCAATGGAGAGATACCTGCGTGACGCTCAATCAGCAGCGAAGGGATATTATGCCATGAGAGAAAAAGCGAGGTAGCAAGACCCACCAGGCTGCCTCCGACAATCAAAACGGGAATATTTTCATTGCCTGATGTTGCATGAATTAAAGAGGTCATGAACAGCTTCTCCTTGCACTTTTTGCTCTCATGCTACCGGCAGCGGTGTTTTGTTTTTATACTCCGAGTGTAAGGTGTAACTGGATGAACTGACATCATCCAACTATATGATTGAGGTGGATGATTGGAGAAAAGAGACAAGGCAGAAAGAGTTAAAAAAGATGGAGGTGACGAGCGGTCTCAATAGCCTCAACGCGATTATTGACATTGAGCTTGCGATAAATACTCTGGACCTGAGTACGAATAGTATTCACCGAGACAATCAACTCACGGGCTACCTCGGGATTGGAGCGTCCTGTAACCATGAGACGCAAGACCCGCTCTTCCTGTGGACTGAGCGGCTCAGCAAGCGAAATGGTCTGAGCAGGCGAAGGGTTGGCAACATTCTGATCCTGCGACTGTTTAAAATTCTGAAGCACCTGCTGAATATAGCTGGATAATAACTGTTCGTGCGCCAACGGCTGGAGAGTACGTAAAAGGGCTTGCAGATGGTCGCCCTCATCCAGAAAGAGACGTTGGTATCCCCCGCGTTGAGCTACGATAAGAACCGCGTAAAGGAGTTCTCTGGCTTCAGATGCCTGCTTGAGATCCGCGTGCGCCAGAGCCAGCAGCATCTGTATTTCCAGAACGCTCTCAACCTGTCCCAGTTCCTGCGCTACTTTTAGCCTGTCCTCAAGTTGTTGAATCGCCAGGCCTTGATTGCCCTGTGAGAGATACCAGCGAGCCAGCAGCAAAGCCTCCTGCTCCTGTTGTTTAAAGGACAATGCATCCGTCACCTGTCCCGGTGGAGAAAGCCACACTGGAACAGCCAGAAGCTTGCCTTCAGTAAGTTGCAAAAGCGCCTGCCAGGTGAGTACAGACCGATACAATTGCTGCACAGGGCGAAAGGGAGAGGATTGCGCCCGGACAAGCAAGGTCTGTAAGTGTTGCCTCACCTGCTCATACCCTCCGCGAGCAAATAAGACGCGCACCTGGAGCATTTCCGCCCGAATCTGAAGCGACTCATCGGGAAACTGCTTGCCAAGCTGAAAAACCTCCTCGAGGGTCTGCTCGACTGCTGTCAGTTCGTTACGTTGGTAGAAGAGCCTGGCCAGACCAAACAGCGCCTTTTTCTTATCATCGAGATCATCCTCACAGTTCGCGAGTACCCCCCGATAGTATGCCTCTGCCTGGGAGAGTTCTCCCTGACCGATACATACCTCGGCCAGCATCAAAGTAGAGGCACGGACAGCATACGGATTCCCCCCAGCCTGGCCAGCGGCTATCGATTCCTGAATAGTCTGGCAGGCTTTATCAAGGTGACCTGCGTATAATTCTGTTTCCCCAAGAATACCTCTACTAATTCCCCGCCAGGTCATTTCTCCTTCTGGCAATAAAGAGAGTGCCTCGCGGGCAAAGGAGTGAGCGCGACCATATGCTCCCTGCCAGTTAGATGCTAGAGAGCGAAAGCTCAGTATAATCCCTACTCCAATAGTGTTTGCCTGCTCACGCCAGATATCTTCTGCACCCTTCAATAGAGCCTCTACCTTTCCCCAGTCGGTAGTCTGGCGTGGTTGCATGGAAAACACCAGAGTATTAGCATAGAGAAGGCAGAGGACAGGATGCCTATGTACGAGCTGCTGTGGCAACTGCTCCAGCCAGCGTCGGAGTGTATGATATTCCTGGTAATCGGCAAAATGTTCTATCAAAGAGATAACATGTTCCGCGTCACCACTCTGCAACGCCGACTCAATGGCTTCGGTTGGCATAGCATGTTTCTCATACCAGGAGCTTGCTTGATGAGCGCATGTACGTAGCATAGCCTCCCCAAGTCGTCGGCGTACTTCCTGCTGCATCGACTCCGCAAAGAGTGCGTGATAGCGATACCATTCGCCAGAACCATCCAGCGCATCCAGAAACAGGCCGGTGCGTTCCAATTGTTCCAGCACGACATCGCTATCATTCCTGCCAGTAACGGCATTACAGAGCGAACCACAGAGACGGCTCAGTCCACTGGTCTGGAGAAGAAATAGTTGAAGAGCCTCGGGCTGTGTATTGAGTACATCACTGACCAGATATTCAAGAATATGCCGGTAGCGTCCGCCGAACGTTGCCAGAAAGTGCAGGCGTTGCTGCTCGCTGGTGCGCTCCCGCAGAGCCAGGGCAACCAGCTTTAGTCCAGCAATCCAGCCCTCTGTACGTGCCTGAAGACGCGCAATCATCTCCTCAGATAAAGAGGACGACAAGGCCAGTTGAAGAAAGAGGCGAGTTTCAGCAAGAGTGAAGCGCAGGTCGGAAGCACGCAATTCCAGCAGTTCGCCCTGAGCACGCAAGCGAGCCAGCGGCAGAGGAAGGTCACCCCGAGAAAGCAGAATCACATGGATCGTGGGCGGAAGATGTTCAATCAGCGTAGCCATGGTTTCATGAATGCTGGTCTCAGTAAGCACATGATAATCTTCCAGGATAAGCACACTGGATCGACTCAGACGTGCAAGGTCATTGATTAAGCTGGTCAGCACCGTCTCAAAGGAAAGGTAGTGTGGTCCCGTTAAGGAAAAACCCTGAGCATGGCGCAGAAGTTCCAGGGTCGAGCTACCGGGTGGAGGGGTAGAAGAGTCGGAAGCACCTTCAAAATGTTGACAGGCCATAGCCACATAGCGCCAGAAGCGTACTGGATCATTATCGCCCGCATCCAGTGCCAGCCAGGCCAGTGCGCACCGCTCTTGATGCTGAGCAACCCATGAGCGCATAAGCGTCGTCTTACCAAAACCAGCCGGAGCCGAGAGCAGAGTCAATTTATGCTCAAGCGCCAGTTCCAGCCACTCCAGAAGAGGACCACGTGGCAGAATAGAGGAGGGCAAGGACGGCACTATCAGTTTTGTGGTAAGTAAACCAGAGGACTTGCCTGGTGGTACACCCTGCGTTTCGACCATCATCTTTCCTTTTGTAGTGGGTCATGACTTGAGTGACGAGCGCTTCATACTCGTGATCTGCCAGCCATCTGGCGAAGCGATGCTAGAGGGGCTTCTATTCACTCCCAGAGATGCACATTCTATTCTCAAGAAAGAAAAATACTGCAATCTCTAGCGAGTAGAGATTGCAGTATTGCTCGAACGGAACCGACGGGTGTCGGTTACTCTCTCACCAACGCTCACGCTGTTTCTTCCTCCACGTGGGAAGTTGTACCTCATGCTACAGGAGAACAGATCTCAAGGAAGCCGGGACGCGACATGATCCCGTCTCTCGTTCGGATTCCTGCGCCCGTATCAAAGCCGCTTCTCCTTTCCCCTGGTACCGGCGCAAGGGCGTGGTTTGAGGCGAAATGCGCTCTTGACGCACCCCCAAAAACTGCCTTTTTGCCGTTCTACCTTAGAATTTATAATGGCTCCATAAAATCAGACGAAAAGTGGTGAGGTTTGAAGGTGGGAGTCGAAGGAGCCACTATGGGCGTGTACTGGCTGGCCTGCTTCTCCACATCGGGGAGGGGTGTCTCTCTCCGCTCGAAAACGTCCGGGAAGGGCAGGGAACAAGCGCGGTCTTCCGGCCCCTCAACACAGAGGGCACGCGCAGGGCGTCAGTTTCCCCCGCCCGCAGGATACGCGTCGGAGTCTTCCGCGACCTTCTTCGGCTTCTTCTCCTGCGGGGTGGTCCTCGCTGGCACGTCCTCGATCAGCTCGGTGACGGGGACGCCGAGTACCTCGGCGAGTTTGTCCAGCGTGTTGAGCGACGCATTGTGTCGCGGATCGTGCCAGATCGCCTGGATGGTCTTGAGATTGATGTCGGCCGCCCGTTGCAGCCTGGACATGGTGAAGCCTCTGGCTTGGGCGACCTCTTTTACGCGCAGGCGTCTCATGGTGCTCCTTTTCAGGTTCCTTCGCTCCTCGATAGCGTCCATCATACCCGACTTGCCCCCTTGACACAATCCCTCTGTAATGGTATATATTAAAGCGGTATCCAATGGAATGGTATGTTTGTGATGGAGACCTCTGTCCTGGAGGTTACGAAGGAGGCAGATTATGAGCGAGGTTGCCAGACTGCGTAGGCAGATCGAGCTGGAATGCGAGGCCGTGCGGCTGGCCCTTTACGGGTACGCCGTCGTCGCGTCTCACGAGTTCATTGAGCGCAAGTACAACGCCTTGGGCATGCATCAGGAGGCACTCGAGCACCTGGTAGGAACGGAGGAGGCGAATCGTCTGGTCGTCGAGACCTACGCGAAGGTGGTGGGGTAGGTGTCCTACGTCAGCGAAGAGGGGAAACTGACGCTGAGGGAGATCGAGCGGACGCATCATCTGAGTACGCTCGCTGTCGCCGCCATCGCGGGTGTTGAGCCGAGCCTGGTGTATTGGATGGAACAGGGAGGGGCCCTTTCGCGCGGGGATGTCGGGCGGATTCTGGGAAGGCTCTCGCATGTCACAGGTCGGGACTATACCACGGAGACTGTCGGTGGGTACTGGGTGCTGCAGGAGGAAGGCCGATGAACTGCCGGGCGTTTTTGTCGTCCTGCGTCCGTGCCGCGAATACACCAGGTGGAGCTGGCCGGGAGTCGGCTGACTGTTCAACTGTGGTCGCCGCAGGGTGGAACGCTGAGCACCCCCTGCGGAACATCCGCCTCCGGCTCGCTCCCGCCCTGTATCGCGTGTCCATGTTTTTTTTCACACCGCGCGTGGCAATCGGTCACGGCGGGGGTGAGGCATGGGGCCCATTGGAGGTGACGGCGTTTTGAAAGGTGGAGGGAGAGATCTATGAAGAGGCAGTTGAAGCGGGGTGCCGATCGTTGCCCTGCCCCACCCGTCGGCGAGCGGGTGGTCTGGGTGCGCGAACGGTTCCTCCCATGGTTCGAGCGGTGCGGGCGCGCCTTCCCCTGGCGTGAAGCGGGCAGGACTGCGTACGAGGTCGTTGTGGCGGAAATTCTGCTGCAACGCACGACCGCGAATGCTGTCGCCCGGGCGTATACCCCGTTCCTGACGCGGTATCCCTCCTGGCTCTCGCTGGGACAGGCCACGCGGGAAGAGCTGCGGGGCATCCTCAGACCCCTGGGTCTCTGGCGGCAGAAGGCCGATGTCCTGCTGTCCCTTGCACACTCCGTCGAAGGGGGGAGCGGCTCAAGGGCGTCGGCCAGACCACCGCCAGTACGGCACTGGCGGTGGTCTACGGCCAGGCGAGCCGCTCATCGACGTGAACACCGTTCGGGTCCTGGGCCGGTTTTTCGGCTTCCGACCTCTCCCCACAGTTGGCGACCAGCACCTGCACGCGCTCGCTAGGCGTGTGACGGTCGGCGAGAAGAGCCTTGCCGTCAGGTAGACCGTCCTGGACTTCGGCGCCCTCGTCTGTCGGGCACGCCGCCCGCTCTGCGAATCGTGCCCGCTGACCGAGTGCTGCGCCTCGCTGGAGAGCGCGGCATCACAGGTGTCTGCTGATTTCCCCTTTTGCGGCTGCACATAAGAACAGGTGGAAGAGACAGCATCGTGTGTGGCGCCTGTTTTGAGGAAGGAGGAAGCATGGCCAACGCGAATGAGGGGGGAGGCGACGGCTCCTCTGCGAACAAGAAGTTGGAATACCACCCGACGGTCCGCGATCTCCCTAAAGACGAGCAACCCCGCCAACGTCTCAGACACGCGGGTCCCCAGGCCCTCTCGGTGGTTGAACTCCTCGCCATTGCCCTGCGTACGGGGACCAGGCAGGACAATGCCATCGAGCTGGCGGGCAAGCTTCTGGCGAAATACGGTGGGCTGGGTGGACTTGTGCGGGCGGACTTCGGCGAGCTGTGCTCGGAGTACGGGATGGGGGAAGCAAAGACGGCGCAACTCAAGGCCGCCCTGGAGGTTGGGCGGCGGCTGGGCACACTGCACCCCGAGGACAGATACCGCGTGAGTTCGTCCACCGACGCGGCAAACCTGGTGATGGTCGAGATGGCCTACCTCGACCACGAGGAACTGCGCATCCTGCTGCTCAACGCGAAGAACCAGGTTGTCGGCAACATCTGCCTCTACCGCGGGACCGTGAACAGCTCGGTGTTGCGCGTGGCGGAGATCTTTCGGCCGGCTATCACGAGCAACTGCCCCGGCCTCATCGTCTGTCACAACCACCCAAGTGGGGACCCGGCTCCCTCACAGGACGACATTGAGGTCACGGAGCAATTGATCGAGGCGGGACGCCTCCTGGAGATTGATCTGCTCGACCACATTATCATCGGCGCGGGTCGCTTCGTAAGTCTGAAGGAGCGGCTCAAGTGGAAGTGAACCGCACGAGCGCTCGCGCTGTCCCCAGGCGAGGGCCCTCTTCCATGGCGTCACTTCCTCTGTTCAAGGACCGTGATACGGAGTCACAGAGGAGAGGATGAACATTGCTGAGGACTGCAGGTTCGCAGTTGCCAGGATCACCGCCCAGAAGAGGAGGAAGTGGCGAGACGAGGTGTAAATAACGTGAGTTCTGTTTAAGTCAAACGGATCAAGCAGCCAGGAGAGCACGTTGATCGAGATGCAGCCCCGGTTTTTTGTGTTGATGGCTGTAGGCAATGAGCCCAGCAACCAAATGAACGACAAAATTGACAGGACTGCGATGGCGTGAATGCTCGATCTGCGAGATATTCTTGAGCTGATCGATAATCGACTTGATAATCGCTCGTTTGCGTAGCAAGAGCTTGTCTGAGAGATGCATGAGTCGATTTTGATGTTTTTGCTCAATCGAGTGATGAGATGGAGTCCTTGTTCAAAGAGGAATGTGGTCAGGGGAGCGGAAATGTAGCCGCGATCCCCAAAGAGCTTGCCCCGCAGTTTTTTGATTATCGAGGGAACAGGCTGATGATCATCGACATTGCCTGGAGTCAGACAACAGGCCAGCAATTCACCCTGGTCATTGACCGCCAGGTGCAATGTAAAACCGAAGAACCAGCCCATGCTGGTCTTGCCACGCTTGGCATCGGTCGCGAAGACACGGTGCTGGCTGATCCGTTTGGGATCACAGACATCCAACGAAGTCGAGTCTATGAAGCTGATGCCTGTACAATCTCCATAGCTGGTCTGCAAGTAGGCAAGCGGCGGAAGTAACATATTCGGGATGAGTGCAACGAAGCGGGGATAACTCACCAGGTGAGGAAATTTCTTCTTCAGATGTACCTGAACACATTTAGTGTAGTACGCTTTGAATGTTCGATAGTGGGACTGGTGAAAATGGATCAGAATCGTCATCACCTTAGAGTGTGTTTGCTTGGGTCTCCCATTTGGGATCATATGGATTGGCTTCACTCTGGATTTTTGTATGTCGCTCAATGGCGATATTTTTTGCCTTGAACAGTTGAAGGGGCTGAATGGCCCCTTGCTGTCCAAGAATTTCTCCGTGAAAAACCCAGTTTTGCCCTTGGATGGACGCGAAGTATTTCTTCTTTATCCACTTCATGGATTTCTTTGGGTGTCTCCTTTTGGCCCATTGCCACAAGGTGCAAAAAATTGCGTGATCTACTTTTGAGAAGGTTTCTTTGCTGACCACATGCCGGTGATAGTTTGCCCATCCTCGAATCTTGGGATTCAATTGAGCAATGAGGTTGCCTACAACGGCCTGCTTGTTCTCTCTTACGACTTTTCGAATGCCCTCCAAGAAGGTGTGAACGTTCTTTCGCGAAGGCTTGATGAGCAGTTTTCCGTTGTATTTGCGGATGTGCTGCCCTAGAAAGTCAAAACCATCTTCAATATGTGTAATGAGGGTTTTCTCAGGTGATAATTGCAATCCTCGTTCTCTCATGAATGTCTCAATGAGAGGTTTTACCTCACTTTCTAAGACCTCTTAACGAGGCGGGCAAGGCCTCATCCTAGATGCAGCCTTCTCCACGTCACGGACCAGGGAGCGGCCATTGACCACGGGTGTTCTTTTTCCTTTCTCTCCTCTTGAAGGCTTCTCCGGGCCAGGATGGGATCGGAGAGCGATGCCGACTCGCGACTGGTTCGCCCCTACCTTAGCGGATGTGAAGCACGAAGCGGCTGAGCCATTCGAGAATGAAGGCCAGAACCAGACCAGAGAGCGGGCCAATGAGCCACCCGCGCAGAATACCCAGGATCTGCCGACGCTGAACCGTTTCGCGTCCGCGTGCTAGTACTACAGTCCTACTTAGCATGTGAGAGGGCTTCAGGAGCGCGTTCGCCTATTCGGCGTTATGAATTGCCATTCAGCCTCCCAAGCCGCCTTACTTCACTTCTCGCCCTGTAAGTGGGGCTGTAGTACTAGTGCCGCTGGAAACCGTGCTCCTCACAGAGGAAGAGATACAAGTAGCAGTGGCGGAGGTTGGTATTACAGATATTCTGTCACTACCCGTTGCATCACCTTACTACAGTTCGCCGTCCTGGTTGCATTTCCAACCTGTGGTCGATTGCGTTCTCTATCATGCTTTGCTGCATGGAGTAGCACATAAAAAAGCGTTTCGGGAATTGCTTTCCCGCGTCTATCGCATCCGGGATCAAGTACAGGGGCGGTTATTCAAAATACAGGAAGCTTTTGTGAAAGATGGCCGGGCGTACTGGTGCATACTTGTGTGTGCCCCTTTCGCTTTAGTACGGTCATACCGACGACAGGTCATATGCTCAAGATGACTTGCATTGAGAAAGGAGAAGGCTGATGAAGTATCTTCAAAAGCTCAGTGGCTCGCAGGACGCAGTTGAACACGGCAAGGATTTCCCGCCGGACATCATCCGCCTGCTGGAAATCCTTGCGCGCATTGAACGACGTCGCCAGGAGCGATTGCGAGCTATGCGTGTAATTGAAAAATCTTAGTACTCTCGTTTGTAAAATTCTTATAGTCATAAGCAAAAGATTGTCGTGATAATTGTGAGCGTCATCATGTGACATGGAGAGGTATAGCTTTCTGTCCCGCACATTGCGGTACTTTGCCTGCTTCTTTCATGTTTTACTGTTCTCAGTCCCGTACAAAACGGTACTTTTTCTACCTGAAAGACTCTCTATTGTCAAGTCCTTTGAGGACGAATCTTGAAGAGGGCAAAATTGGGTGAAGAGGAATGATCGAACAAAGACAGAGGCAGGTATCTCCAACCGCTTGGCAAGTGG
>JALYTT010000666.1 GCA_030854145.1 Chloroflexota bacterium | reverse complement strand
CAGCAGGCGGGCTTGTAAACCGCGCCCCTACGTCTCCGGCGCCCCTACGTCTCCGACGCTCCTACGTCTGTCGCTCCTCTACACGTGGGCGTTTGCCTGGAGGGTGGCTACTGGGGCTGTCGTGAGCGGGAGGGTACACGTGAGGGTGCTGCCCTCTCCAGGTTTGCTGCTCATTTGCAAGACGCCGCCATGCAGTTCTACGAGGGAACGGGCGATAGATGGCCCAAGCACGCCCCCCATGGTCTCTGCTGGGGCGGCTGCGGCATCGTGGAAGAAGGGGCGATTGAACACCGCCAGGTCTTCAGGAGAAACCTCCCCGTTGCTGGAGCAGGTGATACGAACCATCATGCCCTCCGGCTGCGTTTCCCAGATGATCTGTCCACCCTCAGGGGTATGATTCGTGGTAAAGGTCAGAATATTCGCCACGATTTGCTCCACGCGATTCTCATCCCCCAGCACGGTAATCGCTACGGGCGCCAGGTGCAGAGAGAGAGTTTGCTGGCGCTCATCGATCTGGGGACGCATGCTCTGAGATACGTTATGAATGATGGCATGCAGATCCAGCGGCACGGCCTGGATGACCAGGGTCTGCGCCTCCAGCCGTGACTGATCGATCAGGTCGTTGACGAGGGACACCAGCCGCCGGGCATTGCTCTGTACAATCCCCAGAAATTCCTCTTGCAGCTCATTCAGAGGTCCGACCTCGTCCTGCTGGGTCAGCAGATCCACATAGCCTTTGATAGAGGTCAGCGGGGTACGTAATCCATGCGACACCAGGGCGTAGAACTCGGCCTTGAGCCGTTCCGCTTCCCGCTCTCGCGTGATATCGCGCAGGACGTACAGGCGTCCCAAATAGGTGGCGGTGGAACTCAGGACGGGCGTCGAAGAGACGGACAGTTCTCGATACTGTGGCTCCTTCTGGGTCGCCGTTGTCAGATGCTGGCGCTCCTGATCGGCGCTATCCTGCGCCAGGTCGGCATGAAACACGTCAGCGTTGACGAAGAGCGGCTCCCAGCGGCGTTGCAGGTCGCTAAAAGACATGCCCACAACTTCTTCAGCCGTCAGCCCAAAGAATTCGCAGAACGGACGATTGAGGGCGTGTACCTGCCCAGCGGCAGAAATGAAGAGAAACGCTTCACTGGAGGAGTCAAAGATGGCCCGGCTCTCACCCTGGGCGCGTTCCACCAGAGTGTACTGATGTTCGAGGGTGCGCATAGCCTCCTTGGCGGCATCCTCGTGCTGTTGAATCGCCACGGCCATACTATTGATGGATTGACCGACCTGGTCGAGGTCGCTAAAGTTCAGGGGATCAACTCTGGCGGTGCGCTCTCCTTGACCAAGCTGTTGAGTTGTGTGCGTCAAACGCTGAACCTGGGTATTGAGGGTCCCGGTGAAATTCCGCAAGAGCCACAGGAGGGCGGCATTGGCCGCTAAAAAAAGCACGATGGCCCCGGCCGCCAGGCTGATATTGATAGTATCAACCTGGCTCTGATACCCTTGCAGGTCCTGCCCGATGGACTCTTGGAGTTGAGCCTGGGCCGTACGAAATTGATCAAAGAGGTCATTGCCCTGGAGAATGCTGGCCTCGGAACGCGGGCCGGCGAAATTGCTGGTCTGCATGTGGTTGATCTGCACAAGGGCATAATTGTTGTACCACTCGTCCGCCACCTCTTCTACAGCTGTCAAGCGCACATTCGTATGCCGGAAGGGGCCGGTTTGCAGTTGTGTCGTCAGATTATCCACAGCTATCGAATACGCTGTGCGCCCCTGCTGAAACGCTTGCAGAAAGGCCGAATTATTGCCACTGATATAGCCCCGCAATCCCGTCTGCTGGTCATTCATGGCCTGCAGAATGCTCTCTACATCCCCACGCAGCAGTATTTTCTGATCATCCAGGTGGCGCTGGGCATTAAAGGCGTAGAAACTCACGCCGTTGCTCAACAGAAACAGCACCATAATCGCGCCAAAAATGAGCGAGAGGCGCGCATTCAACCAGTCCACGACCCGCAAAGGTCGTTTCTCTCCAACAGTCAGACGCATGCGCGTTACTCCTTCACCGGTTGCCGGGACACATATCGCTATAGTAGAGTGCTTGCCACCTTCAGTATAGACCGCTCTGCAAACCGCATCGAAAGGGAACGATGAGGCTTCTTTCCGCTTTGGCCCTCGTGTAAGAGAATACCTCCCTGGCAGGGAACAGGCTGGTGCGTGATCCTATGATTTAGAAACTGGGTCCTCACTATAGAGCTGAGGTTCACCAGTATCAAGGAGGCAACACGCGATCCACGCCTCTCACCGGCGAAAGAGCAAAACGCTCATAAATGATAAAGGAGAAGTTCTATGAACCAGGTTATTTCCAAAGACGGCACAGCCATCGCGTTCGATCGGTCGGGCAAGGGGCCAGCAATCATTCTGGTGGGCGGGGCATTTCAACATCGAGCCATTGACCCCCAGACAGCGCAATTGGCGGATCTCCTGGCACAGCATTTCAGCGTGTTCCACTATGATCGCCGGGGACGAGGAGACAGCAACGACACACAACCTTATGCGATTGAGCGTGAGGTCGAAGATCTCGCGGCCCTCATCCAGGAAGCCTGTGGCTCAGCCTTCGTCTACGGTATGTCCTCAGGCGCAGCCCTCGCCATAGAGGCGGCTGCTCGCGGCCTTGCCATCACGAAGTTGGCATTATACGAGCCACCGTTCAGATCTCGTGACGAACAGGCCCACCAGGAGGCGGAGAACTACACGAGACAGCTTACGGCGTTGCTCGCAGAGGGCCGCCGGGGTGATGCCGTCGCTCTGGCCATGACAACGTGGGGCGCGCCTGCTGAAGCTGTTACTGGTATGCGCCAGACGCCCATCTGGTCACGCTTCGAGTCGGTGGCGCCGACGCTTGCCTACGATAATGCTATCATGGGAGATGGCTCTGTCCCCACAGAACGGCTGGCAGCCATCATTATACCCACACTTGTCATAGATGGTGGAGCGAGTCCCGCCTTCATGCACGACGCCGTGCAAGCGACGGCACACGCCCTCCCCAACGGGCAGCGCCGTACCCTGGAAGATCAGACGCACAATGCCGCCCCGGAGGTCCTCGCTCCCGTGTTAGAGGAGTTCTTCGCCGCCTGATCCAGAGCGGGCATATCCGTAGGGCGGGGCTGCGTGTGTCCTTAGGGATCCGGCTTGCCTCGCCAGTTC
>JALYTT010000212.1 GCA_030854145.1 Chloroflexota bacterium | reverse complement strand
GGCCTCTCCCGCCCTCGCACGCGAGGCCGCCCCACGGATGCGGCAAGCCGGATCCCTACGCGGACGGGGGCGTTTCACCTATTACATGAAGGTGGTCAGTCCACTAGTTACGCTATTTTTATGACCTGCAAACGTGTCTATTCCTTGCCAACCTTCCTGGCCACTTCGGTCTGCTCTTTGATGAATGCTCCACAATGGTCGGCCTGCTCAGTAGTGATACGCGGACGATCCGCGCCTCTCGACTCTTCCTGGCTATTGTTGTATGATGGTGCCACGCTTGCCAGCGAGACAACACATCTCTATACGCATATATAACCAGCAGGTCAATTCTGCCCATGTGCCAGGAGACAGTAAAGCAGCAGGTAAAATTTTTTCATTTTCTCAGGAGGAGGCGGTGATGGCAAAGCAGACATCCGCGAAGCCGCAGCAGGCAAAGGCTGCGGAGAACGAGAAGCCCTTTAAAATGATCTCTGTGAACCGCCAGGCGTATCATGAATACGAAGTTGAGCGCACCATTGAGGCAGGTATCGTGCTGGTAGGGACCGAGATTAAATCCATCCGCGATGGTAAAGTCAACCTGCGCGGCTCCTACGCGATTGCCCGCAACAGCGAACTGTGGCTGGAGAACGCGCACATCGCCGTCTACGATCACGGCAACCGCAACAATCATGAGCCACTGCGCAACCGCAAGTTGCTCCTGCACAAGCGGGAACTCAGCCTGCTGCTGGGTAAGGTCGCGACGAAGGGCATGACGCTGATCCCACTCAAGCTCTACCTCAAGGGCGGGCGCGCCAAGGTCGAGTTAGGCCTGTGTCGCGGCAAGAAGCTCTACGATAAGCGCGACGCGATTACTGAGCGCGAGGCCAAGCGCGAAATCGAACGCACCTTTCGCCAGCGCTAGCATCCAGCACGCGATCTGGAGAGCGCCCACAGCACGATACATGCGAGAAAGTAGATCTATCTATGGAACAGGACGAGCAGACACACACATCATCCGCGCTCCCGGCGGAGATACGAGAGAAATTTGGCTTTCTGCGCTTGCTCGGCATGGAGGTTGAAACGTCGCGACCCGGACTCGGCCAGGTGCATATTACAGTCGATGCGCGGCTGATGCACCCGCAGCAGATTGTGCATGGGGGCGCTATCTTCACACTGGCAGATACGGCTATGGCTATGGCGCTGATGCCGCTCTACCCCGCCGGCACGCGTGTGGGCACCATCGAGGCCAAGATCAACTTTCTCCTGCCGGTGCGCGCCGGAGAGCTACAGGCGGAGGCAACCATCGTTCACCAGGGACGCTCGACGGCGGTGCTGGAGGCCACGGTCTACAACATCCACGAAGGCGAGCGCCGAGCCATCGCGCGTGCGCTGGGAACGTTCAACGTTGCGCCGCCCAAGACTGATCCCGACGCTTCAAAAAGCTGAATGGCCAGCAGGCCACCAGACATAAGACAACGAACGTCACGCAGGCGATTACCACCACAATCTGACACGCCTGAATGTTTGCCATATACACCAGTTCATGAGCATGGGGATACCCGCCCAGGCTATGAGACGGGGCGTTTTCAACAAGGGTGACAAATTCCTGAAGCCCAAGGATAGCCTGGATCAACGCCCAGATCCCCACGCCCACGGAGAGGAGCAGCATGGCATACTGCCACTTCGCCTGGCGCCCGATCAGCAACAGGCGTAAGAAGATGCCTCCCGCAATCAATAACAAGAGGGCGCACAGTCCTGCGGCGTACGACCAGGTACGAAGACCCTCGAAAATGACATGTTGAGCCAGGAACATCTACGCACACCTCTCTTCCATTCACAAGGCAAAAATACTGTACTCTGACATAACGTGATAGCTATACAGGTTGTTCCCAAATCACAATATGGCCAGCGTAACAATTCGTAAAGGCAATGGAGTTACAGTTCGCCCATGAAAATGGAGTATACTGATGCCAGAGCCTGCCACACTGAATAGATCGAATGTCACAGGAGCACACACTTTTATGTCAATTACACGCCTGCATCACGCGCAGATCACCATACCGCGCGGATCTGAGGAACAGGGGAGGGAGTTCTACTGCACCTTCCTGGGCCTTCCCGAAATAGAGAAGCCGGAGGCGCTGCAAACGCGGGGCGGCTTCTGGCTACAGGTTGGAGACAGGCAGGTACATGTAGGAACCGAGGACGGCGTAGAGCGAGCGGCCACCAAAGCGCACCTGGCCTACGAGGTCACCAACCTGGAGACCTGGCGCGGGAAATTGCAGCAGCGGGGCATTGCGATTCTGGAGGGGGTACCGATACCGGGCTATATACGCTTCGAGATACGCGACCCCTTTGGAAATCGCGTAGAGTTTATTCAGCCGATCGCGGAGATGTGATCATAGCAGGCCAGCAGTAGACCACAGTCCGCCTCGGCTTAGCCGTTCTACTCCGGTTCAGACAGGGTCTCACCAGAAAGTTCTCCTGCCGTCAAGCGAGAGGAGAGTTCGCGAGCACTCCTGGCAGCAGCTTGTTTTGAGCGCCGTGGTTTGAGATAGATTCCATCGAACAGAAGCAGGAGAGCGGCAAGGAAATACAATCCACCAAGAACCCACTCTGCTCGGATGGGAGCAACGAGAACAGTCTTACCGGCAGCCATGTCAAGGCAGAACAAGGCCAGCAAGAATTCAACGAGGCGAACCCAGAGACGATACTGCCACAGCAGAGTTCCCTGAGCCTGTCGAAACAGCTCTGATCGTTCTTGCTGGCGCAGCCGTTCAATCTCCCTGGTAGGGACAGGTCCACGGTTGGCCAGGAAATTACTGGCTCCTAACCATAGGAGTACGAGTACAAGGGCAAAAAATGCCACGAGGGTCCCGGCATCGCGAAAGGGGAATTGAATAAGCCCGCTGATCAAAAGAAATACACCTGCACAGAACAAGGCGATGCCAGCAAAGCTCCAAAGCCGGCGTTTCCTTTGAAGCCGCGCCTCGTACCAGGCTGTCTCCGGGTGAGGGGATTGCTGTTGTTGCTGCACGACAACCTCCTTTACACGCATTTTGTACTGGTCCATGCTAACAAAGATGCATGAGCGTAAGGAGGAGTGACAACGAAAGAGCGATGAAGACCGCTCTCATCGTCGCTATCGCGCCATAAACAAGGCTACCAGCGTCAATACTGCCCCCAGGGTATTGGCGGTACAGTGTATCAGGATTGAGATCTTGATGTTTCGCTTCCAATAGACAAGGTAAACTTCAGGCAAGACGAGTAGAAAGATGAGGAGATAATTGTACGGCTGCCAGACATGTCCCAGAGTAAACAAGAGGGCATTGACTACGGTTTACCCTTTGAGCATACGTGAAAGGTGAAGCGAAATGATGTCCATAGTGTCACAAAACTGTGGCAATGGCGATCTGGTTTAGCTATCGACGATAGCCGACGGTTCGTGTACATTGCTTTCATCTACAGCAGCGTTAGCAGCATCGCGGCGCGCCAGACGTCTCTCCTGCTGGTAGAGCGCCAGCAGCGAGATCAGTGCAACGCAGGCCAGTAGCGCCGTCAGGTAGACCAGGCCATCGAAGCCCCAGGTGTGGGCGAAGACGCCACCAAGACCATTGCCGAGCAACTGGCCCAGGCCCAGGAATACCGAGTACAGCCCCATCAGCAGGCCACGGTCCGCGACGCTCTCCTCGGAGATATCGGCCAGGTAGGCCAGCGCGGAGGGCGCGAAGCTGCTTTCCGCGAAGCTGCCAAGCAGCAAGACAGGAACCCAGACGACCAGCGCCGGGTTTGAACCTGTACTATGATTGATCGCCAGCAGGGCTGCGCAGGCCAGGTAGACGCCCGCCACCGAAGTCAGCATCAGCAGCAGGCGCGGCACACGTTTGAGAAAGAAGGCCCAGAAGAGCAGGCACAGACCGAAAAAGAGCACATAGCCGCCCAATACCAGGCTCAAGTGGCTGCCACCGCCGGGACCGCTCATGGCGCCCACAAACAGTTGGTGCAATGCCGGGCGCGGCTTCGAGAGGACAAATGTGAGCTGCGAGCTGAACCAGACGCCCAGCAGGGCGCTGAGGCATATCCAGGCGGGGATAAAGATGAAGAGGCGCGGCGTGCGCAGGATACGCAGGTAGCGGGCGGCCACGGCGCGCATCTGGCCATGATCGACGCGCCGGACTATCGTGGGGGACACAAACATGCAGAGAGCTGCCGTCAGATAGAACAAAGCCAGCATGCCAAAGGCACCGCGGCCAAAGTGGTCCCAGGCAAACCCGCCCAGCACAACGCCCGCTCCGATCCCGCCGCTGGTCGCCAGTTCGTAAAAACTCATGAGGCGCACACGGCGTGTGACATCTCGCGACGTGAAATCTGCCAGGTAGCCAAGCACGGTCGGGATGGTCATCGCCGACGAGAGGCCCGCGATGACCTGCAAGCCCAGCAAATATGGCAGCGGTTGCGCAACGGGGGTAAAGGGCAAAAGTGCCACATGTAATAGACCTAGCAGAGGGCCGACGATCATAAACAGGCGGCGTCCCCAGCGGTCGCTGAGCGCGCCCATGGCGGGAGCCAGAGAGAGTTCTGTGATAAAAAATACCACCGAGAGTAGCCCGACCTGGAGGCTAGTGATGGCATAGCCCGTATGAGCGGCAAGGCTGGCCAGAAAGAGTCCGAGGACGATACCTCCCGCGCCCGTATTCATGCGTAAGACAAACGTCCCAATCACCAGTGGGACAACCGAGCGCCGGGGCATGCCTCTCCTTCTTGCTAGCTAGCTTGCTTAGCTGCTATGCCTGCTGAGCCGGGCCTTCTATGGCCTGCGAGCCAGGATAAGCCATTCTGGCCTTCCGTAGATTGAGAAAGGTCAGCAACGCTATTGTACACCCTATAAGTATCAAGAGAACAGCCAGCAACACCAATGCCAGCAATAGCACGCGCATGCCGCTATTATCCGCCGCGCTACTTAGAATAAGTATCCCCAGGATTGCCATGATTCTCACCCTTTTCTAGACATGGGCGAGGCGAACCAGCCTCCTCGCGCTATTCTACTGCACATATGATCTTTCAATCTCTAGCGAACACGCTATCTCTTCACCCCATCCTATGTTGAGGACGGAATGAGCGCGCAAAAGTAACGCATGTGCCCCCTTTTGTGCTGTAAGCGGGATATTAATGCACACAATGTGCCTCACGGGGATAGCAATGCTGGATTTTGAGTCCTTCTTCTGGTATGCTTTTTCAAAACACAGGAGGTGCACACATGTCTGAGAACGACAACACAGCCAGCGGCGCGCCGCAAGAGGCAGGCAGCGCACCATCAGACCCGGCGCGGTCAAGCGCGCAAGGACCATCGACTGAGGAGCAGATCAGGGCTGCACACATCGGCGAGCCAGCGCTGCTGGACGGGCCTATCCGGCTTGTCGACTACGACCCTGAGTGGCCCCGACTTTTTGAGCGTGAGGCCACGCGGATACAGACCATCCTCGGCGACCAGATCGTATTGCTCGAACACGTTGGCTCGACCTCGGTGCCAGGGTTGGCCGCCAAACCGAGAATCGACATACTGCTCGTGGTACCCAACTCGGCAGACGAGCCGGCCTACGTCCCGGCCCTGGAGGTCTCCGGCTATGCGCTATGCATCCGAGAGCCGGACTGGTACGAGCATCGTGTGTTCAAAGGGCCAGACACCGACATCAACCTGCATGTCTTTTCGCCAGGCAGCCCGGAGACCGAGCGCATGCTGCTCTTCCGCGACTGGTTGCGCAGCAATACATCCGACCGCCAGCTATACGAGCGCACCAAGCGCGAGCTTGCACGCAAGAGCTGGAAGTACACCCAAAACTACGCCGACGCTAAGGCCGACGTAGTGGAAGAGATTCTCGCGCGGGCGCAGAGCAATACGCGAGAAGAGGGTCCGTCCCGTAGCGCGTAGTTGGAACAGGATGTGTGATGAAACAGAATGCCCAGCACGCCGGAGCTCATACGCTGCTCGTCTGACCGGATATGTAGGGGCGATCCCTCGCGGTCGCCCTGTTCCAACTACGCGCTACATGCCCGGCTCCATGCGCCTATGTCCCTTCTAGTCATCGGCGGGCTGCTGATCGCGCTCAATCGCGCTACATGCCAGACTACGCGCACCCTATAACCCTGTTGCCATCTCACCCATTTTTTCTTCGCCTGGGACGGTTCGATCATGATTGTATATCAACGCATGTGGAGTGCCTCACTCGCGTAGAACCACGCGAGCGAGGCACTCCACAGCCTCTACGGGACGGATAGCCTATCTTAGATGAGAGCGGACTGTATGCTCAGTTGCGCCTCGTCCTCGCAGGCCTCGTCGCCTGCGCGTAATCTCCTTTCGTACGTGGCATATTGGCGGGCGATATATCTATCGACGCGCCCTGAGAGACGCGGCGCACCGGAGGTATTGCGCGAGTCTACAGCAACCTCGAACTCGAAGAGACCATCGTCGCGATCGGGATCAGCAGCAGCGATGCTCGTATCGACCGCGACGCGCCAGAAATACGTTACCAGCGTGTATCCCTCTCGTTCTAATAGTTGCTTCGCGCCCTCGTTACTGACGCTGACGATGTGACGCAGAACCACGCGCATGCCCACTGGTGCATCGCTGGCGAACTTGCGGGCCCGGTGCTCTACCAGGCGCAGCAAGAGCGTACCGATACCACGGCCGCGAAAGGCCGGGTGGATATGGACCGTTGAGTCGATGCGGCCCGCCTCTTGCTGCCAGACAGAGGCATAGCCGACAAACTGTCCGGCGGTGGTCACAATCACCCAGGCATCGCTCTTCAAGTCGAAGCCGGGCCTGTGCCAGCAAGCATCCACCTTCTCCTGGATATGGGCCTGGGGGCCACCCTCTATCATATTGCATGCCCTGAGTAAGTCACTCACGGTCTCTAGATCGTTTATCATTGGAGCACGGGCTATGAGATTGCTTAATAATACAGCCACCGTTGTTTTCTCCGTCCTTCTCTAGGGAGCCTGCTATTTTTCAGTCCAACAGCAGGCTCCCAGCCGAGGTTCAAAGAGGGAGCGGATAGTTGTCTCGCCCGTTTGTTTACGCTACTCTACCAGCGCCTGCGTAGCCGGCTCTTCACCGGCGCGCAGTTCCTTCAGGTAGGTATCATATTGCCGGGCGATGTGCATTCCGGCTCGCTCATACAGTCGGGTTGCTCCGGTCAGACTCTGAGCATCGACGCCCAACCCCACCTCGCGCGTCCCCCGTCGATAGAACTCACCGAACGAATGGAGCAGCAGGGCCATGCCCAGTCCCTTGCGTCGCCAGGGGCGCCGCACGGCTAACTGGTGGACCCATCCCATGGTCATGTTGTATTCACACAACGAGCATCCTGCCAGCTCGTTTCCATCAAACGCTAAAAACCATAATGTTGGATCGAAATCCTCTCGCTGTACCGTCCAATGCTGCCATTCTTCGTAATTCCAGGGCATATATCCCCAGTGATCGCGGAAAGCGTCTTCGGCGCCAGCGAAGGTCGTGCGCTCATCCTGTCCCAGGACGAACGTGCGCACAGCAATATCTTCAGGCCACTGTGGGGCGCGCAGAGGTTCATCCATCGTGATCTCCATGCGCCAGTGGTGTCGCGTCGGTGTAAAGCCTGCGCTCGTGAGCAGTTGCCCCGCCGCTGCGTTGGCATGGCTGCACTGGACACTCAGCGTCACGCGCACCTCTGGACGCGCCAGCAGCATAAGTTCACGCGCGCGCTGCTCGACCTGTCCGAGCAGGTACGTACTGATACCACGACCGCGATACTCAGGTTGTACGCACACAAACGAGAGGAGGCGCGCGTGCTCTCTATCCTCGATCTCCGTGTAGCCCACGATGCGTCCCTCAGGAGAGAGCACCACCCAGGCATCGGTCGCCAGGTTGAAGCCAGGCGCCTCCCAGACAGTACGCAACACATCCCGCGGGAAGTCAACGGAGCCGTCCTCTTCGATGGCACAGGCTGCTATCACATCGTACACAGCCTCCAGGTCATCCATTGCAGGACGGCGGACCAGAAAGCTCTTCGGCAGTGTATCTATAGTTGTCATTATGTTCTGTGTTCTCCTTTCCCCTAGCTGGTAAGGGATGGCGTTAGCCATTTCGCTTCAGCCGGCCTGTGCGCTTGGCAAAGCGCTCGGCGATGCCAAAGATGTAGACGCTGAGCGGAATGCTCACGATGCCAGTGATAATCAGCGGCCAGGTATTGCTCCAGATCTGGGGCGACCAGATCACCTGGTTATTCAGGACAGCGGCGCGCAAGCCTTCAAGCACATAGGTCGCCGGCGAGATGCGCGCCAGCGGCTGCATCCAGAAGGGCAGAACCTTGATCGGATAGTAGACGCCGGAGACCAGCAAGATGATCGCGCGTACGATGAAGGACATCTGCATGCCCTTCTCGGTATAGAGCAGCGGCAAGACCGCGGCTCCAATGCCAAAGCCGATAAACGAGACGCTGCCTACCAGCAACATAAAGATGACCGTCAGGTAGTTGATATGGCCCAGGTCCAGGTGGAAAAAGACGCCGATCACGATCAACTGGATAAAGGTAAAGAGCAGACCGTGCGCCACAGCGTACATGCAGCTCCCCACCATATGGGTGAAGCGTGAAATAGGGGCCATGAACGTATGCTCGATGGTGCCTTCCCAGCGCTCCATATTGATAATATCTGTGACGCCATCAAAGGTGACACTCAGGTATGACCAGACCGAGGTACCAATCAACAGGTACATGATCAGGTAATTGGTATCGATTTTAGCGCTGGTGATCAACTGCGCGCTGGCGCCGATATAGGTCACCGACATGGCGTTCACGATGTTGTACACCAACCACACAACTTCCCAGGCCCAGTAGCGCCTGGTCAGATTCCAGTTTCGTTCAAAAAAGGCGTAGGTCGCGCGCCCCTGGTGCATGATGCTAGACATGAGTGTGCTTTCTTCCTATTCTTCGTTTTCTTCGCGCTGGGCCTCCAGGGCCTCGAAGGCCTTCTCCCAGCTTCCGTAACGTTGTACGTCATCTTCGGTAATCAGGTGTGTCGCGGTGTAGTGCATAAACACCTCGTGCATGCTTACCTCTTCTGCGCTACCGCCTGTGCGCCGGGCCACTTCACGCTTGAGTTCAGCCACTTCACCCAGAGCCACGATGCGCCCCTGGTCGATAATGGCCACGCGATCACAGAGGGCCTCGGCCTCGTCCATGTCGTGTGTGGTGATCAGGATCGTCGCGCCATGCACCTCGCGTAGCTCTTTAACAAAGGTCTGCACATCGATCTTTGAGCGTGGATCGAGGCCGGTCGTCGGCTCATCCAGCAGCAACACAATTGGGGCCGTGAGGAAGGCGCGCGCAATGGCGACCTTCTGCTGCATGCCGCGCGACATGTTCTCCAGCGGTTGCTTAATACGATCAGGCTTGATGCCCAGGCGCAGCAGGATGCTCGTAATCTTGGGCCGGGCCTCGGCGGCTGACATGTTATAGAGCCGGGCGGCGTAGATCAGGTTCTCCATCGGCGAGAGCTTCTTGAAGAACGAGGCCTCCACACTCACGCGGTTAATGAGCCGCTGCACCATGCGCTCGTCCTTCTCGACATCGTAGCCAAAGATGGTCACGCGCCCGGTGTCGGGAATGAGCAACGTCGAGAGGATGCGAATGAGCGTCGATTTGCCGGAACCGTTCGAGCCAAGAATGCCCACGATCTCGCCGCGCTTGATGGTCATGGTCACGTTATCGACGGCGCGCACCTCGCGCTTCTTGTCTGGCTCCTTCTTGCCGGGCCAGCGCAACAACGGACGCGGCTTTTTGAATATCTTCGTGACGCTGTCCATCACCACGGCATCCTGCGTCGGATCAAGCACTACCTGTTCTGCTAAAGATTTATCTATAACATCATGCATCGCCAAAAGTGTTCCTCCTTTGAAACAGCCGGAGAGGTATTACTCGAACATAACTTCCAGCATAACGCGCTCAAATAACTGCTACATCGTCCATAAGAACAGGTCAAGTTGTACATTTGTACAAGACTAGTGTAAGCGGCTATACATGACTCCTCCTGTCATGATTCGCCTGCTGCCCACTGTGGGAGACATCTTCCGACATGCTAAAAAGCACACAAAAAACCGTGGGACTGATTTTTCTGCCAGTGCCCACGGTTTGGGTTCTCTCTTCAGTTCTCCTGAACGATCATGGAGTGGGAGACCCCCTGGAGATGGGCACACTGATACCTCGCGCGAAGCAGAAAAGACCAGCGACATTTTCGGTTTCATTGATGGTCCAGAGCTTCACCAGGTTCAGGGCAAACGGCGCAGGCACAGAGCAGCCATGAGCAGCGACGCCATAGCGTAGACGCGAGCTATTCATGGTTCGGCAATCTGTGTTATAAGCCATCTGCGCCATCTCCTTTCGTGAGATTTGGTATGTTAGGTTCTGCGACAACTACAAGGCTCATCCACAATGACACACTGCTTTAGCATGTGGGACAAGCCGAGGCGATTGGATCGCAATCGCCACTGTTGCGAGTATACGGGATGAGTTAGCGTTTTGTCAATGGTACTTATTTCTGGTTATTTCTCTTTGATAAAGCGATCCAGGTGCCCTTGCTGGATTGCCTGGGCGGCGGCAACATGATAGTGCAACGCCTCTTCGGGCGTGGGGCTGCTATGCTGGTGGATGGTCAGGCAATACAGGGTGAGGTAGCCATTCTGCTGCGGGTAAATAGCCGTCAAATAGCCACGATCAAGACGTGTATCATCGAAGGTTGCAACGACATAGCGCTTGTCATCGGGAGCGGTGACGGCATGGCGCGCAAAATCGAGCACCTGTAGTTTGATGGGAGAGGCATTCGCGATCTCCAGCCCGCGTGGCGTGGTCGTGACGAGTCCCTGATTGTCGTATATAGTATCTGACATATGCTTTACTCCTACGATCAGTGCATGCTTTTTCTAATAGAGGCACTCACAAAAAGCTGTGCTTTCTGTCGTCATTGTACACTATTGCAAGGCAGTTGGCGAATTCCCAGATGGAGACCAGAAATGTGGGAGAGGTTGGGCATAGAGAGGTAGGGGCGCCGTTTACAAGCCCGCGTGGCAGGCCTACGCGGGCT
>JALYTT010000211.1 GCA_030854145.1 Chloroflexota bacterium | reverse complement strand
GGCTTCAACCACTTGCCAAGCGGTTGGAGATACCTGCCTCTGTCTTTGTTCGATCATTCCTCTTCACCCAATTTTGCCCTCTTCAAGATTCGTCCTCAAAGGACTTGACAATAGAGAGTCTTTCAGGATGAAGAGATTCTGTCAGCTATGCTGTAAGCAGGGAGATTAGGCGCCTCTCCCTTAGCCGCAAGCCCATGAAGCGGTCGCCCTCGCTTTGGAACTCGATATGCACCATGATGGGCTGCTCATGCAAGGTGCAAGTACAGATCGCATCGGCGACAACTTTGCGATGCCGGTCGAACTCACGATAGAATTCTGTTGAGGCCTGGTTGAGGTAGCGTGCATCGCGCACCAACCAGGTGATAAAATCCTGGGGAGACTCCCGGAGTATCCGCTTCAACCCTTCGTCCCACAAGGTTGCCAAATGTCACATCCTCCCACATAAACTACATTGATAGATGCAGTATAGCGTATGCGAGCTGGATTGTCGATGATTCATTTATCTTGTATAATTTCTTGTGTATCTAATAGTACTTTATACATGTATATTGCGTCAAGATAAATAAAACACTATACTATATTAAGGGTTACCAATATATGTTTCTGGACTGCTTCTGGCAGTATAGTGTGAAAGGGAGGAACAGCATGCAGTATCGATTTGTGCCTATACGTGTTGTAGCTATTTGCGTTGTGCTGGTGGGCCTGGCTCTGGCGCTGGGCAACGTTTCCGGCATAGCGCGACACGCGCTCGCCGCGGGAGACCCTGTGTGTAACGCTGTCACGATGCCGGTCGCGCTCTTGCCGGATGCGCCGGCAAGCTACCACATCGCGGGCTGGCTCTGTACCGATGGGACGACGCGCGCGGAGACAGTGCAGGTCATGGTGTCTGGAGGCACTTATACCCATGTGTACTGGGATTTTCCGTACCAGCCGGAGCGTTACTCATATTTGAGAAGCGCGGTTCAGGCGGGCTACGCGGTCTTCAATTTTGATCGCATCGGCCAGGGGGCCAGCGACCATCCCCTGTCGCAACTGGTCACCATCCAGAGCAACGCCTATGTGCTGCACCAGCTCATCCAGGACTTACGCGCTGGCCAGATTGGTGGCCGGGCCTTCCAGAAAATTGTGGTTGCCGGCCATTCCCTGGGATCAGCAATTACCATTGTCGAGGCCAGCAGCTATCCCGGTGATGTCGATGGCGTCATCATCACGGGCTTCTTGCATACCCTCAACAGCGTGATGCCGGCTGTTCTTAGCACCGATACCCTGCCAGCCCAGCTTGATCCCCAATTTGCGGGGGGGAACTATTCGGTAGGCTATCTCACTACAAAGTCTGGAACACGAGGCGCGCTCTTCTATTATCAGCCCAATGTTGATCCTAATGTCCTGACCACCGATGAATCCACAAAAGGTACATATACTGACGGGGAAGGCTCAACATTTTTCTCCCAGATTCCCTTGACCCTATCTCAGCAGATCCATGTGCCTGTGCTGATAGCCGTGGGCACCTACGACCAATTTTTCTGCGAGGGGACGGCTCTGGCCCAGTGCGCGACTACTGCCAGTGTGCAAAGCTACGAGGCAAGCTATTTTTCTCCAGATGCCCACCTGCAAATCGTGGTGCTCCCCAACGCGGGCCATGATATCAACCTGCAAGAGAACGCGCAGACCTGGTTTACGCAAGCTACAACGTGGGTGGATACGTATGTAGGGAATTGAAATAGAGAGCATAGGGATGTTGAAGGGGTAGCGGCGGGAAAGACGTAGGGGCGCCATTTACAAGCCCGCGTTGCAAACATATGTCGTATGATGCCGCGCGGGCTTGTAAATGGCGCCCCTACGTCTTTCCCATTCAGAGAATCTCAACGGTATCGCCATCCAGCACCTGGTGGCCGCGGCCGACCATCTGTCCATCGAAGCGCGCGGAGGGTCCCCAGACGCGTGCGTTGCGGAAGGTCGAGCCGAGTTCCTTATGGATGGCGGTCGCGACATCCCCGACAACTGCGCCGGGTTCCAGGGCCACCGGCTCTTCATCGGTCTGTTTAGCGTGTCGCAGGTAGACGCGGATCAGCCCGGTCAGCTTCCAGACAACCTCCTTGAAGGCGCTGAGGCTCTCGTCATCGATGATCGAGACACCGAGTACTGACAGATCAGGGGCCTGTGCCTGTAGTCGCTCCAGGTCCCCTGTATGCGCCTCGTCCATCTTCGTCGCGGCCAGCAGCGCCGGCAGGTCGATGCCAGCGGCGGCCACCTCGGTGCGTACCTCGCTGAGCACCTGGTAGGGTGCGCGTACATCCTGGCAGTAGACGATGGCATCGGCGGCGCGCAGCACGCCCAGCAGCGCGCGACCCCCGCCGCGATCCTCCGCTGCCCCCGCGATTAGCCCTGGTATCTCGACAAGTTGCACGAGCACGCCCCCGATACGTGTTAGCGCCGGCACGGGACGCAGGGTGGTAAAGGCGTAATCCCCGATCTTGATCTGGATAGTAGACACAGCGTGGAGCAGCGACGATTTCCCCGCGTTGGGCGCGCCCACGAGGGCGATCTGGGCCACTCCCTCACGCCGGACCGCGATGCTATCGCGCTGGAGCGAGTGCGAGCGTTGGTGGGTCTCCTCGATCTGTTCGAGGACCCATTTGCGAATGTCCCCATAGGGACCGTTGCGGTAACCGGGAAGATCATTGAGGATCGCGCGCAGCTCGCGCACGCGCTCGGAACCGTCTTTGCCGGTGAGGCGCCGTTTGATTAGTTGCATCTGGGTGCGATGTGGCATAGGCATGACCGTATACTCCTTCTATGTATGGGTTGTTGAAACTCATAGCAGGAGGGTACACCAGTCTAGCGGCCGGGGAAGGAAGTAGACCAGGTTGATCTACCTGGCTTGCTATCCGAGCCGAAGAGGAGTGCGTCCGTCCCGCTGCTTACCCTGACGCGGGTATGTGTAAGCAGCGGATTAGCCGTTTTTATTTGAAATTTTTCTAAGCCAGGTATTGACATCCGAGCGGTACACGGCTCTGTCACCTTTCTATTCAAAAAATGGTTGACGTTCAATGCCTATTGTAACAAATGTCAGGCAAACTCTGCAAGTTCGACGCCTTCATAAAGTATTCGTAACGTACCGCGTGCTATGCTGAGGAGGTACACGCGGCTGTCTCTATGCGGTTGAGCTGGCCAGGGACCCGTGGATGCCGGGCGCAGGCCAGCGGCGCCCTACACGAAATGATGGGTATTGCCATGTGGGCTTGTGCCTTGATGGCATATCAATGGATACCCTGGTTTCGTGTAGGGCGCCGCTGGCCTGCGCCCTGTTCCAACACGACATCGCGCTCCCTCTATAGTATCAACTGGCCTGCGCCCCGTCTATCTGCTGTGCCCTCTTTGCCTGCGCTCCTACTGCACTTTCGAGGTCTCCCAGGATGCTTCGCTGTTGGCGAACATACTGACGATGGCCGCGACGACTAGATAGCAGAAGGTCAGGCCGCCGATGATGTAGAGCCAGCGGTCGTTGCTGATCAGGGCGGTCCACGAGTAGAACAGCGTGCCCAGGATGGCGAAGAAGCTGGAGGTCGATCCCAGGATGATGCTGACCCACAGGACCGGCCGGGGGAAGACCAGGTGGAAGCGCAGAGCCTGGCGTTTGCTGCTAAGGAACTTCGCCAGATTGATGAAGAGGAAGCCGGCCGAGAATGCCCACACCAGGGTCGAGGAGGCCAGCAGTACGTTGTAGATCTCGGTGGAGAGGTTCGCCGGGCTGGTGATCTGGATGGCATAGGGAGCCACGAAGAAGACCATGGCGGTGATGATGATGGCTACGATGGCCTGGAACTTGATGGCGTTGCTGGGCACGCGATGCCTGTTGAGCCTGGCGATCTTCATCGGGAGGCGCTGATCGATGCCAGCGACCAGCAGTAAGCGCGAGTAGGTGTAGTTGTAGACAACCATCGCCATCACGAAGAAGCTCATGATGAGCATGGCGGCGATATTGCCTATGAACTTGCCCAGGGCCAGGTCTACCGTAGTGACCAGCGCGAAGGGGTTGGCTCCGTTGACGGGTCCCTGCACAACCAGCACGGCAAAGGTGGCGACGAAGTAGCCGATCAAGACCAGCAGCGTACCCCAGAGCAGGTGGCGTGTGATGACGTTGCGCCTGGCAACCTCGCCGCCCAGGTTGAGTGGCACCTCGCTACCAAGGTAGGCCAGGGTGATCAGTCCGAACAGGTACAGGTTGCCCGTATTCTTGTTCCAGCTAATGTTCCAGTCACTGAAATGGCTGAAGCTGGTAGCCGAGGGGTGTCCCTTCGCCAGCCAGGTAATGCCGGCCACCGCCAGTAGAATCACCGCCAGGAAGGTGAAGCCCATCACCGCGTTGACGGTCTTCTGTACCATGCGATAGCGCTGCGTTGCCAGGGTAGCGGTAACCGCGATTAGCAGGATAATCAGAGCGCCTTGCTGCCAGGGTTCGACCAGCCAGTGATTGTTGAGGCCCTGGACATAGCTCACAATCACATCACCGGCGCTGATGATAACCAGGACGCCGGGGAACCAGGCGCAGAAGGCGGCGAAGAAGCTCCAGTAGCCGCCGAGCGCCTTATGCGTCCAGTTGTAGAGTGAGCCTTCGTAGGGGAACATCGCGCCCAGTTGGGCCGTGGCGATCACGCAGGGAATGAAGAACGTGATGGCGCCAATGGTCCAGTAGGTAAAGCTGGCTGCCCCACCAGCCACAGCAGTTGTGGCGTTGGTGATGAAGAAGATAATCATCAGGAAGGTGGTCGTCATATCTACCGTACCCAGCAGCGGCGGCATGGCTCTGGGGACGTATTCCTCCGAGACCAGCGGAGATGGCATCCCGCCAGCTTTCCTGCCTGCAACGCTGGCCGTGTCTCTGTTCAGTACAGGTGTTCCTGGCACGCTACGAGTCATGGGCTTTTTCTCTTGCGTGAGCATAGCTTCTTCCTTACTTCCCTCTTGTTCGCGTAGGGGTTATGGCTTCGGCTCCTCTTCGGCTCCCCTTGCCCGCCGACAATGGCCGCCGACAATGCCTCACCTAACCTGGGCATCACGCGAATGAGCGTCAATGTGAGCCTGAACTACAGAATCATCCTACAAATGCTGTCTATCATGGAGTTATGATCGTGCGGGGATGCATGCAGCCGTTCTGGAAAGCGTCTGGCAACCGTTTATGGTTGCCAGTACATCATGTCTACGGATGTCCCTTACGGGTGTCCGCACAGTTGATATTACTCAAGACCCAATTTGTCCCTGCCAGGCATATAGTTGGCTCAATCGGCTTGTGGACTGCCTTGAGGGTGTATGGATCATGAGCAAGGGGTAGCCGAAAAGTACTTATGATATGAGGTATCTGGGCATCAAATGAAGGAAAGGGCTTGTTCAGTTCGTGTTGACATTCATCTCTTCGAATGACATAAATTTCGCGGTGATGCCCTGCTGCAGGAACAGGCGCAGTCCGCCAAGCCCGCTCTGGAACGTGGTATCTGTTACTGTGACCATCCAGTTTTGTGGTTCGCGGGTGCCGGCCTGCCAGACCCTGGCGGCGAGCGTTGTGCCGGTCACGCGGAAACGTAGGGTGTAGGCGGTGCCGGGCCTGGCCGTGAATGGGACGGCGCCGAGCCGTGTCATCATGCCGGCCTCGCTCTTCAGGATAATCAGGCGCGTACCGTCGATGTAGGTCTTGTACCAGTTGCGCGTATCCATCCAGCGCAGTACGGCCCCGATGTTCGATTGATTGAACTGGCTGATGGAGCCGGTGAAGATGATCTCGCCGTCGGTGATCTGCGGGCCTAGCGTCGCGTTGAAGGGGCCCGTGCCATGGCTGACCTGGCCAGTTTTGCCGGTGATCGCGAAGGCATTTTTGGTCATAGCATCGCCGCCCCACGGGTGACCATCCGAGGAGGTGCCCCAGAAGAGCTGGTCGCCGCGCTGGAAGGTGTCCTGTGACAGTATATTCGTGGTAGGCGCTATCGTTATGGGCGTTTTCCCCGCTGGCGTCGGCGTGACTCCGTTCTGGTTTTTCAGCGCTGGCACCGTCGGTTGCGCGACGGTAGTGCGCGCGTTCATGGGTATACCTGGCAAGGCCAGTGCCCCCTCGATGAAGGGCAGCAGTAGCGCCGCCAGGATGCTGCCGATCAGCAGCAGCCCAAAAAGTATGAGTCCTTTGCGCTGCCACAATGGTCCTGGCTGGCGTCCGCTGTATTGGCCATTGCCGCCTCCTCCGTGTCCGTTGCCGCCATGCCCTCCACCGGCTAGCTTGTCTCCGGCATAGGTATCGTCATTGTAGAACTCGTCCCAGTCAGGTACCCACTGGTCACCATGTATCTGAGCGCCGCCATGTGTATGATCGCGGTGCGCACGGTTGTACCGCGCAGGGTTGCCAGGTACATGGCTGTCATAGCCCTGGTGGTTATCTGCTTTATCATATCTGTAATCTCTCTGTATGTTAGTCATAATATCTCTGATACATGCTCATAGACACGTCTTCTACGGGGCCTATCTTTTCCTGTAGGGATGCCATTGATGATGTGCGGTTCTCGTCGAGCCTTTCCCAATGTAATTCGCCTGTGGTATATCGCGGTTGCTGCCTGGTTCCCTGTAAGGGTTTATACCGAATCACGCGCAGTAATCCAATAATGGCTACCGATAGTACCACAAACACAAGCAAGAAGCGCCCGGATGCCACAAGCACCGCATCCACGCTCCAGCGGTCAACCAGCCAGCCGACGAGCGGGGCACTGAGCGCGGTCAGGATGGCCTCTCCTGTGAAGAAGATGCGATTGACGTATTCCTCCTGCGCGCGCTCGTAGGCGAGCTGACCCTTGCCGATCTGCGGATTGCTGCCCTGCCTGAGCAGGAGGTGCCGCTGTGAAAAGATCACCGTACCCAGGCTGGGACGCAAGCGGGGTAGGAGGATGCCCCAGACGGTGCCGGCGCATGTGTATACTGCTATGCTTAGCGCCAGCCACCAGGGCGTTTGTAAGAAAGGCAGGCCCAGCGCTAGCAGGGCGCAGGCCATCAGTATAAGCATCAGGAACGCTGTGGCCCAGGCATGCAGCCGCCACTCCTGGGGTATGAGCCGTCCCTGTGTACCCAGGGCGCCCCGGAAGAAGAAAAAACAGCTCAGGCCCAGGCAGAGCGCGCTGGCCTGGCCCGCGATCAGCCAGCCAAGCGTCCAGATCTGCCCACTTGCCAGCAGGTCGCCCGCGAAGGGGGTGGGTAGTGCGCTCCACACGCTGCCCAGGATGATGGAGATGGCGCTGGCCAACAGGATCAACGAGAGTCGGCCGCGCCGCGCCAGATAGGCCCACCACCAGCGGCGGAACAGCTTGCCCCGGTTCAATTGCAGCCGCCAGCGGTCCGCGCCCTCGTTTGTATCGTACCAGTTGTCGATCATGCGCCCCGGCGCCGGCAACGGGGCCTGCGACTGTGGCCAGAGGTCGAGCAAGAGCAGTGGGATCAGGCAGGCGATCTCCAGCGCGCCTGAGAACCTGGGGAGCAGCCAGACCACGCCGAGACCTACCAGCATCGCCAGTGCGCCCTTCGCCAGGGCTGTGCGCTCTCCCACGGGCGGCCAGGGCCGTCTCTGTAGCAGCCAGGCTGTACTCATCAGGCCCAGCAAGAAGGCAATGAGCGCGAACTCGCCTGTGCTGAGCATGATATTTGCTGGCAGGAAACGCGGCGTCATGGGCACATACAGCCAGAGCAGCGCGCAGGCTATGAAACCGCAGCCCCAGAGACGCACAGCCGTGTGGCGGCGCGAACTCAAGAGGATCGCGCTGCACACTGAGCCAACGAGCCAGGCGCTGGCGACACAGGCGGCCCACAAGGCCAGGTGGCCCTGGTACCAGTCCTGGGCGATGAGCCGCATCTGCGCGATGCTGATGCCAACGCCTGTCACAAACCAGCAAGTATTGAGCAGGCGTGCGCCGATAACGGCATCTACCCTCTGGTGAGTGTGCTGGCTATAACCCATAATCGGTATGCTCCATGATGCTTGATGCTTGATAACGGTTACGCGCAATGAATTGCGGCGGACACGATAAATCGGGTTCCTACGTAGGATGGTAGCGGTGTTCTCCAATCATCCCCAGACGGCCTGGCTTTGTTCAAAGGCTACGTTGTGATCCATTAACTGGTTGGGATCTGTGATGGGGATGCGCGCGCTGGCTTCTGTGCGCGGCTCCGGTTGGGCGAAGACCTTCTCTATCCTGGCGGCGGGATTGGCCGGCAGGGGACGGTGTGTCAGGGTGGCGTCGCACTGCCGTAGCCAGTCGCGCACCTCAGGGAGGTACGAGTCGAGCGTGTTCAGGTCGAGCGCGGCATAGGTGTAGCAGGCATCGACGTGCGAGGAGAAGAGGCTGAGCGCCCAGCCCAGGTACACGATCCACTCAGGGTGGAACTGCACCGCCACCCAGAAGCGGCGCGGGTCCAGGTCCTCAATGGCCTCGATTACGCCGTCGGGGGCCGTCGCTCCAATGCCCATGCCGGGCGCCAGGTAGCCGACGATCTCCCCATCAGGCGTCACGTAGCCCACGATCTGATGATGCATAGAGAGAACCGCTTCGATGTACTGCCGGTAGGGAATGCGCTCATCCCGCCCGCGCACGAGCCTGGCGAGTCTGCTCTTAGGATGAATGGCGATGGGATGTTCGACCCAGTTATCGGCGCTGATGCGGCCGCGCGCACGATGGGGCATCAGTGGGGGCATGTTCTTTGGCCATTGCGAGCGTATATCCTGAAACAGCCCGCCGCCACGCACCGCGTTCATCACTTGCATGCCGCGACAGATGCCCAGTGTGGGGATGCACAGAATCCAGGCCAGCAGCGCGAAGTAGCGCTCCCAGATATCGCGCCATAGCTCAGGGGTATCCGTCTGGGGGTGCAGAGTATGTCCATAGAGACACGAGTACAGGTCGCCGCCGCCGGTGAGCACCAGGCCATCCAGGTTGCGCACAAGGGGCCAGACGATGCGGAATACCTCCTCGAAGGCATCATCATCGGTCAGGATGTCAAGCGGGTCGTATCCCTGCATCAGCGGGAGCGTAGGCATGACGATGGGATCGCCCCCGGCCTCGAATATAGCGTTCACCGTGGCTGCGTCGCCCGCGTATACTGGCCAGCCCCCGTCCCGCATGCAGCCGCTTGAAGAGAGCAGCCCGATGCGCGGCCGGTAATACGTTGGCAACTGACCCGGCTGCCGTGATGTAACCAGCGAGGCCAGGTTGGATGGCAGAGACAGGCCATCGAAGTCTCCCGTGCGACGAAGGTGCGCAGGCCCCGCTGGCGGCATACCGTGCAGGTAGCCTCTCGATGATGCATTGTACTGGTACGCGTCTCTCATAATCCCTTCCCTCTCTAGAAGCACTCTTCCAACCTGCACCCTTCGTTGGGCAGCATGGGCGAGGCAAGCCATCGCCCCTACGCGGATCTGGCATCTTGCGTGTAGGGGCGCCGCTTGCCTGCGCCCGGTTCCTACGCGGATCTGGCATCTTGCGTGTAGGGGCGCCCTGTCGGTTACGAAGCGACCGCCACATTCATCGTTGCCAGGCGCGCCACCGCGAAGTGGATCTGGGTGACGCCGTCCTGGATCTCGCCGGTTGTCGGGTCGAACTGTCCCATGAAGGCATCCTGCGCGTTCTTCACCAGGTCATCCAGCAGCGCGAGCGCCGGCGGTTGCAGCAGTTGCGCATCGCTGAATGTGACCAGTTGCCGAGCGTCTTTGTGTACCTGCTCTAAGAGTGCCTGCACCTTGTTGATGGCCGTATTGATCTGGTTCGCCAGTGCGTGTTGCTCTGTGGACGATCCGGGCGATTGCACGATGCCCTGCAGGTGAACGCCGACGTGATACAGCAGTCCGGGTGGCTCCTGGTTCGCGTTAATTTCGAGCAGGCCGGCGCGGGCAATCTGCGGGTCCGTCAGCACCGGTGTGCCGGCTGGAACATCATTTTGCACAAAGTTGAGTCCATCGAGATAGTCAAGAATACGTATCATGTAGCGGTGCATCAGCGCTGCACTGTGCTGTGACCAGTCATCCCTGGCGCCACCGGCCCACTCCAGGATCTTCTGGGTGTTTCTAAAGAGCCAGATATCCAGGCCGCCCGGCAGTCCCAGCTTCTTGAGCGTGGGGTCGGTAGACAACAGGTGACGCAGGTGATTGAGCAGGCTGAAATGATGCACGCTATCCAGTGGGTCAGGCGTTTGCGGGAACTGCGCGCTAAAACGCCACGTGCTCTTGTCGAGCGAGGGCATGTTCGGCGTTATGCTGGCATCCTCTTCTGTGATCAGGAAGCGATTCGCAAAATCAAGCAGGTTGGTATGCTGTTGATCGCCCGTGTAGCGCAGATTGACGATGCCATGCTGCACCGCCACTTTGCCGAGCAGAACCGACTGGCTCTCGACCGCATCGTCGCTCAGGAGCCAGGCATACAGCGCTTTGCCGGCAGCCGGATTGGAAATGCTGGTCAGGCTGATCTGAACCTGGTCGGCAATGCCCTCGCTGGTGTCCTGGTGGATCTGTCCGCTGCTCACGAAGTAGACATGGCCCACGATCTTCTGGGCACCCAGGGCGGCGTTCGCAGTAGTGGCAGGCCTGCCACTATGGAAAAACGAGGCTGGCAGAAAGTTCAAGCCGCTGCTGACGAACACAAGCAGTGCTGAGATCAGCAGAGCGCTGATCACTATAATGATCGGGACCATGCGTCCCCGGCGGCGCGCGGCGCTCTGCCCAAGTGGGCGCGTGGTGGTCGTCGCGCTCAGAGGGTGCGATGTGGTTGTGCGCTGTGTTGTGGCCTGGTCAAATCGTCGCAATGCTTTGCCCTCCTCGCCGGCCGCCATGCATGGCGTCCCTACGCTGTACGCTATCTTATGTCCGTTCACTGCCCGAAGTGTACTCGCATATGACGAGCGCGTCCGCAGTTTTTGGCTATGCTTCGAAGTGTAGACGCCCCGCAGAATTTGGATGTGCCGCCCGGCTTGAGAACGTAGGGGCGCGGTTTTTCGCACCGATAGGTTTTTTGCGGGGCGCTTTCCACGATGTCCATCTACCCAAGAAGAACATGCATGAGGTGTAGGGGCGCCGTTTACAAG
>JALYTT010000665.1 GCA_030854145.1 Chloroflexota bacterium | reverse complement strand
AATCGATGGCGGTTGTGATGTAATACGGCCTGCCACTCGCGGCAGGCTCAGCAGGTGTATGCATGGCGGCTCTCCTTTTTTGAGTAATATTGAATGTGTTGAACGAATGAATGGACACATAAAGAAGGGGCGCAGGTCTGTTGCCTGTGCCCCTTTGAAATTGCTAGCCCGGTTGATCTCTACGCTACTGGTGGGTTACACCTGGAGATCATGTGATCAGGGAAAGAAGAGGACAGCGGCAACCTGTGGGATACTGACGGAGCATCCCATAAGACATCACCATAATAAAGGTGGTGGTGATATGCTTACATTGCATGGTTGCGGCTATGATCCTTTTTTTGTATGACATATGCGTAGAGAAAGTTTTTTGCTTAGATAGACTATACCCGCAAATGTTGCGATTTGTCAAGTCTTGCGTATTTTTCGGCTTTGCCCCTACGGATGTGGGGATTTCTCACGCGAGTTGCTGGCAGAATCTCGAACTCTTCCCTGAGTTCGTACGTACATAATTGGAGAGCGGCAGAAGAGTTAGTCCTGAGAAGGAGGCACATATTTGATGAACGAGCAGGAAATGCAGTTCGCGGACCCTGAGTGGCGACCGCCGGAGGATGGGATGGTGCAGGCGCAGCAGGTGGCACCTGAGCCATATCCGTATGTACCGCAACCGATCAATCGCGAGCCGGCTATGTCGCAGACTACCGCCTCCGTCCCCCCGAGTGATGTCCCGCCGCTGCCAGTACAGCCCCGACCATATGTGGGTGGCTATGCGCCCCAGCAGATGGGAAGCAGACAGTATGGAGTTCCAGCGCGCAAATCGCGAAGTCCCTGGTTCTTGATTATTGCCGTAATCATCGGCTTTAGTTTGCTGAGTGGAGGGTTCAGCAGAGGAGATAACTCTCACAGCCCGAACCACTGGCCCCCCGGCATTCCTTGGGGCAACGCGGCGCCGCAGCTCTTTGTCGTTGGCACTAGCAGTGTACCCACGATCGTGATACAGGGGCAATCCGGCAATATTCAAATCAATAGAGGGTTGGATACCGATAAAGTTACGGTCGACACAGCTAACAAAAATGCTGTGCAGTATAATAAGGATAGCAATCAACTCACAGTGAACGACACATCAGATGACCTGACTGTAACGGTTCCAGGCAATGCCATTCTACAAATTAATACGCAAAGCGGCGATATCGATGTTCAAGGCGTAGATGGGCAGATGAACCTGGTAAGTAACTCGGGTACGATCCACGTCGAACATAGCACGTTGAAGGGCCAATCCATCATGAAGTCAGATAGCGGGTCAGTCACGTTCAATGGCTCTCTTGATCCCAGCGGGTCGTACCAGTTTGAGAGCAATAGCGACGCCGTAAATGTGACGCTGCCGGCGAGCGCCTTCTTCCATGTGGATGCGAGTACGAATTCAGGCTCGATCGACTCAGATTTTCAGGTGCAACCGGCTGGAACTCAGATGCATGGAGATGTAGGGAACCAGCCGAGACCCACAATAACACTGAAGACCGATAGCGGCGACATCCATCTACACCAGGCATCATGATCTGAGAAGGTGACGTGTGAATGGAGTCCCATTGACGCGTCCCCTTCCCATACATGACGGCTTATCTTCCCTCGCTTGTTGTGAGGTCACATATACTGAAGAAGAAACCCTGGGAGTTGTGTGGGTGCAAGTGGGAGGAACATGATGTCGGCAGAGGGAGATTTTCATGAGCTGGCTCATCATGTTCGAGATCTTCTAGAATGTGGCGCGGCCTGTTTGTTTCTGGGCTGCCCGGAGGCGGAGTTACGCCATCCCCTGCTCGATATGTTTTTGCCCGGCATAGAGTCCTATGTCGGGTTCTATGGGTCGGTGGAGGTAGCCGCGCTCCTCAAGAACGAGTGTGTCCGCGCGCTCTGCGATAGCGCCGTGCAGAGCGGCGAGGTGTGCAGCCGCGGCGATGTGCCGCTCTCTATCGATGATAGGCCGGTCCAGAGCATTGCCGCGGCCCCGCTTGAACGCCCGGCGGGGATACTGGGGATTTTCCTCCTCACTGATGCCCGCGCGCACGCCTTTGGAGCAGGTGAGCAGCGGCTGCTGGAGAGCTACCGGGGCATGGTGGCGCAGAGCCTGGAGAAGGACATCCGTATCTTAAGCAAAGCCTCTTCTGTCCTGCTGCCAGGCGCCTCGCACAACGGTCCGGTGCCCTCGATCATGCTTCCGGTGCAACTTACTCCAAGACAACAGGAGCTGGACCGGCTCAAAAGCGAGTTTATTTCGATGGTCAGCCACGAACTGCGGACGCCGCTGACGGCCATCAAAGGCTATGCAGGCCTGTTACAGGCATACAGCGTAGCGGAAGAGACCCATAGCCCGAAGAACAAAGTAGCCATGACGCAGGCGCTCCAGCAGCAGTACCTCGATATCATTATGGAGCAGACCAATCATCTCGAAGTGCTTGCCAGCGATCTCCTGGATATATCGCGTATCCATGCCGACCGGCTCGTGCTGCGCTTTGTGCAGGTGAATATAGAACAGCTATGCCAGCAGGTAGCCGAGCTGATGCAGCATCGTGTGGATCAGGAGCAGCCGGGGAGATACTATATCCGCTGCATGCTGGAACCAGGCCTACCACCGGCGTGGGCGGATGCTGACCGGGTGCAACAGGTGCTGACAAACCTGCTGGAGAATGCTATCAAGTATTCGTTAGCAGGTGGGCTGATCGAGATCCAGGTGTATGTGCGCCATAGCGTGCAAGCGCAGAATGGCAGCTCTCATCCTCTGAAAGAGGCGATACAGGACGAGGAGACAGAAGATAGGCCAGAGGCGACGCTCCCACACGGGCCGCAGATAATGTACGTGATCGTGCGCGACCAGGGCATCGGCATCTCTCCCGATCAACAAGCGCGGCTCTTTCAACCGTTCAGTAGAGTAGAGCATCCCGCCACGAGCCATATACCAGGAGCCGGCCTTGGCCTGTATATCACGCGCAAACTTGTAGAGGCTATGGGAGGCACCATCACCCTGCAAAGCGACGAAGAGGAAGGGACGAGTGTGACGTTTACCTTACCTGTGGTGTGACGAATCCCCTTGCACCTTTGGCCCAATGCGCGTAGGGGCAAGCCATCGCCCCTTGTATATTAGAGGGAGAACGAGAGAATCGGATATACTACGAAGGAAACGGAGAAGAGAACACGCTGAGGTGAATCTGACCTCGCCCCTGAGC
>JALYTT010000210.1 GCA_030854145.1 Chloroflexota bacterium | reverse complement strand
GGACGGCGAGGCAAGCCACGCCCTACGGGACCGCGATAGACAAATGAGGGAGACCAATGCCAGACGTTCACGTTCGCCAGCGCAAGGACATTCTCTGGCTCATCCTTGACCGGCCACCGCTCAATATCCTGACGATTGCCATGCTTGATGAATTGACGGCGGCGCTGCGCACTGCTAGCAAGCGGCCGCCGCGCCTTGTCGTGATTACGACGGCCAGCGAGCGGGCCTTCAGCGCGGGCGTCGATGTGCGTGACCACCTGGATGGGCGCGAGCAGGAGATGCTGCGCGCGGTGTACGACAATTGCGCGGCGTTTGAAGAGCTACACGCGGGCCACATCCCCAGTGTCGCGCTCGTCAAGGGTCCCGCGCTGGGTGGAGGCTGCGAGCTGGCGGCGCTCTGCGATACGGTGATCGCGCGCGAGGATGCCACTTTTGGCCTGCCCGAAGTCAGGCTCGGCGTTCTGCCGCCCGTGGCCGCCGTCTACTTCCCGGCCCTGATCGGACAGAACGCCACCACGCGCCTGATGCTGACCGGCGAGATCATCAACGCTGGCGAAGCGTTGCGCCTGGGACTCGTTCACCAGGTGCTCTCCTCGCGCCGCTTCCTCCCCGACGCCGAAGAACTCATCACCATGCTCGCCACTCACAGCACCTATAGGGAAGCTGTTGGCGAGCGCTAATATCGTCTCTCACCGGCCTCGCTTGCGAGGCCAGTTCAGGTGAGGGTCGTTAATGCCGCTTGATCCAGTTCCCAATCTCGTTCACCACCTCTTCAGCCACGTGACCGGCCACGGAGTATGTGGCGGGCGTGGCCTTTTGCCCGCCTTCTATGGGCATAAAGAGGTGACTGAGGCCGGGATACATGATAAATTGCACGTCGTCGCGCCCACCCAGCGCGTTCTGCCAGATCTGGAAATCATCACGCGTGACCTGGTAGTCGCCCTCGCCTTGCAGGAAGAGCATCGGCTGTTTCAGCGTTTGCACCACTTGCTCCGGATGATAGGTGTTCAAGTCGAGCCAGTAGGCAGCCGGGACGTTGAACGGCAGGTCGGTCGCGGCGGCAGTCGGCAGGCGGTCAGGATCTTTGATCAGCTCCACCTGCTTTTTGATGGCTGCGAGTTGTTGCTGGCGTACTGCAGGATCAGGCATACTCAGCGAAAGCACATAGGTCATCTGCTCCAGGAGCAGATCCTCCAACGGTCGTGCGGAACCAGCCAGGATAATCAGACCGCGAATCTGCGGGTCGGCTGCGCCGATGCGTGGAGCCAGGTAGCCGCCCAGGCTATGTCCCAGCACGAAGATCCGCTGCACGTCTATCTCTGGTCGCGCGCGCAAGAGGGCCAGAGCTTCCAGCGCATCGTCGATGACCTCTTCCTTGACAGTGGGGATGGCCTGCTCAATCTCCGGGCTGGCGGCATAGGCCTTCGTGCGTTTCTCGTAGCGCAGCACAGCGATGCCCTGCGAGGCCAGGCCCCAGGCCAGATCGCGGAACGGCTTGTTGGGCGGGATCGTCTCGTCGCGGTCCTGAGGTCCCGATCCATGCACCAGCAGCACCGCCGCAAACGGCCCGTCGCCCTGGGGAATGCTCAGCGTTCCTGGCAACACCCATTTTCCGTGTCCTACCTGCACCTCGTGTTCTTGAAAACGCTCGGAGTGCGCGTACGGCGGAGGCTCATAGGTCGCGTGCGCCTGCTGTTCAACGGTTCCTACAGGCGTCACCGTCAAACCGACGATCTCATCCGCATCATTCAAGATGATGTTCATATCGAGGCTGGCCCGCTCAAAGGTACAGGTGACCACCTGCACCAGACCCTGGGGTGTCTGCACGGTAGAGGTTTTGCCCTGTTCCTGAAACGCTCCAAACTGCTGTTCAAGCCCCTGCCAGGTGGCCTGGAGTGCTCCAACTGGGAGCAAAGGTTTGAGGGGAGCCACCAGGCGTTGCTCCACGGCGGCAAAATCACCGTGCGCCGCTTCTGAGACGATTTTCTGGGCAGTATCCATTCTACACTCCTCCTAATAAGAAAACTCTGGCGCATGCCTTTGTCATGCGTATGGGAAAAAGATGAAGCACTCATTGTGCGCTTTCAGGTGCAGGTATGTCCTGTTCAGCGTTCTCTGTGGTCGTGTCAACAGGGTGTTCGGGCAGAACTATCGTCGTAAGGATGCGCCGCCGCCGGCCAGGCGCCGGTTCGTTTTTGAACCAGGGCAGCAGGGCCGCGTTGACATCCTGCGTACACTGTGCGAACTCCTCGTCATTGAGGTAGAAAGGTACCTGGCGGTATCCCGCGTTGTGGTAATCGTCGCGCTCATTCTCCTGAAGGTAGCGCGAATAATCGCCGAGCAACTTCGAGATAAAGATGAAGAAGTAGCGCAGCAACTCATCCTTTGAGGCCTCGGCTAGATCTCCTGGGCTCAGGATAGTCGATGCGTCTGTGAGCGCGTACACCTTTTCGTGGAGCGTCCCGCGCACGAGCCGCTCTTCCACTACCTGCACAATGCCCGCTTTCGCCAACAGGCCGAGGTGATGATAGAGCGTTGCCGATGCCACGTCCTTCAACTCGGCAGCAAGTTGCTTGGCCGTCAATCGTCCGCCGCTCAAGGCAATAATCATGCGCATACGCACAGGATGGATCAGCAGATCAGCCTTCATCATACAATCACCTCACATTACAAATTCTTGGAACGTTCTTAAATTCGATAATAACATAAATTTCTGGAATGTGCAAAGGAACGCTGGAAGGACCCACATGGACGCGAGCAAATTATTGCTTTTCTCGTCGCCGGGATTAGGGGATTATGCAACACCAACTGGAGCTACGGAAAGAACCACCTGTTGAATCTCGTCAGGTGCAATACGCCTGCAATTATCAGTTTTCGCGAGCAAGACAAAAGGCATGATGAGGGAGCGACCACTCCAAAATGGAGGCTCTCCGCTTCCTTGTGTTTGCCTTCAAATTGGAATGGTCTCTTTAGAACTCAGCGTTCGCGCATCTCTCGATCAGAGGACGTTATTGCTCGGAACTTGCGCTCCAGTACTCTATAGATGGCCCACCCCGGTTGTATGCCGTCGTATCCAGGACAGCGAACCAATCGAAATCGGTGAAGCTTTGGGCGCCCAATGGTTCATAGCTCCCGTTCTTCTTACTGCCAGAGCGAATCGGAAGGGCCGCAATTTCCTCTGCAGGAAGTCCTTGCCCTTGATGGGTGGGAATGAACCGCACCGGCCCGGGAGCGGATGTGAACCGCGCCTCAAGCGTCCCGGCTTCTGGCTGGCCGATCCCGTTGGCTGACGATTCGCCTACGGCTGAGCCGATGACGACATAGCGGCGACCGAACATTTCATGTAGATGAGATCCAACGGGCCACCATATCACCGTCTCATTCCCCCATTGCCATTGCACCTTTCCACGCTTGAGATGGCTATTGTGGGCAAAAACTAATACGTTGCCTCGACCCTGTTCACGGGAGACGATGTACGCCAGATTCTCTGCCATCATTGCGTCACGTATGCCGAGCAGTCTCTCGTAGCGTTTCGCGGACGCTTGCGCTAACGCCGCATGATAGTGTAAGAGTTGTCGTGCCACCACAGCATAGTGGACGGCTTCCAGATAGCGGCTCTCGTCGCTCTTCGCCACCAATTCGGGACGGCGCACAAGCAGTTCGGCAATAAGTTCCTCTGTCTCAATGCGCAATGCCCTTGCCTCTGCTGACTGGCCGATCGATTTCGATGGATCGAGTATCGCAGCAGGATTTTCCCAATCGGCGTCTTTCCCAAGCAGCGGGTCGATGCGCTTGCGATACTCCTGGCCACTGGCGTCATCAACTGAGCTGAGGTAATCAAGCGCAACATAGAGTGTCTGGCGTGGACTATCAGTGTCGGTCGTTTCGGTCGGGCTATCGAACCCATAGAATTGGAGTTTCCTCTGGTGCGCTGGATCAGCATTGTAGTGCCTCATCCACTTGACAAGTTCTCGATTCGCTTCGAGCTTTCCGAAACCGTGGCTCCATCCAGTATCCTGCACCGCTTCATAGGATGCCGGACCGCGGCCAAGCACGTATTCGTTGATGATGGGTCCCCGAGGAAAACTGCTCTCAATGGCAATGGCGCTGTAGCCATGGGCTTCTACAAGGCGTTGGAAGAGTTGGTTGCGAAGGACAAGCAGCTCTTCCCCTCCATGGAGTGCTTCTCCAAAGCCAAGCAATTCTACCGCATCGCCAAGTGAATCGATCACCGTATCAACAGCGGCGTTGAAGTCCGGGCGAGAAGCGAGCGAGAATGGAATCGCCTCGTGTGCAGTCCAGTCGTCGAGTGTCGTATATACTCTTGCTGCGTGCGTCATTAGTCTACCCTCCATTGTTTTCACTGTACCATTCATCCAAAGGCTGCATGCATGCATCTCTGATCCAAGCTGGCCGGGCTTTTTCTGGATCACGTCTCTACTGTACAACACAGATGCAATATTAGAGGGTAGAAAGAGAGCCAGGAGAGTACGTATGGGCATACATGGATCATAGCAGGCTCAATATACCTGGATTTCTGTGATAGAACGATAAGTGTATCGCGAAAAGCCTCAACCCTGTTATTGGGAGTTTTACATGAAGCTTGGCAACACTTTACTCACTAGCGAGTCTTCCCAGGTGATGGACGGCATATGTGTCACAGGCGAGGACAAAGAGGGTCAAGTCACACCTGCCATATGGCAGGTGAGCATACGCGCGCTACACTCTCACGGCCGCAGAAGGCAAGCAACATTCGTAGGATCGCGCGTTTATTCTAGCGAGTGGGGAACCTTTTTACACAGAGAAACGTCCTGGTAGTGTAAGGCCAGACGTTTACCAGGAATTATATAGATAGATATTCGAGGAGTTGGTATTATGCGCACATTTCATGCGATCCGCGTCAAATCAGTATGGCTCATTATCACGCTGATGATGGCCTTCATTTTTATACTGGCCGCCTGCGGCACAAATACAAACACAAACACAACTACAGGTGGAGGAAACGCTGCTCCCACGCCTACAACGGGCATGGTGAAGGGCTATGGCACACAACACGGCTGCCCCAACGATACCATTGTACATACACCACCAACCGCGCCGAATGTCGTCGTGCGGGCCAGCGATACTCATAAAGTCGTGACGGCGCATACTGGCGATATCGTTGAGTTCGAGTTACCTTTTGGGCAGATGTGGAGCGGCCCCGTCACTTCCCCGCCCACGCTACAACTGCAATCTCCCTCCGGCTATGCCATGCTGGCCAACCACACCTGCATCTGGCGCTTCGCCGCTCACAGCGCGGGCACAAGCCAGGTGACCTTCATGGACAAGGCTCTCTGCCAGCAGGGACAGATGTGCCCCCAATACATCATAAGCATGCCGTTCACCATCGATGTGAAGTAAACCATAAGTCATCCCGAACGTGATGCCGTTGGCGACCCTCTGCAAACAGGAGATTCCTCGTAAAAATGGCTTCGGCAGGGGGATCAAAGTTTGATCTCCCTGTCGAACACTTTTCCCGTCGCTGAGGAGTCGGGAAAGAGCGTTTACCAACAGCCCACCAGGCTACTCATTTTACGGTACCACAGTGAAGTCAAAGATTGTTCCTAAAGCAGCAACCCTGTAGCTTTTGATTACAGCGCCGTTCCTGGCGTTGAGCATCTCCACGCGATTCTGGTCAACAGCAACGTAGACCAGTCCCCGATCCACCATCCATGTTTCCCTATAGGAAGTTGCATAGGAAGATCCCAGGTTTTTCGACCACAAGACGCGCCTATTTGCCAGATTGAGCGCCACGATGGGGGAAGTCGAGCTATTTATTTGGATTTGAAGGTAAAGAATGCCTTGAACCACCTCCATGCTAGCAACACCGCAGTCTCCGGTACATGCAGTGTAGGTCCACGTGACCGAACCGGTGCTGGCGTTTACCGCATACACGTGACCCCCCATGTTCGTGCCATAGTAGATCACGCCATCGGCGCCGGCCGGGTCGGCGAAGATGAGACGGTTTACATGAGTATGCCACTTTTCCGTTCCGTTTGTGGCATTGAAGGCCAGAAAGTAGCAGGTGAGATAGCCTGATGTGAGCTTAGTATAGTTGCAGGAAGCAGTATACAGAACATGGTTGATCACGAGCGGCGTGAAACTCGGCTCTTGATTGGGATACGCCAGCTTCTTTTGCCAGAGAGGCCTGCCCGTGGTCGCGTCGAGCGCAAAAAGGTTGGTAAACGCGGCACCATACACCACATTATCTTGCACAGTCATCCACGCGGTGCTTCCAAACGTTGAAAAAGACCAGAGCAGCGTCCCATTCGCCGGGTTGATCGCGTAGATATAGCAGCCACTGCTCTCCCCGTTTGGCGCCTGTAAGCACGAGCTATCGTAGAGAATACCGTGCGCCGGGAGGAGAAAGGTTGCTGGTCCATAGTTTTTACGCCAGAGCTGTTTCCCAGTAGTTGCGCTGACGGCTTGCAGGAATTCATCCGCGGCATTCGACGAATTTGCGCCGTTAAAGAGGACTCTGTCTCCCATGATAAATGGTTTGCCTGCCCAGGACAGCGGGATATGCCAGAGCACCTTACCGGTCTGGAGGCTCACCTTGTAAACGCCTTTCACTGTCGAGAGATACAATCCGGTAGCGGTATTGGTAGCGGTAGCAGTTGACGTGGTCGATGCCTGGCCAGAGGACCCCAGGTGCGTTTGTAAGGTCTGTTTCTTCTGGAGAACCAGTATCATGCTGCCGACTACCGCCGCTATAATGATGACAGCGGCAAGCATCTCCAGCATATGCAGGCTTTTATGCGAGCGTTTTTCTGTGGATACTAATTTCATCGGTTGATATCCTTCCTGCCGATCTTCGCGCATTTTTTGGGGAGACCGGCTCTGTCCAACTCTCTGTTCCGTAATAGCCCGGCGTTTTTCAGGGGCTCGTTCTACGAGACGCTCCCAGACCTGGTCAACGATCTCATTGTCTTCTTCGTAGATCAGGCGCAGATCAGAGATAAGATGAGCGCCAGAGGAGAATGACCTATCTTCAGTTTGCTTGTCAGAGAGCAGCTCTATCTGCTCATCTATCCTTTCGGGGCGAAACAGATCGTCTTGCTTACTCATCCTGGCTCTCTCCTTTCTCAGGCTGCCTGTAGTAGAGCCCATGTAAACGCTTGAGGGCGCGTGCCAACAGCATACGAACGCTGCCTTCGCTCTTGCTCAACTGCCTGGCGATTTCCGGGCTGCGCAGATTATGCGCGAAACGCAGGCGTAGGACCGCCTGTTGCTGTTCGGGGAGATGCGCCAAGTGACGACGCAGCAGAGCAAGTTCTTCCGTGCGCAGAACAATATGCTCTGGCGTCTGGCTCTCATCCTCGTACAGAGTCTCCGCAACGCTGTCCAGGGAAACCATGGGGTGACGCCTCGCACGACGATGGACATCCATGCACTTGTTATGCGCAACCCGGCGTAGCCACGCCAACTGCTCGTCCTCGTTTAAACCCACCAGCGAGTTGCGCTCCATTGCCGCCAGAAAGACCTCTAGCAGCACGTCCTCCGCGTCTTCTCGCCTGGAGAGGTACCGCCGGATAAAGCTCAGCAACGTCTGTGCATAACGCTGGTAGAGTTGCGTAAACGCGGCATCGTCATAGACAGGCAGATTCGTTCGCAGTTGCATTCTGCTCCTTTCGGCTTCCAATGTATGCCAGTTCCTGAGGCCTCATCTGGTTATCGCGTCTCAGCCCAAAAACGTCACGGGCAAAGTGGTATGCAATGAATCATGGGACTTTTTGAATCGTGAGCGTTCATATTCCGTCCAGCAAGAGGGGGTAACGTATTGATTACCCCGTTGCTACTTCTTCCTTCCTCCTCTATAATGAGGAGCATAACTTTATATTCCGGGCGGTCAAAGCCAGGGGCAGAGCGAGGCCCTCATATTCTTGTCTCGTGTCTCCTGCTTGCTGCCTGGGCAAAGGACTTATGATGAATATCGAGGGAACATACACGCTCCAGGCAATGCCAGAGGATGTATGGAAGAGCCTGATGGACCGGCGCATACTGCGTCACGCGATCCCTGGCCTGGAGCAGTTGGAGGTTCAGGACCAGAACATATACACAGTCGCGATGCATATAGAGCGCGCTCCCCTGAAAGGCTCATATTCCGGGCGTGTCAGGGTCTCCGACCAGGATTATCCTTACCAGTATCATATCTCTATTGAAGGCGAGGGACAGCGGGGGCCCATTAGCGGCGAATGCATTGTACGCTTAGATGGTTACGACGAGAATACCGTCGTTGTCTATAAGGGAACGCTCACCTTTGGTAAGCCGGATACAGTGTTATCCACCCCACTGGTTAAGGGAGCAATCAAGCTGCTCCTGCAGCAGTTCTTTCTTACGCTGGCCGACCAGTTGCGCGCAACCGGGCCCGCCGTGGACTACGGAGCAAAAGCCAGGCATACACTACCGCTGACAGAACAACCACAAGATCACAGCAGGCCACACTCAGCCACCGCAGACCAGAACACACGGCTGCATGCTATTGTACACCGGCTCCACCTGGGAGGCGGCGACTCGCTAGCAGAGGAGCGATGGGCACACAACCTGAGAAGAGTGGGTATCACCGCAGCGCTGCTCGGCCTCGTCTGGATAGGCACGCGTTTGCCTCGCAGATAAAGGAGCATGTGAGGGATACTGAAAACACATGGGCGGCGAGCAATTCTTCTCGGCTTGTGCTATCTTTCACGTGAACAACAGGAGATCCAGGAAAACATGAGCGAAGCACAGATGGAGCAATGGCAGGTAGAAGGTCAGCAGTACTTGCAGACGTGCCGCTACGCTGATGCACTGGCGGTCTATGAGCAAGCAATCGTGTCTGATCCAAAGCAGGCTGCGGCCTGGGATGGCAAGACTGAAGCGCTTTTTTATCTCACACACTACCAGGAAGCGCTGGAGGCAACGGAGAGCGCTCTGGCACTGAACCAAACTGATGTCAGTGCGCTCTCCAATAAAGGGGCCCTGCTGCTGGCGCTCAAACGTTCGCCTGAAGAAGCGTTGACCTGGGTCGAGCGAGCGCTGGCGCTCGATCCTAAAAGCATTGATGCGCACGTGAACCGCTGCAATATCTTAGGTCAGCTCAAGCGCTACCAGGAAGCGCTCGCGGAAGCCGAGCAGGCCGTGAGCATGGCTCCCACTTCTGCCCCTGCTTATGTGACCAGGGGTACGATACTCTCGTCTCTCAAGCGTCTCAACGAAGCGTTAGCTGCTTATGAGATCGCCCTCCAGCTTGCTCCCGACCTGGTACCTGTCTACCTGAGCAAAGCGACGGTGCTTTTTCTCCTCAAGCGCTACGAAGAGGCACTGACGACTGCTGAGCAGGCCATTGAGCGAAATCCTTCCCTGGCAGCGGCCTCTCTTTGCAAAGCTCGTCCTTTATTGCGCCTCAAACGCTACGAAGAGGCACTTGCCGCCTACGAACAGGTCATCCAATTGGATCCGACCGAGCCAGGTGGGTATTTCGGCAAAGGCTCAGCACTGCACCACCTGCAACGCTATGCCCAGGCATTGCTCGCCTATGAGCAGGCCGCACAACGCAACCCCGAGAGCTATCTGGTGCCTACGGCCCAGTTCGTCACCTTGCTGCGCCTGCATCGTTATGGTCAAGCATTGCGCACCCTGCAGCGTGCCTGCCAGCGTGCCTGGAAGGCCACTGCCCCGGTCAAGAAGGTTCGGTAGAGAGGCGCTGCACTCCGTGCATGCCAGCGCCTCAGGGTTCCATCATCGAACGCAGGCGAGCTTTCCAGTCGCTGTCATCGCCGGTATCGTTTGGTTCGCTACCTACAGACCAGCTACGGGCGCCGTCGTTCAGTCTAACGGGGGCCGTCGTTTGTGCGCGGGGAGTGGTGTTGTTCAGATTGTGTAGCGCGTGCTGCGCGGCTTTGCGCACATCATACGCTGGGTCCTGCAAGAGCGGCTGGATGGCGGGTGTGCTCTGCTCGGCGCCCATTCGTCCTAAGGCGCGAGCGGCGGCGCCCCGCTCATCCGAGGTCGGCGCCTGCAACAGTGGTTCGATCTCCGGCACCATCTGTATAAGAACCAGGTCGGCGATCAGGCGCAGCAGGCGGCTGCGGTACATCGGATGCTTCAGCAGGGCCAGCGCGGCACGGCAATCCGCGTATATCTGCTCTTCAGTCAGCAGCCCCTGCTCTTTGGCCTCGGCGATCGCCACCTCCGGCGAGACGGGGGAGGTGCCGCGCAAGAATGGCTCGATCCAGGCCGCGCCGAGTTCCGGTTCATCGGTGTACTCGTGGAGCTTCAATACTTGCTGGTAATGCTGATCCAACCAGTAGTAGAGGGCCAGCGTCATCTCAGCATCGCGCGCCGCATAGGCCACCATCGCCGGCGGCAGCGGGCGCCGCGTCCAATCGGTGCGCTGCAAGCTCTTGTCCAGGCGCACATTGAAGGCGCGCTGCAACATCGCCGCCAGCGACGACTCGTGCTGACCGAAGATCGAGCGGCTGGCGGCCTCCAGATCATAGTAATGCGCCACATGCAGGTCGCGTTCAGACATCACACGCATATCCGCGCCCGCTCCGTGTAACAGCACACTGAAGGTGGGATCTTCCACCACGCTGCGCAACGGCGAGAGATCGAGCAAGCGCCAGGCATCCACCACAAAGCAATGTTCATCGACCGCGAGCTGCAACAGGGCCAGGCGATGTGAGGAGGTCGTCTGGTCACCCGGCACTCGCGAGCGCACCTGCACAAATTCCGCGTCAATAGCGATTACATGCGACTGCTTCAATACACTGGCGGCATGCAGTAATTGCTCAGGGCGATCAACATACATGCGCTCGCCTCGCGCTGGTAATTGACCCGGCGCAGGCGTCGCTCCAAGGTAACCCGGTGGCACCTTTTCCAGGTCTCCCGGCTCTGGTACGGTTTCTTTTGCGTTCAATGCTCCCGCCGTTCTACTTTGTGCTTGCAAGAAACTGCCTACTAACTACTCATCCAGGTTGCTCCCAACTATAGCAGATTTTGTGCCAAAGGTACAGCGTACAGGAGGCATTCAAAAATCGTGCATACCATGCTCCAGCGTGCCCTGGTCCGCGTAGGGGCTATGGCTTGCCTCGCCCACGTAAGCCTACGCGGACGAGGCAAGCCATAGC